>CAZVVC010000059.1:0-13989 GCA_964630425.1 uncultured Bifidobacterium sp. | reverse complement strand
TGAGCCAAAGCCGCCGTGCCGATGTTGCCACCGGCGCCCGTGCGATTTTCCACGGCGCCGCGGCGGCGTCAGCCGTTGCCGGGCGGCACGGTCCTCAGCCGGTAGACGATGGCGTGGATCGAGGCATAGGTGGTGACGATCAGCGTCATGAAGATGCCGCCCGCGACCCGCGCGGTCAGCTCGGCGCCCACCGCGACCAGCAGGCCGTGGACCACGGTCTGGATCACGATGAGGCCCAGGATCACCGCCGTCAGCAGCGCGGCCAGGCGGACATGCGCGGCGAGGGGAACGGCGGGCCTGGGCGCGCTGGAGGCACGGCGGATGTCCAGCGCGCTCTCCACCATCCAGCGCGAGAACAGCGCGTAGAAGAACGCCATTGCCAGGATCGAGAGCATCGCGATGAGGTACTGGGACAGGGCCGCGCCGCCCATCAGCCCCAGCACCGCGCTGATCGGCATCATGGCGAGCGAGGCGGTGATCCAGGCCAGCAGCAGAAGCCCGGCGACCTTCAGGGATCGCAGGGGCCAGCCGCCGGGATCGGCCGCCAGCGCGGCGCGCGGCCCCATCAGCGTCAGCCGCGCCCAGAAGGCGAAGAGCACCGCGCCCAGCGCCAGCCCCAGCAGGGCGACGCGCATCATCGGACCCACGAGATGCTCGAACGCCTCGGGCGTCGGCGTGCCGGTCATCCGCAAGAGGTCGTCGGCGACCGGCATCAGCGCGAGGGTCATGGGAATGGCGAACAGGGCCGCCGCCGCGAGGAATACGAGGATATGGGTCCAGTGCAGCCGCGCCGTCTCGGACAGGATCTGCAGGACCGGAAGCGGCGGGGTGGGCGCAGGCGGAATCATCATCCTCGGATCTCGGTTACGGCGGTGCTCGGCGCCCGCGCGGTTCCGTATACCGTCAGGCGCGCTCGCCCGCCAGACCGCACCCGCCGCACGGCGCAGAACAGGTAAATAGGCTTGCCGCCGCCATTGCGCCAGACGCAATGCGGGACCAGACGCAATGCGGGAGAAGGACGATGGCGGACGGCGAGGGCGCCGTCCGCTGCCGTGCGCTTGTTAAAGCGTCGTGCCGCCGTCCAGCACCAGCTCGGTGCCGTTGGCGTATTTCGATTCGTCCGAGGCCAGGAACAGCACGCCGGCGGCGATGTCCTCGGCCGCGCCCAGCACGCCGAAGGGGCTGACCTGGCCCGGCTTGAACTGTTCGTGCGCGCCCGCGCCCATGGCGCCGTCGAGCACGTTGTTGGTCATGGGGGTGAGGATCGGGCCGGGGAAGATGCCGTTCACCCGGACGCCGTTCCCCTGTTCCTTGCAGTATTTGGCCTGCGACCGGAACAGCGAGCGCACCGCCGCCTTGGACGCGCAATAGCCGACGAGGCCGGGCGAGGCCGAGAACGAGGCGATGGAGCAGAACTGGATCACCTGGCCGCCGCCATTGGCCGCCAGCAGCGGGATGGCGTATTTGCCGGCGAGGAAGCTGCCGTCCACATTGATGCGGAACACCCGGTTCCAGTCGGCCAGCGGCATGTCGACCGGATTGCCGGTGACCACCACGCCCGCGCAGTTGACGACGATGTCGAGGCGGCCGAAATGCTTGCGCGCCGCTTCGAGGTTGCTGGCCCAGTCGGCCTCGTTGGTGACGTCGTGCTTCAGGAAGATGGCCTTGTCGCCGAACAGGGCGGCGGCCTCCTTGCCGGCGGGCTCGCTGATGTCGGCCAGCGCGACGCATGCGCCCTCGCGGACGAGCCATGCGGCCGATTCCCTGCCGATGCCCGACGCACCGCCGGTGATATAGACGACTTTCCCTTCGCAACGACCCATCGATGTCCTCCCCAGTTTGGCCGGGTCCAATTCTGGACCGGGTTTCAGAAATACCGCGTGGCGGGCGAAAGGGAAAGCTAGAAGCTCACGCCCACGCCGCCGAAAAGGGTCCGGGGCAGGCCCGGCTTCAGCTCCTGCCCGCCGAAGGCGGTGTAGCGGCTGTTGGTGGCATAGCGCGCATTGGTGACGTTGTGCAGCCGCACGAACAGCTCCACGTCCTTCCAGACGAACATGTTGGCGGCCAGGTGCAGCAGGTCGTGGCCCTCGTAGACCTGGGTGTTGTCGTCGTCCATGAAGTACTTGCCGGCGTGCTCCCACGACACCTCGAGGCGGCCGCCGTTGAGGAACGAGGGGCGCCATGCCAGCCGGGCGCTGCCCACGTCCCGGGGCGAGCGGTTGATCTTGTTGCCCGACAGGTCGGCGGTGGCCAGCGGGAACCATTCGATGAAATGGTTGTCGGTGCGCGCGTAGGAGACCGACGCCTCCAGAGTGTCGGTGATGGCGACGCTCACGCCCAGCTCGATGCCCTTGTGCCGCGTGTCGCCCGAATTCTGGATGTCGCGCACGCCGGTGGCGTTGTTGGTGAACACCAGGATATCGTCCTTGATCTTCATGGTGTAGAGCGACAGGTCGAAGCTGACCCGGTCCCAGCCGCCGCGCAGGCCCGCCTCGAAGCTCTCGGCCTTCACCGGCTTCAGGTCGGTGGAGCGCGACGAGGTGCCCGGCCGGAACAGCTGGGTGGTGGTCGGCACCCGGAACGCCTGCCGATAGGAGAAGAAGGCGTTCAGCCGGTCGGGCACGATGTCCCAGGTGAGGCCGGCCTTGGGCGTGAAATTGTTGTAGTCGAAGCTCTGGCTCGGCGGCCGGTTGTGCGGGTCGCGCGGGTCGACGACGGCCGGGAGATTGTTGGCGTAGTCGTAGTGGGTGTAGTCGTAGCGCACGCCCGCCGTGGCGCGCAGCCGGTTCGTGATCTGCCATTCCCCGTGCAGATAGGGCGACAGGGTCAGGGCCTTCACCTTGAAGTCGTAGATGGTGTCGAGGTCGGTATAGCCGACATAGAACCGGCCGTTGCGCACGGGCAGGATCTGGGTGTCGGCGCGGCTGCCCGTGGTGTAGTCCACGTCGGCGCCGGCGATCAGCCGGAGGCGGTCGGAAACATCGTGGCGGAACTTGAGCTGGGCGCCGATCGAGGTGGCGTCCTCGTCGAAATAGGCCGGGTCGAAGGCAAGCTGGAAGAACGGCATCAGCTTGGTCCGGCCCCAGCGGACATAGGGGTTGAGGCTGAGCAGGCTGTCGCCCAGGTCGTAGTCGATCAGGCTGTGGAAGCGCACGCCCTCCACCAGCCGGAAGTCGATGGGCGACAGGTTGATCTTCGGCGTGTTCCGGTACTCGGCGCGGTTCAGGTTGGAGCCGGGCGAATCCTGGCTCACCCGGGTCAGGATCAGCGTGTTCCGTACCGTCAGCCTGCCGCCGTTGTCGACGTTCCAGGTCAGCGTGGCCATCTGGTTGTCGGCCTCGGTGTCGTCGCGCCAGCCGCTGTCGTGGACCAGGTTGACGTCGGCGCGCAGGCCGTGCGCGCCGCTGGTGCCGCCCACCGAGATTAGCGCCTGCTTGTAGCCGCGCGTGCTGCCCTGGAGCTGGATGCTGCCTGAGAAATCCTCGGGCGGCGGCGGGGTGAAGATGCTGATGACGCCCGCGACCGCGTCCGAGCCGTAGAGCGCCGTGCCCGGCCCCTTGGTGATCTCCATCCGGGCGATCTGCGACATGTTCATGTCGAACAGGGCGTTGGTCTCGAAGAAGCCCGGCGCCTGCTTGGGGATGCCGTTCTCCAGGTAGAGATAGAGCGGGTTGAAGTTGATGGGCTGGCGGATGGCGGTCACATGGTGGTTCCCGCTCAGCCACGCCTGGTAAACGCCCGGAATCCGGCCCATGATCTCGGAAGGGTGCGCCACATGGGCCTCGGCCAGCGCCTTTTCTTCGATGACGCCGGTGCTCTCGGGCACCTTGTCCCGGTCGGTGGCCTCGCGGGTGCCGGTGACGACGACCTCCTCGGCGGCCTTGGCCATGTGCGTGGAAGCCGCCGACAGCACGGCGGCCGTTACGATCGATCCCAGGGCCTGCCTAATCTTCCCGCTCCCATCCGTTCGGGGCTGAGTTAATGGGAGGTAGGCGGGGGTGTCAAGGCACGGGCCCGGCGGCACGCGGGCCGGGTCAGCCCTTCGCGTCGAACTGGATGTGCAGCTCCTTCAGGCCGCGCAGGGTGAAGCCGGGGAAATGGCTGAAGTCGTTCTTCCCCGGCGCCGGGCGGATGCCGTCCAGCCGGTCCAGCAGGATTTCGAAGGTGCACATCTGCTCCAGCCGCGACAGCGCCGCGCCCGGGCAGTGATGCTCGGCCTGGCCGAACGCCAGATGGGCGGCGGCGTTCTTGCGGTCCAGATGCGGGCAGGCGGCGTCGGGGAACTGCTCCTCGTCGCGGTTGCCGGCGGCGAAGCGCAGGTTCAGCACCGAGCCCTTGGGAATCTTCACGCCCCTGATCTCGGTGTCCTCGGTGGCGCAGCGCATCAGGCCCATGGTCGGGCTTTCCATGCGCAGCACCTCCTCGACGAAGTTGCGCACCTTCGAGCGGTCGGCCTTCAGCTCCTCGTAGATGTCCGGGAACCGGAACAGCAGCCAGACGCCCGAGGTGAGGGCGAAGGTCGTGGTCTCGTTGCCGCCGATCAGCAGATTGTCGGTGATGCCGATGATCTCGTTGTCGGTCAGCGGGCGCTCCTCGCCTTCCTCGCCCACGGTGCCGTTGACCAGCGCGGTCAGCACGTCGTCGCGCGGCTCGCGGCGGCGCAGTTCGGCCTGCTGGTGGATGTAGTGCTGGAACGCCACGCCCATCTCGGCGACGTATTTCTCCTGCTCCAGGGTCAGGCCGCGCGCGAAGGGCCGCACCCAGACCTCGGACCAGTGCTTCAGCCTGGGCAGGTCCTCCATGGGAAAGCCCAGCATCCTGGTGATGACGTTCATGGGCAGCGGCATGGCGAAGTCGCGCACGAATTCGCATTCGCCCCGGTCGATCCAGCCGTCGATCAGCTCGTTGATGAACTGGCGGATGAACGGCTCCATCACCTTCACGCCGCTCGGGCTGAAATAATGGTCGAAATTGCGGCGGTACTGCTTGTGGATCGGCGGGTCGGTGACCATGGGCTGGAACCGGGGCCAGCCCTGTGTCTCGTAGATCTCCACCGCCTCGGGAAACTTGATCAGCGGGTCGGAGCTGCTGCGCGTCGCATAGGTGGAGAACAGGTTGGGCTGGCGCGAGATCGCCTGGATGTCGGCGTATTTGGTGACGACGAAGAAGCCGCCTTCCTCGCACCAGTACACCGGCGCTTCCCGGTGCAGGATCTCGTAGGCCGAATACCAGTCCTCCTGCACATTCGGATCGAACAGGCTCAACTCGCGCAGTGCGTCGCTCATCGTGATTCTCCCCTGGATCACCCTGTACTATAGCGTGATTCGCGGGCGGGAAACGGCGGCGCGGATTGTCCTGCAACTCGGTTGCAACTGCAAAAAGAAGCAGGTTGCCCGGCGCGCGCATTGCAAAGTAAATTGGACCGCACACTAGTTAATATAAAGTCGGGTGTGACTTTTCAGGTCGAGCCGGTACGGAGTGGATACGGCATAATATGGCGACTTCAATGGCAATGGCGAGTGCACGTCGCCGGCGGGTGCGGAGCCTGGCGACCAGACAGGAAATTATCGAGGCGACGATCTCGTGTTTCATCGACATCGGCTATTTCCGCACCACGACGACCGAGATCGCCAGGAAGGCGGGCGTCACCCGCGGCGCCGTGCAGCACTATTTCCCCACCACCCAGCACGTGCTCGAGGCCTCGATCGACTATCTGCACGAGCAGTGGCTGAAGAATTATTTCGAGGACGCCCACCGCACGCCGGTCGGCAAGGACTATATCGACCAGGCCGTGGACAACATGTGGGATCTGGTGAACAACCGCCTGTCGACCGCCTGGCGCGAACTGATCGCCGCCTCGCGCACCGATGCCGAGTTGCGCGCCATCCTCGAGCCGGCGGCCGCCGAATACGAGAAGGCGCGCCTGGAAGCGGGCCGCCGCGCCTATCCCGACTATGCGCTGGCCCTGCGCGACGTCTTCGAGCGCTGGCGCGATACGCTGGAGTTCCTGGCCGAAGGCATGCGGAACGCGACCATCATCCAGGACCGCGACAAGCGCATCCAGACCCAGCTCTCCTGGCTGAAGCGCGAACTCCACGCCGTCTGGGAACAGCACGGCGACAAGGTCCGCATCCGCTAGAGGCGCCGTTCAGGCTGGTCCGTTGTCAGGATCGCTGCTGACTCGGCGCATGCCTTCACCTCGGCCGTCATCCCGCCGACGGAGCGTGTGAAGAAATCAACAGAACGCAGTCATTCCCGCGCACACGGGAACCCGGTTGATCACGGGGCACGGCATTCTCCGCGTGCTTCATGCACGAAAAAGTTCTTCGTGACCGAGCGGTCGCGCGGCCTCGTTCCCTGCCCCGCCTGCGCGGGAATGACGAGAAACCGGTGGGGAAGATGAATTTCTTCACGCGCTCCTTCGGCGGGATGACGGCTGAAGAGATGGGCGCCTGCCGCGTCGACAGGGCTTGATCCTCAGGCGTGGCTTTCCTGCCAGATTTCGGCTTCCTTGAGGGCCTTGCGGAAGTGGCGCAGGCCGAAGCCGAGGCAGACCGCCGCGATGGAGTAGTTGATGGCGGCGAGCGCCGAGATCGAGACGCCCAGCGTGTCCTCGCGGCCGTAGATGAGCTGGTCCATGGCCGGCGGCAGCGACGGCGCGATGGCATAGGACAGGAAGTTCACCCCGATCATGTAGAGCGCGATCATCTGGCCGCGCAGCTCGTTGGGGGCGATCTGCTGCAACGCCGACGAGATCAGGCCCGGCGGCATGGCCATCATGAAGGTGACGGGGATGAGCAGGGCGATCGCCGCATAGGCGTTGGGCAGCAGGGTGAGGGCGACGGCGCAGGGTCCCAGGAACAGGGTGCCGATGAACACCAGGCGCAGCGTGCCGTCCTTGCGGCCCTTGCCGATCCACCAGCCGGCGAAGGCGCCGGCGAACACGCTGCCGATGATGCCGGCCACCATGGAGATGGTGCCGTAGGTCAGGCCGAATTCGGTGCGCGTCCAGCCGTGCTCGCGGATGAAGAACTCGTAGATCCACAGCATCAGCGACCAGCCCTGGGTCGACAGGCAGAGATAGCCGGTGAACACCAGGCCGAAGAACGCGCCGCGGCTCTTCACGAACTGCCAGACGACGCTGAAGGGGACGCCCTTGCTGCCGGCCTCGGCCTTGCCCCGGCGCACGGGCTCGCGCAGGGTGAAGAACAGCAGCGCGACGACGAGGCCGGGCAGGCCGACCAGCCAGAACACCGCCTGCCAGGAATAGATGTCGCCCAGCACCGGCACGTCCATGTGCGGCCGCGCCTCGAGATAATCGATCAGCGGCCCGCCGACCAGACCGGCCAGCCCCTGGCCCAGGAACGGCGCGGCGCCGACCACGCCGATGGCGAGCGGCAGCTTCGCCGCCTTGAAATAGTCGGACAGGGTGGAATAGGCGGCCGGCGCCAGCGCCGCCTCGCCCACGCCCACGCCCATGCGCGCCAGGAACAGGGCCAGATAGGAATGCGCCATGCCGCAGACCATCGTCATCGCGCTCCACGAGGCGATGCCGGCGGCCATCAGGTTGCGGCGGCTGTAGCGGTCGGCCAGCCAGCCGGCGGGATAGGACAGCAGGTTGTAGAGCACCGCGAAGGCGAGGCCCATCAGCAGGCCCATCTGGGAATCGGTGAGCGCCAGGTCGCGCTTGATCGGCCCGATCATCACGTTGAGGATCTGCCGGTCGATGATGGAGAAGGTGGAGGCGACGGTGAGAATGAACACCACCCATACCAGATAGGCAGTGCTATACTGGGACGCCGCTGCGCCCGGTGTCTGGTTGCTCACTGACGCTGGCTCCCTGTCGCTTTCTGGCCGGTTTCGCGCAAGCCTAGCGGTCGCGCCGTGCCGGTCAACTCTAATCGGCGCGCGTGCAGGAACCGTTACGGCGCCGATTTCCCGTATCGGTCGCCGCCGCGGCGGCTTTCCGGTGGACCTCGCCCCGCCCGACCGGCTATACGCGCGGCGAAGCTGAGCGGAGAGGGCGAATGGTGAAGGCGGTCATCTGGGATTTCGGCGGCGTCCTGACGTCGAGCCCGTTCGAGGCGTTCAACCGCTACGAGGCCGAGCGCGGCCTGCCCCGGGATTTCGTCCGCGGCATCAACGCCACCAACCCGGACACCAACGCCTGGGCGCTGTTCGAGCGCAACGCGGTCGACCTGGACGAGTTCGACCAGCTGTTCGCCGCCGAGGCCAGGGCGCTGGGCCACGACGTGCCGGGCAAGGACATCGTCGCGCTGCTGTCGGGCGACCTGCGGCCCGGGATGGTCGAGGCGCTGCGCCGGATCAGCCAGCGCCTGCTCACTGGCTGCATCACCAACAACGTCCGCCACGGCTCGGGCGCCGGCATGGCCCGCACCGAGGAGCGGGCGGCCGAGGTGCTCCAGGTGATGGGCCTGTTCAAGGTGGTGGTCGAAAGCTCCAAGGTGGGCGTGCGCAAGCCCAGCCCCGAGATCTACCGGATGGCCTGCGAGGCACTGGGGATCGAGCCGAAGGACGCGGTCTATCTCGACGATCTGGGCATCAACCTGAAGCCGGCCAGGGCGCTGGGCATGCGGACCATCAAGGTGGTCGATCCCGACGCGGCGCTCAAGGAATTGCAGGACATCGTCGGCTTCCCGCTGGCCTGACGGCTGACGGCGGCCAGGGCAGTAGCCGATCAGGCTGGCTCGCCCTGTCGATCTCGCTTGCCCACCCCTCGGCCTCTCTCCCACCGCGACTCTGCGAGCGTAGCGAAGCAGTCCAGCTCCTCCGGTGATGGCTGTGTGGCGGAGTGGCTGGACTGCTTCGCTACGCTCGCAGAGTCACCGGAGGAAAATGCGAACAGGATGTCGACTTCTCTACGGCAGCCGATCCAGCGTCTCCAGCCTGGGCGGCTCGTCCGCCCAGCGCCGGGCGCGGCCGATCTCGTGGCCGGCCTGGAACAGACGGCCCATCTCGTCCGGCTTGAAGTCGATGGGGCTGGTGTCGGGCATGTCGTCGGGCACATAGGCCAGGTGGAAACCGGCCTTGGCCTGCCGGGCGCGCACATAGGTACGGTAGACGGTGGCGTCGGTGTTGGCCTTCATCATCTCCAGCACCGCGCGCGGCACGGTGCCGTAGACGTTGGCGTCCGCATAGCCGTCCCAGCGGGCGTAATCCATCTTGCCGTTGATGACGGTCCACACGTCCTGGCTGCCCGCCGGGGCCAGCATGAAGGAATGGAACAGCAGCGAGGAGTGGATGGTGCCGTCCACATGCAGCGACGGCATCCGGCTGTTGCTCTGGATGAACACCGGCTTGAACACGCCGGGGATCGCGGCCGAGGCCAGCAGCACCTTGCGGTAGAGCGAGGCTTTTCTCGGCGACGGGCTGGCGGCGATGGCGCACATGTCCCAGACCACTTGCAGGCCCTTGTCCAGGTTGGTGGTGGCGATGAACAGCCGGCGGCCCCTGGCGCATTCGCCGGCGACGCGGGCGATCACCGCGTCGCTGATCTCCTGCTCGAGTTGGCGCGCCAGCGGCTTCTGGTCGAACGCCGATCCCTTCAGCAGGCCGCTCAGGCCGCGCTCCCGGTAGATCTGGCTGTTCTCGACATGGGTGTAGAGATGCCGGAGCGCGCCGTCGAACTCGGGGCCGAGGAAGGCGAAGGTGGCGATCAGCGCCCCGGTCGAGACGCCGGTGACGATGTCGAATTGCGGGCGCTGGCCCGATTCCGTCCAGCCCACCAGCACGCCGGCGCCGAACGCGCCGTGCGAGCCGCCGCCCGACAGCAGCAGCACCTGCCGGTTCTGCGCCGCGACGGGCGCCACGTCGCGCGGGACGGCCAGCGGCGTGCCGTCGCCGCGGCTGACCGCGACCTTGGCCGACAGCGCCAGGTCCAGGTCGTCGCCGGTGTCCTGGGGACGCGAGGCGCAGGCGGCGACGCACAGCGCCAGCGCCGCCCATGCCAGCGCGCGCCCGATGCGCTTCGTCCCGATGGTTGTCGACCCGGTCATGGCCCCACTCTACATCATCGCGCGCGGCGCTGGATGCGTATCGAACAGGGGGCTACTCTGCCGGGTCATGGAAAACCCCTTCAAGCCGGAGCATTTCAGCCGCATCGACGAGACGCCCGACAGCTGGTTCTACCGGCCGCCGCGCATGGTCACCCATATCGACGCGCCGGCCTGCGCGGCGCTCGCCCTGTTCTACCGGGAGCGCCTGCCGGCGGGCGGGCGCATCCTCGATCTGATGTCGTCGTGCGTGTCGCATCTGCCGGAGGATGTAGTCTTCGACCGGGTGATCGGCCACGGCATGAACGTGGCCGAGCTGAAGGCCAATCCGCGGCTCACCGGCGGCTTCGTCCAGGACCTGAACGGGAGGCCGTCGCTGCCCTTCGCCGACGCCGCGTTCGACGGATGCGTGGTGGCCGTCTCGGTGCAGTATCTGACCCGGCCGCTGGAGGTGTTCGCCGAGGTGGCGCGCATCCTGCGCCCCGGCGCGCCGTTCATCCTGTCGTTCTCCAACCGCATGTTTCCCACGAAGGCCGTGGCCATCTGGCGGGCGCTGGACGACCACCGGCACGGCGCGCTGGTCGATCTCTACTTCAAGCTGTCGGGGGGATTCGGCCCGGCGGAGTTCCTCGACATCTCGCCTTTTCCGGGCCGGTCCGACCCGCTCTACGCGGTGGTCGCGTCGCGGGCGTAGCGCGCCTGATCGCCATTCGGCGCTGGCGGTCCGGGCGCCGGGCGATTACTTCACGGACGGGGCGCATGGAATAAGGGTGGCAAGGCGATGATCGATCATTTCTCGCTTCCGGTCGGGGACCTGAGGAAGTCGAAGCCGTTCTATGAAGCGGCGCTCGGCGCGCTGGGCTACCTGTCGCTTCAGGCGCAGGTGTTCGACGGCTATTCCGCCTTCGGTTTCGGCGACGACCCGGACGGCGAGCCGCCGTTCTGGATCGGCGGCCCGACCGACGGCGGCGCGCCGGCGCCGCGGACGCCCGAAGGCCAGCACATCGCCTTCACCGCGCGCAGCCGCGCCCTGGTCGATGCGTTCCACGCGGCCGGGATGGCGGCGGGCGGCACGGACAACGGCGCGCCGGGCCTGCGGCCGCACTATCACGAGCACTATTACGCCGCGTTTCTGCTCGACCCGGACGGGCACCGCGTCGAGGCCGTCTGTCATCGCCCCGAATAGCGGAACGCGCCCGCCACGCGCACGTTGAAGCGTCATGCGGGGCCGCTATGCTAGGCGGCCCGACCACGACAGGAGAAACGGGATGTGGACCGAGCAGGAAATGGACGACTTCTACGACGAGTTCGAGGCGCTGCTGCTCGCCCACAACATCCTCGTCAGGACGCTGATCAGGCAGGGCGTGCTGGACCGCGGCCTGTGGACCGACGACATCCGCGCCGCCTCCGACGACACCAAGCTGCGCCCGGAAGTGCGCGCCACGCTCAGCCGCATCCTCGCCAGCGTGAAGAGCCGGCGGCTGACCCTGCCGGTGGACTGAAGCGGCTCTACAGGCCCCAGCCCCGGAACCGCTCCGGCATATCGCCGTAACAGGGGAAATGCGGGAAGAAGGGCCGTGCCTCGCGCAGCACGCGGTCGAAGGACGGCCGCGCCAGCAGCCGCTCGAAATAACCGTCGAGGTTGGGATAGGCGGTGAACGGCTCCAGCATGGAGGCGAAGAACAGGCCCGGCGCCGCCGCGCAGTCGGCGATGCCGAACGCCCCGCCCACCGCCCATGTCCGGCCGGCAAGCTGCCGCTCGATCATCGGATAGGCGGCCTTCAGCGCCGCGCGGGCCTCGGCCACGCCGCGCGCGTCGCGCTCGCCCTCGGGGCGCAGCCGGTCGCCGACGATCTTCTGCATGGGCACCTCCACATAGAGGTCGAACAGGCGGTCCCACAGCCGGGCCTCCAGCCGCCGGGCCGGATCGCGCGGCAGCAGCGGCCGCGCGCCGGGATGATGCTGCTCCAGATACTCGATCTGGATCGAGGTCTCGATGACCGCCCGGCCGCCGTCCTGCAACGCGGGAATCTTGCCCATGGGCGAGATGTCGAGATACCGGGTGCGCGCGGCGGGATCGCCCAGATCGACGATCCGCCCCTCGAACGCCGTGCCGTTCTCGTAGAGCGCGATCAGCACCTTCTGGCAGAACGACGACAGCGGGTGATAGTGGAAGATCAGCGCCATGAGGCATCTCCTGTGGAGACCGCGACTATGGAATGACACGCCGCGGGGATCAACCGCCCGGACTCGCCGGGATGACGAGGAAGGGTTGGCGTGAAGCGCAAATCCGGCTAGGCACTAGCTGATCCGAACCAGATGAGATGCGCCCATGTCCGCACCCGCCATCCGCCTCAATCCGCGCATGCACATGCGGGCGCTATTCGGTCATCCGTGGATCTATTCCAACGAGATCGGCATGGATGCGTCCGTCCGGTCGCTGCCGGCGGGGTCTATCGTGCGGTTCCAGTCGGCGGAAGGGCGGCCGCTGGGCACCGGCTATTTCAATCCGCACACGCTGATCGCCGGGCGCATCCTGACCCGCGATCCCGAGCAGAAGATCGACGCCGGGTTCTTCCGCGCCCGCCTCGCCGCGGCGCTGGCCCTGCGCGAGCGTCTGTTCGACAAGCCGTTCTACCGGCTGGTCCATGCCGAGGCCGACGGCCTGCCGGGCCTGATCGTCGACCGCTTCGGCGGCGTGGCGGTGGTGCAGGCGAACACGGCGGGCATGGACGCGCTGGTCGAGCCGGTCGTCGAGGCGTTGAAGGACGTGGTGAAGCCCGATGCCATCGTGCTGCGCCTCGACACGCCGGCGCGCCAGACCGAGGGGCTGGCGCAGGAGGTGCGCGTGGTCCACGGCGCGGTGGACGGCCCGGTGCGGCTGGAGGAGAACGGCGCCGCCTTCTTCGCCGACCTGGCGGGCGGCCAGAAGACCGGCTGGTTCTACGACCACCGCGACAACCGGGCGTTCGTCTCCCGGTTCGCCAGGGGCGGCCGCGTCCTCGACCTCTACACCTTCGCCGGCGCGTTCGGCGTGCAGTGCGCGGCGGCGGGGGCGAGGGAGGTGGTCGCCATCGACCGTTCCGAGCCTGCGCTGGCGCTGGCGAGGCAGGCGGCCGAGGCCACAGGCGTCGCGGCCGTCATGGACATCCGCCGCGCCGAGGCGTTCGAGGCGATGGAGAGCATGGGGCAGGGCGGCCGGACCTTCGACGTGGTGATCGCCGATCCGCCCGCCTTCGTGAAGTCGCGCAAGGACCTGAAGCCCGGCCTCAGGGGCTACCGCAAGATGGTGAAGCTGGCCGCGCCGCTGGTGAAGCCGGGCGGCATCCTGCTCGCCGCCTCGTGCAGCCACAATGTCGGCCCCGAGGCCTTCGCCGAAGAGGTGGCGCGTGGGCTGGGCGAGGCGCGCCGGTCGGGCCGCATCCGGCGCGGGGCCGGACCATCCGGTGCATCCGATGCTGCCGGAAAGCGCCTACCTGAAATGCATGGTGCTGCAACTCGACTGAGCCGGCGGAATCGGGTAAGGGTTTTCCGCACGTGCGCTGAAATTGCGCGCTCGATCAAGACGGGAGACGGCACATGACCGAAGTCTGCATCATCGGTATCGGCATCCACAAATTCGGCCGCACCGAAGGCAAGACCGGCCGTCAGCAGGGCGCGCACGCGGTGCGCGAGGCGCTGAAGGACGCCGGCCTCGAATGGGCCGACATGCAGTTCGCCTTCGGCGGCTCGGCCGCCTCGGGCAACGCCGACTCGCTGGTCAACGAGCTGGGCCTGACCGGCGTGCAGTTCGTCAACGTCTCCAACGGCTGCGCCACCGGCGGCAGCGCGCTCATCTCGGCCTATACCGCCATCAAGTCGGGCCAGTACGACGTCGGCGTGGCGGTCGGCTTCGACAAGCACCCGCGCGGCGCGTTCAACTCGGACCCGGCCAGCCGCGGCCTCGAGCACTGGTACGGCGACACCGGCCTCAGCC
>CAZVVC010000058.1:0-13999 GCA_964630425.1 uncultured Bifidobacterium sp. | reverse complement strand
CCCCCTGGAACTGGACCGGCCCCATGTTCCAGACGCTGCACCTGATGTTCGAGACCCAGTACACCGAGTTGGCCGCGGCGGTCGACCTGGTCGCCGAGCGCATCCGCGCGCTGGGCGTCTATGCGCCGGGCACCTACAAGGCGTTCTCCAAGCTCAGCGCCATCAAGGAAGAGGACAAGATCCCCACGGCCGAGGACATGATCCGCAACCTGGTGACCGCCCACGAGACGCTGGTGCGCACCGCCCGAACGGTGTTCCCGCTGGCCGACAAGGCCCATGACGAGCCGACCGCCGACCTGCTGACCCAGCGGATGCAGGTATCGGAGAAGAACGCCTGGATGCTTCGCAGCCTGCTGGCCTGACGGCAGGGCCGCGACCGCGCCGCGTCGCGGCCTCCCACCAGCGCCGAACGAGTGTCCCTAGAGCAGACCGTTCAGTCTCGGGCTTCCTTCTCGGTGATTCTGCGAGCGTAGCGAAGCAGTCCAGCCATGCCGCCGCACAGCCGTCACCGGAGGCGCTGGACTGCTTCGCTACGCTCGCAGAGGCACGGTCGAAAGAGAGTGGGCGGCAAATGAGGGCAATAGGCCGAACCAACTTGATCGGCGTTTGCCCTAGTACCTGAAACGCCACGAGGTTTCGCCCGCCATGCGCATGTGGTCGCGCATGGCGGCCGCGGCCTCGTCGGCATGGCCGGCGACGATCGCCTCGACCACCTGGGCATGCTCGTGGAACGACGCGCCGGCGCGTCCGTCGACCGGGGAACGCGAGGCCCGGTAAGGGGCCAGCCGCTGGCGCAGGTTGCCGACCAGCGCCACCAGCTCGTCGTTATGCGCGCCGGCCCAGATCAGCCGGTGCAGGCCGCCCTTGCCCGAATCCGGATGGTCGAGCGCGACCTCGGCGGTGCGCAGGTGGGCCTGGAGCAACTGGTTCCTGTCGCCCGCCGACATGCGCTGGGCGGCCAGCCGGGCGCAGGTGGCCTCCAGCTCGACCAGGGTTTCGAACAGCGCGCCCAGGCCCTCGCTGGGCATGGCCGCGACCACCACGCCGCGATTCGGCCGCCGCTGCACCAGCCCGGCGATCTCGAGCTGGCGGAGCGCCTCGCGGATGGGCGTGCGCGAGACGCAAAAGCGCGCCGCGAGTCCCGTCTCTTCCAGCCGGACGCCGGGCAGCAGCCGGCGGTCGGCGATCTCCGCGGTGAGGCGCTGGATCAGCTCGTCCACCATGGACCCGCGCGGCGCGACGGCGCCGCGCCTGCCGGCTGGCCCCGCCCGGCGCCTCGCGGCACGCCGGTTCACCCGCTGCTCCGTCATGAATGGCTTTCCCGCCGTCTCCCCTGGCGCGATTGTATCGGCAAGACTCCGCCGTTGAAAAGCCCGCACGGGTTTCCAACACGCCGGCGCGACCCTATATAGGGAGCGGCCAACCCCTCGCCCCCGGGATTCCGATTCGCCGATGAGCAGGAACACGATCAGGACAGCGCTGGTGACCGGCGCCGGCGCGCGCATCGGCCGCGCCATCGCGCTCGGCCTCGCCGAACGGGGCTGGGCGGTCGCGGTGCACTATCACCGCTCGGACGAGGCCGCCGCCCGGACCGTGCGCGACATCGAGCGCGGCGGCGGCCGCGCCGTCGCGGTGCCTGCCGATCTGGCCGACGAATCCGAGGTGGAGACGCTGGTGGCCCGCGCGGCCGAAACGCTCGGCCCCGTCACCTGCCTGGTCAACAACGCCTCGGTGTTCGAGTATGACGACGCCTCGAGCGTGACCCGGCAGAGCTGGGACCTGCATCTGGACGTGAACCTGCGGGCGCCCTTCGTGCTGACCCAGCAGTTCGCCGCCCAGCTGCCGCCGGGCGAGGCCGGCCACGTCGTCAATCTGGTCGACCAGCGCGTCTGGCGGCTCACGCCGGCCTTCATGTCCTATACCCTCAGCAAGGCGGGGCTGTGGACGCTGACCCGGACGCTGGCGCAGGCGCTGGGCCCGCGCATCAGGGTCAACGCCATCGGCCCCGGCCCGACCCTGGCGAACAGCCGGCAGTCCCCGGACGATTTCCAGGCCCAGGTGGACGCCCTGCCGCTGCGGCGCGGCCCCGCGCTGGAGGAATTCGCCGCCGCCGTCGCCTTTCTCCTTGAAGCCGGCTCGGTGACCGGGCAGATGATCGCCCTGGACGGGGGACAGCATCTGGCCTGGCAGACGCCTGACGTGATGGGTGTGGAATGAGCAAGCCCGAGAACACCATCGTTCCCTTCCGCATCGCCGACGCCGACAGGCGCATCCGGCACGTCTTCGTCCGCGACCTGATGCTGGACGGGCATATCGGCATCCACAGCCACGAACAGGGCGTGAGCCAGCGCCTGCGCATCAACCTGGACCTCGCGGTGATCGACCAGCCGCTGCCCGCCGACCGGATCGAGCACGTGGTCTGCTACCAGCAGGTCATCGAGGGCGTCACCGCCGTCGTCGGGCGCCGCCATGTGAACCTGGTCGAGACCCTCGCCGAGGATATCGCGCAGTCGATCCTGGCCAATCCACAGGTGACCGCCGTGCGGGTGCGGGTGGAGAAACTGGACGCGTTTGCGAACGCCGCTAGCGTCGGTGTTGAGATCGAGCGAACAAGTGCCTGAGAAATGTCACAATTCGCCGGGTTTCGCGCCGCAGCGGTCCATCACGGGAAAGTTGTGCACATCGCGCCACCTCAGGGCTTGACTCCTGGTCGATTACAGCCCCGTTAAGGTTCCGTGACTCTCGCGTCGACAAAAATCATTTACAATCAATGGGTTGTATTATTTGCCCAAATATTGGGCAACCCGTTGAGACTCCAAGGGTTCTGCGGCCCACACGCTTGCCGGGGGACCTTTTGCACAGAGTTATCCACAGAATCCGTGGATATTGCGCGCCCCTCGAAACAGGCCGCCGGAGCACCCCCGTCAGACCTGTTGGAATGGTTTCCCAATCCGTCCTAGACTCCAGATGCTTAACCACCCTGCCTGCATCCATGACCTTAACCGCCGATGACATGACCGACAGCGCCGACGGAATTCGGGACACCGAATCGGGTCCGGCCGCGCCCGCCGCCAGGCCGGTGACCGGGCAAGCGCTGATCCGGGCGAAGGCGCGCAAGCTGCCCACCGGCGCGGGCGTCTACCGCATGCTCGACCAGCACGGCGACGTCATGTATGTGGGCAAGGCGCGCAACCTGAAAGCGCGCGTCGGCCAGTACGCCAGCGGCAAGGCGCACACCAACCGGGTCACCCGGATGATCGGCCGGGTGCACGACCTGATCGTCGTCACCACCGAGACGGAAAGCCAGGCGCTGCTGCTGGAAGCGCAGCTCATCAAGCGCTACATGCCGCCCTACAACGTGCTGCTGCGCGACGACAAGAGCTTCCCCTACATCCTGATCCGCACCGACCACGACTGGCCGCAGATCAAGAAGCATCGCGGCTCCCAGAGCATCAAGGGGCTGTATTTCGGGCCGTTCGCCTCGGCCGGCGCGGTCAACACCACGCTGAACACCCTGCAACGCGCCTTCCTGCTGCGCTCGTGCTCGGACGGGGTCTTCAACGCCCGGACGCGGCCCTGCCTGCTCCATCAGATCAAGCGCTGCTCGGCGCCCTGCGTGGGACGGGTGTCGCGCGAGGACTATGCGAGCCTGCTCGAGGACGCGCGCACCTTCCTGGGCGGCAAGAGCCAGCGGGTCCAGCGCGAGCTGTCGGCGCAGATGATGGCCGCCAGCGAGGCCCTGGAGTTCGAGCGCGCCGCCGCCATCCGCGACCGCATCAAGGCGCTGACGTCCATCCAGGGGCGGCAGGGCGTCACCGCAGGCAATGTGGAGGATGCCGACGTCATCGCCGTGCACCAGCAGGGCGGCCACAGCTGCGTACAGGTGTTCTTCCTGCGCGCCGGCCAGAACTGGGGCAACCGGGCCTACTTCCCCAAGCACGATTCCAGCCAGAGCCTGGAAGAGGTGCTGGAGGCGTTCATCGGCCAGTTCTATGACAGCCGTCCGGCGCCGCAGACCATCCTCGTCAGCCACGACTTCGCCGAACGTCCGCTGATGGAGGAGGCGCTGTCGCTGAAATCGCCGCGCAAGGTCTCGCTGCTGGTGCCCAGGCGCGGCGAGAAGGCGAAGATGATGGAGCTGGCGCTGCGCAACGCCCGCGACGCACTCGCCCTGCGCATGGCCGAAAGCGCCTCGCAGCAGCAGGTGCTGGCCGAGCTGGCCGACATCTTCGACCTGGACGGCCCGCCCGCGCGCATCGAGGCCTATGACAACAGCCACATCTCGGGCACCGACGCCATCGGCGCCATGATCGTCGCCGGCCCCGACGGCTTCATCAGGAACAGCTACCGCAAGTTCAACATCCGCAGCACCGACCTGACGCCCGGCGACGACTACGCCATGATGCGCGAGGTGCTGACCCGCCGCTTCGCGCGGCTGGTGAAGGAGGACCCTGAGCGCAGCCGCGGCCAGTGGCCCGACCTGGTGCTGATCGACGGCGGCGCCGGCCAGCTCGCCGCCGCCGAACAGGTGCTGGCGGAACTGGGCATCGAGGACCTGGCCATCGTTGCCATCGCCAAGGGGCCGGACCGGAACGCCGGCCGCGAGCGTTTCTTCATGCCGGGCCGGGCGCCCTTCACCCTCGATCCGCACGGCGCCGTCATGTACTACCTGCAGCGCGTGCGCGACGAGGTGCACCGCTTCGCCATCGGCACCCACCGCCAGAAGCGGGCCGGCTCCATGAAGAAGTCCCAACTCGACGAGGTGCCCGGCGTCGGCCCTCGCCGCAAGAAGGCGCTGCTGACCCATTTCGGCTCGGCGCGGGCCGTGGCGGGCGCGGCGCTCGAGGACCTGGAAGCCGCGGACGGCATCAGCAAGGCCGTCGCGCGCCGGATTTACGATTATTTCCACGCAGATGGATGACACCGGCGCTATAGTCGCGCCAATCAGCGAACGAGTGACATGATCTCTTCCATACCAAACCTGCTGACCCTGTCGCGCATCCTGGTGATTCCCGCCCTCATCGGCACGTTCTGGCTGGACGCGCCGCTGGCCAACTGGCTCGCGCTGGGTCTTTTCGTCGCCGCCGGCGTCACCGACTTCTTCGACGGCTACGTGGCGCGGGCCATGGGCGTGCAGTCCAAGCTGGGCCAGTTCCTCGACCCCGTCGCCGACAAGCTGCTGGTCGCGGCGGCGTTGTTCATGCTGGCCG
The DNA here is from genome assembly GCA_964630425.1 of uncultured Bifidobacterium sp. Lineage (GTDB taxonomy): Bacteria > Pseudomonadota > Alphaproteobacteria > SMXS01 > SMXS01 > RI-34. The sequence continues at coordinate 8,789 of CAZVVC010000058.1, read as the reverse complement.
CCAAGGGTCCGCTGAAGGAGGTCCACATCATCGCCGGCATCATCATCCTCTCGCGCGAGATGCTGGTGTCGGGCCTGCGCGAGGTGCTGGCGGACATCAAGGTGAGCCTGCCGGTCACCCGCCTCGCCAAGTGGAAGACGACGGTGCAGATCGTCGCCATCGCCTTCCTGCTAGCGGGCAACGCGGCGAGCAGGATTTACGCGCTGGAGATTGGCATCGCCTTGCTGTGGATCGCCGCCGTGCTGACCATCTACACCGGGTACGACTACCTCCGCGCCGGCCTGCGCCACCTGACCGGGAAGCGCGAGCCGTGAAGGTGCTCTACTTCGCCTGGCTGCGCGAACGGATCGGCACGGGCGAGGAGGAGGTGCACCCGCCCGCCGGCGTCGCCACCGTCGCCGGGCTGATCGACTGGCTGGCCGGGCGCAGCCCCGGCCATGCACGGGCGTTCGAGAACCGGACGGTGGTCCGCTGCGCCGTCAACCAGGACTTCGCCGAGCCCGGCGACGCGGTCCGGCCGGGCGACGAGGTCGCCTTCTTCCCGCCGGTGACGGGAGGCTGAGATGATCCGGGTGCAGCAGGCGGATTTCGACGTGGGCGCCGAGATCGCCGCGCTGACCTCGGGCAGGACGCGGATCGGCGGCGTCGTCACCTTCATCGGACTGGTGCGCGACCTCGCCGGCGACGCGGCCGTCGGCGCCATGACGCTGGAGCATTATCCAGGCATGACCGAGCGCATGCTGGAGGACATCGAGGCCGAGGCCAACCGCCGCTGGCCGCTCGACGCCAGCCTGATCGTGCACCGCTACGGCACGCTCGCGCCGGGCGAGCGCATCGTGCTGGTGGTCACGGCCAGCGCCCACAGGCAGGCCGCGTTCGAGGCCGCCGAATTCCTGGTCGACTGGCTGAAGACCAGGGCGCCATTCTGGAAGCGCGAAAGCGGCCCCGACGGCGACCGCTGGGTCGAGGCCAGGGCGGACGACGACGAGGCGGCACAGAGGTGGCGGAAGTGAAGTCGCTCGTGCGGATCACCAGCTTATCCGTGTCCCTGAGCGTGTCGAAGGGCCCTTGCTCCAACGCTGATGCGGTCGCCCTTCGACACGCTCAGGAACACGGCAAAAATTGTTCTCGCATGGGCAAGCTCGCATGATTCCTGAGCACATCGCCTTCTACGGCCTGCTCAATCCGGGCCACGGGCCGTTCGAGACGCTGCGCCTGGCCGAGGCGCTGGAGCCGGTCGGGCCGTGCCGCATCCCGGGCCGGCTGCACGATCTGGGCGACTATCCCGCGCTGGTCCGGGGACTGGGCATGGCCGAGGGACGCCTCTACCGCATCCGCGACCCGCGCGTGCTGCGGCCGCTCGACGGCTTCGAGGCGGTCGTCCGGGGCGTGCCGAAGGCATCGGAATATCTGCGCCGGCCGATGCTGCTGGCCGAGCCCGCGGTGCTGGCCTGGGTCTATGTCTACAACCGGCGCCCGCCGCCCGGCAGCCGCGTGCCGGACGGTCCGTGGCGGCCGACCGAGAGGCTCAGCGGTTCCCGCGCACGAGCTGTTCGTAGTCGCTTCGCAGCGTCTTCGTGATGTCGCCCACGACGAAATTGTAGGGGCCGATCTCGCCGACCGCCGTCACCTCCGCCGCCGTGCCGGTCAGGAAGCACTGCTCGAAACCCGCCATCTCCTCGGGCTGGATCGCCCGCTCGACGATCTCGATGCCGCGCTTCCTGGCGAGGCCGACCACCGTGCGCCGGGTGATGCCGTCGAGGAAACAGTCCGGGGTCGGCGTGTGGATCCTGCCGTCCTGCACGAAGAAGACGTTGGCGCCGGTCGCCTCGGCGACCTGGTTGCGGTAGTCGAGCATGAGCGCGTCGTTGTAGCCCTTGCGCTCGGCCGCGTGCTTGGACAGCGTGCAGATCATGTAGAGGCCGGCCGCCTTGGCCGCCGTGGGCGCGCAGTTCGGCGCGGGACGGTGCCATTCGGCGATGTCGAGGCGAATGCCCTTGTCGCGCAGTTGCGGATCGAAATAGGACGGCCACGCCCAGCCGGCGATGGCCACATGGGTCTTGGTCGCCTGCGCCGCCACGCCCATCTGCTCGGGACCGCGCCAGGCGACGGGCCGGCAATAGCCGTCCGGCAGGCCGTTGGCCTTCATCACCTCGTCGCACGCCGCGTTGATCTCGTCTTCCGTATAGGGAATCTCGAAGTCCAGGATGCGCGCCGAATGGAAAAGACGGCTGGTGTGTTCCTTTAGCTTGAAGATTTCGCCGTTATAGGCACGCTGTCCCTCGAACACGACGCTGGCGTAGTGAAGGCCGTGGGAAAGCACGTGAATCTGCGCCTCGCGCCACGGCACCAGTTTTCCATTGAACCAGATGAAGCCATCGCGGTCATCGAAGGGGATGAGGGACATTGCGGTCGATCCTTGAACGAAGTCTGTCGTGTGGAACGATCAGACTTTTGGAGGTTGCACTGAGTAACATTCAGCCTAAACTAAGTCAACATGACTGACATAAATAGGCAGGCTCCTTCGGACGCCGAAGTGCGGCAGGCTATCGAGTTGCTGTTCTTCGCCTATCGCGATTTCGTCTCCGACCCGGACAAGGTGCTCGCCGACTACGACCGTGCGGGCGCCTCGCTGGGACGCGCCCACCACCGGGTGATCCATTTCGTCGGCCGCAACCCCGGATTGACGGTCGCGGAGCTGCTGTCGATCCTGCAGATCACCAAGCAGAGCCTGGCGCGGGTCCTGCGCCGGCTGATCGACGAGGGCTTCATCGAGCAGGAGCGCGGCACCGAGGACGCGCGGCAGCGCCTGCTGTACCTGACGGACAAGGGCGTCGCCTTCGAAACCGCCCTGTCCGGCCCGCAGCGGGCGCGCCTGCGCCGGGTGTTCGAGACGGCCGGCGCCGAGGCGTCGCTGACCTTCCGCCGGGTGCTGTTCGATCTCATCAACGAGGATGCGCGGGAACAGGTGCTGACCCTGGTCGGCAAGGATCCCCAGGCCGGATTCTGAATACTGCTGACGGCCGGCCTCCAAGACGCACCTAGAGCTTCGCGAGCTGGCCGCCGTCGACCGGCAGCGCGTGGCCGGTGATCATGGCGGCCGCGTCCGAGAGCAGGAACACGGCGGCGTTGGCGACCTCCTCGGCCGTCGCCAGGCGGCCGACGGGATTGATCTCGTTGACCTGCTTGACCACTTCCGGTCCCATCGCCTTCAGCGGCGCCAGCAGTTCGGTGTCGGTCGCGCCGGGCGAGACCACGTTCACCCGGATGCCGTCGCGGATATAGGAGATGGCGGCCTGCCGGCTGAGGCCGATGACGCCGTGCTTGGTCGCCGTGTAGGCGGCGCCCGACAGATGGCTGGCGCGGTGCCCCAGGGTCGAGGCGGTGTTGACGATCGAGGCGCCGCCGGGCTTCTTCGCGCCCGACTGGAGCATGGCGCCGATCTGGTACTTCATGCAGCGATAGACGCCGGTCAGGTTGACCGCGACCACCCTGTCCCAGTTCTCGTCGGTATATTCGTGAAGCTGCTCGCGCGCGCCGCCCATGCCGGCGTTGTTGAACGCGCCGTCGAGGCCGCCATAGGTCCGCACGGCGGTATCCACCACGTTCCTGATGTCGTCGTCCGAGGCCATGTCGGCCTGGACGAACACCGCCTCGCCGCCCGTGTCGCGGATCCGCTGGACCACCGCGTCGCCCCGGTCGGCGCGCCGCCCGGCCGCGACGACCCTGGCGCCCCTGCCGGCCAGCAGGACGCATGCCGCCTCGCCGATGCCCGACGTGGCGCCGGTCACGATGACCACCTTGCCTTCCATCATATCCTCCCCTGGACGGTGTCCCCGCACCTTAGCGGCGGGAGGCTAGGCCGACAACTCCCGCGACCGGCGCGCCGCCGCCTCGACGGCGTGGCGCATCAGCAGGGCCAGGCCTTCCTCGCCCATCAGCACGTTCAGCGCCGCCTCGGTGGTGCCGTTGGGACTGGTGACGTTGCGGCGCAGCGTCGCGGGCGAGTCGTTCCCCGACAGCTCGACCAGCGCGCCGGCGCCGGCCACGGTCCGGCGCGCCAGCATCTCCGCCAGCTCGGCGGGCAGGCCCGCCGCCTGGCCGGCGGCGGCCATGCATTCGATCAGGTAGAAGACATAGGCCGGACCGCTGCCCGACAGGGCGGTCACGGCATCCATCAGCTTTTCGTTGTCGATCCAGGCGACCGCGCCCACCGCCTCGAGCAGGGTGGTGCAGAGCCGGCGCTGGTCGTCGCTGGTCATGGCGTTGGCGACGCAGACGCTGACGCCCTTGCCGATGGCGGCCGGCGTATTCGGCATGGCCCGCACGATGGCGGTGGCCTCGCCCAGCCCCGCCGCGAAATAGCCCAGCGTCTTGCCGGCGGCGATGGAAAGGAACAGGGCTTTCGGATAGGCGGCGGCGTCCGCCAGCACCGTGTCCATCACCTGCGGCTTGAGCGCGAGGACGACGACTGCGGGCTCGCCGCGCAGGCCGGCCATGTCGGAGACGACGGTGATCCCCGGATACTCGTCCGCGAGGCGCCTGCCCGCGTCGTCATCCTTCTCCACGACGATGATCGCGGTCGGATGCAGGCCCCGGCCCAGCCACCCCGCGAGCAACGCCGACCCCATCCGTCCGCCGCCGACCAGCACCAGCGGCCGGGTGGCGCCAATCACGCCGAAATCCGTCACGACACTCCCAATCAGGCCGTGCCGACTGTCTCGAACAGTGCGGCTTCCATGGCCTCGGCGGGTGTCTTACCACCCCAGAGCACGAACTGGAAAGCGGGGAAAAAGCGTTCGCATTCGGTGATGGCGATCTCGATGAGATTTTCGCATTCGAGCGCCGTCGCCGTCTGGCCTTCGCAGATCAGCACGCCATGCCGGTACATCAGCAGGCCCTCGTCCTCGACCAGGTCGAAATGGCCCAGCCACATCTGGGCATTGATCTTGGCCATCAGTTCATAGAGAGGAGCCTTGCTGCCCTGCGGCACCCTGCCCTCGAAGGCGCAGACGAGCTGCAATCCGCCGAAATCGGTGGAGGAATGCGGCCCGTTCCAGGCGAAGTGCAGATTGTATTCCGCCCAATTGCCCGCCACGAAGACCGTCAGTTCCTGCTCGCTCTGGCGGTCATAGGGCCATTCGTTGGCGGAAACGATCTGTTCGATAAGGTCGAGGGGGTCGCCGGAGGGAAGGTCGCGGTCGGAGCTTAGCGAAGTCATGAGCTCGGTCCTCCAATTGTGGTGCCGCATTGAGATGCAGCACAAAATCTAGCCTGCCATTGTTATCAGGCTGGTTCAAGTGGCTAGATGTTGTGGAAGCAACACTGACGTGACCGGCCGGCCGGACGCCGGGCCGGATCACCCCTGCCGCGATTCGAGAGCGGCCAGCCGCTCGGCCAGCCGGGCGTTCTCGGCGGCCAGCGCCTCGCTGTCCTGGCGCGCCCTGGCGGCCACTTCCTTCACCGCCTCGAACTCCTCGCGGGTGACCACGTCCAGGTCGGCGATGGCGCGTTCCAGACGCTGGCGCACCACGGTCTCGACCTCCTCGCGGAGCGACTGGAAAATGCCGGCCGCGCCGGTGGCCAGCTTGCCCAGGTCGTTGAGAATCCGGTTTTCCGTCTGCATGGCGGTCTCCTAGGATGTGCACGCGGGTGTGCACGCGCAATATGGCGTCGCGGCGGCCGGTTTCCAAGATGCTTGACAGAGTCGGCGCGGCGACGGCTTCTAGGGGCCATGCCGCTCGCAGCCATCGACTTTCCCGTCTTCGACCCCGTGGCCCTCGATCTGGGCTTCTTCCAGATCCGCTGGTACGCGCTCGCCTATATCGGCGGCCTGCTGTTCGGCTGGTGGTATCTGACCCGGTTGGTCGCCGACAGATGGTGGCCACAAGGCGCGCCGCTGTCGCGCAAGCAGGCCGAGGACCTGGTGTTCTATGCCATGCTGGGTGTCATCCTGGGCGGCCGCCTGGGGTATGTGCTGTTCTACAAGCCCGCCGACTATCTCCACGACCCGTTGCAGATCTTCGCCGTGTGGCATGGCGGCATGTCGTTCCACGGCGGCCTGCTCGGCGTTACCGCCGTCATCGTCGCCTATGCCCTGGTCACCAAACGGTCCATGTTCAGCATCGGCGACCTGGTGGGCTGCTGCGTGCCGATCGGCCTGGGCCTGGGCCGCGTCGCCAACTTCATCAACGGCGAGCTCTACGGCCGGGCCACCGGATCGGACTGGGGCATGATCTTCCCTGGCAGTGACGGGCTGCCGCGCCATCCCAGCCAGCTCTACGAGGCGGTGCTGGAAGGGCTGTTACTGTTCATCGTGCTGCGGCTGCTGTTCACCCGGACGACGCTTCGCTTCCGCCCCGGCGCGCTGTGCGGCTGTTTCTGGATCGGCTACGGCCTGTCGCGCATCACCGTCGAATTCTTCCGCGAGCCCGACGACTATCTGGGCTTCCTGTGGTTCGGCGCCTCCATGGGCCAGCTCCTGTCGATCCCGATGGTGATCTTCGGCCTGTGGCTGATCGCCCGGGCCCTCCGGCGGCCGGCCATCGCCCATGCCGACGCCGCTTAGCATGCTGCTCGCCGAGCGTATCCGGCGCGCCGGCCCGCTCACCGTCGCCGACTACATGCAGGCCGCGCTGGGCCATCCCGAACACGGCTATTACCGCACCCGCGACCCGCTGGGCGCTGCGGGCGATTTCGTCACCGCGCCGGAGATCAGCCAGATCTTCGGCGAGCTGATCGGGCTGTGGATCGCCGATTGCTGGGACGGCATGGGCCGTCCCGATCCGCTGAGGATCGTCGAGCTGGGCCCCGGCCGCGGCACGCTGATGGCCGACGTGCTGCGCACCCTCAAGGTGGTCCCGGAGCTGGCCGCCGATCCCTGGCTCGTCGAGACCAGCCCGGTGCTGCGCGAGGCGCAGCGCCAGCGGGTGGCGGCGCGCTGGGCCGACACCCTGGCCGACGTGCCCGCCGGCCCCATGATCCTGATCGCCAACGAATTTCTCGACGCCCTGCCGATTCGCCAGTTCGTCCGCGACGGCGGCGGCTGGCGCGAGCGGCTGGTGACGGTTTCCGCGGACGGCGGGGCGCTGGAATGGACGCTCGGCGCGCCGGTCGGCCGCGAGGCGGCCGGCCTGCCCGCCGCGCTCGAGGCCGCGCGGGACGGCGACGTCGCCGAGACCTGCCCCGACGCGCTGGCGCTGGCCGCCGAGGTCGCCGCCAGGCTGGCGCGCGGCGGCGGCGCGGCGCTGTTCATCGACTACGGCACCACCGCGAGCCGGCCGGGCGACAGCCTGCAGGCCGTGCGCGCCCACCAGTATCAGGACCCGCTCGCCGCGCCCGGCGACGCCGACCTGACCGCCCATGTGGACTTCGCCGCGCTGGCGGACGCGGCGCGCGCGGCGGGCGCCGCCGTCCACGGCCCGGCGCCCCAGTCGCTCTTCCTCGAGGCGCTGGGCGTGTTCGGCCGCGCCCAGGCGCTGAAGCGGCGCGCCACCGCCGCCCAGGCGCGCGAGATCGACCTCGCCGTCCACCGGCTGACCGCGCCGGACCAGATGGGCAGCCTGTTCAAGGCGATCGCCCTTGCCGATCCTTCCATGCCGCCGCCCGCGGGGTTCGCATCATGATCCAGGCCGCCAGCCTCAACCTGTCCCAGATAGCGCACGGCTTCTTCACCCGGCAGGGCGGCGTGTCGACGGGCATCTACGCCTCGCTCAATTGCGGGTCCGGCTCGGACGACGCGCCGCAGAACGTCGCCGAGAACCGGCGCATCGCCATGGTGCGGATGGGCCTGCCCGAAACCGCGCTGTGCACGGTGCATCAGGTGCACGGGAACGACGTGGTGTTCGTGACCAAGCCCTGGGCGTCGGGGAACCGGCCGAAGGCGGACGGCATGGTCACGCGCACGCCGGGGATCGCGCTGGGCGTGCTCGCGGCCGACTGCGCGCCGGTGCTGTTCGCCGATCCGGCGGCCCGCGTCGTCGGCGCCTGCCATTCGGGCTGGCAGGGCGCCTTCAAGGGCGTGCCCGAGGCGACCGTGCGGGCGATGGTCCGCCTGGGCGCCCGGCCCTCGTCGATCCGCGCCGCCGTCGGCCCCTGCATCGCGCAGGCGTCCTACGAGGTGGGGGCCGAGTTCCGCGACCGCTTCCTGACGCGGGACGCGGCCCTGCGGCGCTTCTTCGTCCCGTCGCCGAAGGACGGCCATTTCATGTTCGATCTCGCCGCCTTCATCGTCGACCGGCTGGCCGAGGCCGGCGTGCAGGCGGAACGGCTGAACCGCGACACCTACAGCGATCCCGACAGCTTCTTCAGCTACCGCCGCACCACGCACCGGGGCGAGCCCGACTACGGACGTCAACTTTCCGCGATTGCCCTTGTGGGGCGCGGGGCTGCCTGATAGTGAAAGCGCCATGGTGCCGCCCCGCCGCGGGAGCGCGTCCATGACAGATTTCCATTCCTGGAGTGAGCGCCGATGAAAATCGTGGCGGGGAACAGCAATCCCAAGCTGTGTGCGGAAATTTCCGGTTATCTGGGCATCGAGACCACGAAGGCCGACATCAAGCGGTTCGCCGACCAGGAAGTCTGGGTGGAAATCCACGAGAACGTCCGCGGCCAGGACGTGTTCGTGGTGCAGAGCACGTCCTATCCCGCCAACGACAATTTGATGGAGCTGCTGGTCTGCATCGACGCGCTCCACCGCGCCTCGGCCCGGCGCATCACCGCCGTCCTCCCCTATTTCGGCTATGCCCGGCAGGACCGGAAGCCGGGTCCGCGCACGCCGATCTCGGCCA
>CAZVVC010000057.1:0-14024 GCA_964630425.1 uncultured Bifidobacterium sp. | reverse complement strand
GACGCTGGTCGGCCGGAAGGGGCTGGCCATCGAGGCCGGCTCCCACTACGGCGTCGACCGCCGCGGGGATCGGCGCCGGATCGTCGTCGCGCGGCCGCACCGAGACGCCGAAGGTCGCCGGGCCGAGCCCGTCGCCGCCGTAGTGGGAGCCGGCCTCGATAGCCAGCCCCTTCCGGACGACCAGCGTCTGGTAGAGGCGGCTGGTGGTGCCGCCGCCGAGGATCTCGTTCAGCACCTGGAGCGGCATGGCCAGCCGGGTTTCGCCGTACTGGTAGGTGGGCGCCATCCAGGTGCGGATCCACGACACCTGGCTGACGCGCGGGTCGGACATGACGAGCTGGCGCGCGGCGAGCTGGGGTGCCTCGACGCTCTGGACGCGAGGTGGCACGGGCTTCGCCGGCAGCGCGCCGTAGGTCTTCTCGGCCAGCGCCTTCACGTCGTCCGCCGTCACGTCGCCGACGACCACGACCACCGCGTTGTTGGGCGCGTAGTGCAGCCTGTAGAAGCCCAGCGCGTCGGCGCGGGTCAGCGACTGGATGTCGCGCATCCAGCCGATCACCGGCACCCGGTAGGGATGGGACAGGAACTGGGCCGCGTCCATCTGCTCGCGGAACAGGGCGGGCGGCGAGTTCTCGACGCGGGTGCGCCGCTCCTCGATCACCACGTCGCGCTCGGCGTTCACCTCGTCCTCGGCGATCCTGAGATGGGCCATGCGGTCCGCCTCCATCTCCATCACCAGCGGCAGCTTGTCGGCCGAGACCTGCTGGAAATAGGCGGTGTAGTCCGAGGAGGTGAAGGCGTTGTCCTGGCCGCCGTTGCGGGCCACGGTCTTGGAGAACTCGCCAGCCGGCACCTTGTCGGTGCCCTTGAACATCAGGTGCTCGAGGAAGTGGGCAAGGCCGGTCTTGCCGGCGAACTCCTCGGTGGCGCCCACCCTGTACCACGCCATGTGCGTGACGATGGGCGCCCGGTGATCCTCGATCACCAGCAGCTTCAGGCCGTTGGCCAGGCTGTATTCATGGGTGTCGAGAGGCTCGGCGGCGCGCGCCTGCCCGGCCCCGGAGAGGCCGATGGCGATGGCGACGAGAAGACCGAGCAGGTGACGGGGTGACCGTGCTTCCTGTCTCAGGTGGCACCTCTTTACTGGAGCGGGCCGATGTAATCCGGCGACGACTGGGTCGGCGCTTCGCGCTGGATGGTGGTCTGGGGCGAGCCCTCGACCTTGGTGTCGTAGAGAAGCTGCTCGGTCTGGTTGCCCTTGTTGACGACCGTGCCCTCGGTCGACAGGTCCGAGCGCACGTCGGTGTCCGCGGCGGTGCCGCCGGTCGCCTTCAGGAGCTGCTGCTCGCCGGCCGAGCCGATCGTCACCTGGCGCTTGGATTCCGGGAACATGGCCAGCAGCGCCATCTCGGACGGGTCGGCGTCCTTCGGCTTGGGCGAATTCGGCCCCGGCGGGCGCAGGTTGTAGTCCGGCGGGATGACCAGCGCCCGCTTCGACACCACGGCGAACTCGTCCGGCGGATACTTGTTGGCGCCCAGCGCATCCTTGAGGCCGCCGCAGCCGCTCAGCGAGCTGGTCGCCAGCAGCGCCACGGCGAGCGAGAGGCCGACAGAGTTCCGTGCCACCATGATCTTGTCCTGTTCCCTTATTCGCCCTGCCGTCGGCCGGTGCCGAAGAACGCATCCCACAGCAGCAGGACCACACCGATCGAAATCGCGCTGTCGGCGACGTTGAAGGCCCAAAAGTGCCATCCCGCCACATGAAAATCAAAGAAATCCGCCACCGCTCCATGCGTGATCCGGTCGATCGCGTTTCCCAGCGCGCCGCCGATGATGAGGGCGAGCGCCACCGTTAGAAATAGGGTCGTGGCCCGGATCATCCACACGGCGAGGGCGATGGAGACCGCCACCGCGAAACCGAACAGCAGCCAGCGCATCAGGTCGCCGTATTCGCTGAACAGGCCGAAGCTGACGCCCCGGTTCCAGGTCATCACCAGGTTGAAGAACGGCGTGACCTCGACCGGGTGGCGCGTGGCGATGTCGTAGAAGGCCAGCAGCCCCCACTTGACCGCCTGATCGAGCGCGATGACGCCGCCCGCGACGGCCCAGCCGATGTTGGTGCGGCGGCTCATGCGGTCCGCGCTCTCTGCGAGCGGTCGGGTCGGGTCTGGGCTGAAGGCGGCAGTGTCATCCGGGCCAATAGGTTCGGGTCTGTCGAATCCGGTTGGTGTATGTATCAGGACTGGCCCGGCCCTGTCGAGTTCCGTCGGGTCGCCGGCGGAAACCGGTCGGGCGCGGCGGCGGGGCCGGCGAGGACGCGGCGGGCGGTTTCGCCGTCGGCGGCGATCTGCGCCTTGAGCGCGTCCAGCCCGTCGAACTTCCGCTCGGGCCGGATGAAGCCGATCATGTCGACGCCCACATGCGCGCCGTAGAGGTCGCCGGCGAAGTCGAACAGATGCACCTCGAAGCTGAGGTCGGTCTTGCCGAAGGTGGGCCGCCGGCCCAGATTGGCGACGCCGTCATGCACGCCCCTGTGCGGCCCGTCCTCCACATGCATCCGCACCGCGTAGACGCCCAGCCTGGGCTCGAGATAATCGCCCCAGCCCACATTCGCGGTGGGAAAGCCGATGGTGCGGCCGCGCTGGTCGCCCTGCTCGACGCGGCCCTCGATGCGCCACCAGTGGCCCATCAGCAGCGCCGCCTGCTCGGGGTCGCCGTTGCGCAGGTGCTCGCGCACGCGGGACGAGGAATAGACCCGGCCGTCCACCTCCAGCGGCTCGACGACCGTCACGCCGAAGCCCAGCTCGGCGCCCATGCGGCGGAGCATCTCGGCGTCGCCGCGCCGGCCCCTGCCGAAACGCTGGTCGTAGCCGGTCACCACGTGCCGCGCGCCGATCTGGCCGGCCAGCACCTCGCGGACGAAATCCTCGGCGGGCATCCCGGCCAGCGCGGCGTCGAACGGCAGCACGAACAGCAGGTCGACGCCGAAGGCTTCCAGCGCCTGCGCCTTCGAGCGCAGGCTCATCAGCCGGAAGGACGGCGTCTCGGGACGGAAGAACTGGGACGGGTGCGGCTCGGTGGTCATCACCGCGAGCGGCGCGTCCAGCTCGGCGGCGATGGCGGCGGTGCGCCGCACCACGGCCTGGTGGCCCTTGTGGAAGCCGTCGAAATTGCCCCAGGCCACGACCGACCCGGTGACCGATTTCGGCAGGTTCCCAAGATGCCTGAACAGCTTCATGGCGGAAGCGTCAGGCGGGACGGGACGGAACCAGGATCATCGCCTCGCCGTCCAGCACCGGCTTGCCGCCGACCAGACAGACGCATTCGAAACGGGCCTGCTTCCTGTCGGGCTTCAGCTCGGCCAGGGTGACGCGCGCGGTCACCGTGTCGCCGGCCCGCACCGGCGCCTTGAAGCGCAGCGACTGGCTCAGATAGATGCAGCCCGGACCCGGCAGCCTGGTGCCGAACACGGTCGAGATGAAGCTGGCCGACAGCATGCCGTGGGCGATGCGGCCCTTGAACATGGTCTCCCGCGCGAACTCGTCGTTCAGATGCACCGGATTGGTGTCGCCGCTGACGCCGGCGAACAGGGCGATGTCGGCTTCGGTGACGGTCTTGGCGTAGGAGGCGGTCATGCCTTCGGCAAGGTCCTCGAAATAGTAGCCGTTCAGCTCGGACAAGGGCGTTTCCTTCAGGGCGCGCGGGCGCGTTGTCGTTGACGCCCTGTATAGTCGCCGCCCCACGGCGGCGGCAAGGCGCTCCGGTGCAGAAAATGCTTGCCGCCGGGGGCCGGTGTTGTCAAAGAAACCCGAAGGATGCGTGCGCGCCACGGGGCGCGCCGGAGAAAGGAACGGCCATGGCGGACGGCGACGTGGAAGTCTATCGGGTGGTGACGGCGAACCGGCTGCGCGACGGCATCATCGTCTATTACAGCCGCGAGAGCGGCTGGACGCCCGACATCCGCCTGGCGACGGTCGCGGCCGGCGCCGAGGTCGAGGCCCTCACCCAGGCCGCCGAGAAGGACGCCGCGGCGAACGTGGTCGTCGGCGTCTATGCCATCGAGATCACCGGCGATCACCGGCCGTTGTCGGCGCGCGAGCGCATCCGCGCCGAAGGCCCGTCGATCCGCTTCGGCGACGACGCGCTGCCGGCGAACAATTCGGATTTTGAGATTTGAGGCCGAGCCGGCTATAGTGCTCGCGGGGGTTACGTATGCAGCCGTGGACGTTACGGGACGTTGCGGACATGCGGACTGAGCAAGGAGAGGTCACATTCGCATTCTTCGAGGCCATCGCGGATTCCGCGCATCGCCGCGCCGCATCGCGCACGCCCTGGTTGCTTTCATCGCCCTCGCCGGCTTTTCGGGACAGGCGCTCGCCGCGCCCTGCATGACCCGCGCCGAGACCACGGCCGAGCAGGCCCGCGGTCTCCAGGCGGCGCTGATGGTCGCGGCGCTGAAATGCGTGCACAAGCCCAGCCTGGAGCTGCACGAGAACTACAATGCGTTCGTCACCCGCTACAACAAGGAGCTGACCGCCCATTCGGCGGTCATGCAGGCCTATTTCAAGCGCAGCTACGGCGCGGGCCATTCCAGCGCGCTCAACAAGTACATGACGAGCCTGGCCAACTATTTCTCGCTCAACACCTTCAACAACAAGACCTTCTGCGAGGACATGGCCGCCGTGGCCACGGCGGTGCTGGAAAAGGGCGAGGGCGCGGTGAAGCGCGGCGAGTTCGAGACGGCGTTCCTGCCGGCGACGACCGCGCCCATGTGCAACGACCCGTCGACCCGCACGGCCAGCAAGGACGTGCCGACCCTCAGCGGTCGCATCCCGGACCTCGCCTCGATCTACATGCCCGATCTCGACGCCCGCTTCCGCCAGAGCGCCGCGGTCACGAGCTGGGCCGAGCCGGTCAGCAAGACCGAGTAGCCCGCCCGACCGGCGCGCCGGCCAACACTCCTGCTTGGCAACGGTGGATTCCCCGCTATAAGAGGGCGCGGCCGCGTTTGCGCGCGGCCCAACGCCATTCCTCGGGAGGATCTTCATGGATTTCGACTACAGCGACCGCGTCAAGGACCTGCAGCAGCGCCTGACCGAGTTCATGGACGCCCATGTCTACCCGAACGAGGACCTGTTCTACGAACAGCTCGACAGCCAGGGCAACCGCTTCCGCACCCCGCAGATCCTCGAGGACGTCAAGGCCAAGGCCAAGGCCGCAGGCCTGTGGAACCTGTTCCTGCCGCATCCCTTCCGCGACAAGTACGGCATCGGCCTGACCAACCTGGAATACGCGCCGCTGGCCGAGATCATGGGCCGCGTGGACTGGGCCTCGGAAGCGTTCAACTGCAACGCGCCCGACACCGGCAACATGGAAGTGTTCGTGAAATACGCCACGCCCGAGCAGCAGGACCAGTGGCTGATCCCGCTGCTCGAGGGCAAGATCCGCTCGTGCTTCTGCATGACCGAGCCGCAGGTGGCCTCGTCCGACGCCACCAACGTGGCGACTTCCATGCGCCGCGAGGGCGACGAATACGTCATCAACGGCCGCAAATGGTACACCACCGGCGGCATGCGCGAGAGCAGCGAGATCTTCATCGTCATGGGCAAGACCGACCCGTCGGCGCCCAAGCACCAGCAGCAGTCGCAGATCCTGGTGCCCAAGAACACGCCCGGCGTGAAGATCGTCCGCCACCTGCAGGTCTACAACGACGACCACGCGCCGTTCGGCGAGGCCGAGGTGCTGTTCGAGGACGTCCGCGTGCCCGTGTCCAACGTGCTGCTGGGCGAGGGCCGCGGCTTCGAGATCGCCCAGGGCCGCCTCGGCCCGGGCCGCATCCATCACTGCATGCGCCTGATCGGCGCCGCCGACCGCGCCATCGACCAGATGTGCCGCCGCACCACCTCGCGCGAGGCGTTCGGCAAGAAGCTGGCGGATTTCGACACCATCCGCGCCAACATCGCCTGGTCGCGCATCGAGCTGGAACAGCTCCGCCTGCTGGTGCTCAAGACCGCCTACATGATGGACCAGGTGGGCGCCAAGGGCGCGCGCAAGGAAATCGCCATGATCAAGGTGGTGGTGCCGCAGACCGTCGCCAAGATCATCGACCGCGCCATCCAGAGCCACGGCGCTGGCGGCTTCACCAACGATTTCTTCCTGGCCAAGGCCTGGGCCTATGCCCGCACGACCCAGATGGCCGACGGTCCCGACGAGGTGCACACGGAAACCGTGGCCAAGCTCGAGCTGCGCCCCTACTCCAACCGCTGAGGGAACGCCATGAAGTACGAAGTCACCCTTCGCACCAATCTGAAGCGCGGCAGCTTCTACTGGGTCACCGTCGTCGAGGCGGACAGCGAGGAAGCGGCCGCCCAGGCCGCCGAGCATCTGTTCGAGGAACAGATGGATTCGGGCGAGGAATGGTCGTTCGAGGATTTCTCGGCCGAGCCGGTCTGACCCGGCCCAAAGGCCGGTTTCGCCGTTTCGCCGCCCCTCTGCGAGCAAGGGTGGTATGGTGCTTTCGCGGTTCCCGGGGCGGGGATGCGGGCTTATGTCAGCCTTGGCTTCCGGCTCGGGAAGCCACTGATGGAGAAGCCGCATGGACGTCGACCCGATCCTGCTGAGCCGCCTACAGTTCGCGTTCACCATCGCGTTCCACATTCTCTTCCCCACCCTCACCATCGGCCTCGCCTGCTTCCTGGCGCTGGTCGAGGGCCTGTGGCTGAAGACCCGGGACACGCGCTGGCGCGACCTCTACCGCTTCTGGGTGAAGCTGTTCGCCCTGTCGTTCGGCATGGGCGTGGTCACCGGCATCCCCATGTCGTTCCAGTTCGGCACCAATTTCAGCCCCTTCTCGACGGCCACCGGCAACGTGATCGGCCCGCTGCTGGGCTATGAGGTGCTGACCGCGTTCTTCCTCGAGGCCAGCTTCCTCGGCATCATGCTGTTCGGCTGGAAGCGGGTCGGCCCGGGCCTGCATTTCTTCGCCACCCTGATGGTGGCCTTCGGCACCACGCTGTCGGCGTTCTGGATCCTGTCGGCCAATTCCTGGATGCAGACGCCGCAGGGTCACATCCTCGGCGCCGACGGCGTCTTCCGCGTCGACGACTGGTGGGAGGTGATCTTCAACCCGTCCTTCCCCTACCGCCTCGCCCACATGGTGACGGCGTCGCTGCTGACCACCTCGTTCGTGGTCGCCGGCGTGTCGGCCTGGCAGGTGCTGAAGGACCGACACGCGGACACGGCGCGCAAGGCGCTGAAGCTGGGCATCGCCGCCGCCGCGATCCTGGCGCCGCTCCAGCTCGTCATCGGCGATTTCCACGGCCTCAACACGCTGGAGCACCAGCCGGTGAAGGTCGCCGCCATGGAGGGCAACTGGAAGGCCGGCCCCGACATCCCGCTGCTGCTGTTCGCCCTGCCCGACGAGGCGGCCGAGACCAACCATCTTGAGGTGGGCATCCCCGGCGGCGCCAGCCTGATCCTGCGGCACAGCACCGACGGCGTGGTGCCGGGCCTCACCGACGTGCCGGCCGGGGACCGGCCGCCCGTCGCCATCGTGTTCTTCTCGTTCCGGATCATGGTCGGCATCGGCCTGCTGATGATCGGCATGGCGTGGCTGGGCGTGCTGCTGCGCAGGCGGCTTCCCCGGTCCTATCTGTGGGGCCTCGCCGGCATGGTGCCGTCCGGCTTCGTCGCCACCCTGGCGGGGTGGACGGTGACAGAGGTGGGCCGCCAGCCCTTCACCGTCCAGGGCCTGATGCGCACCGCCGACAGCGTCTCGCCCGAACTGCAGGGGCCCGAGGTGATGACCTCGCTGATGCTGTTCGCCATCGTCTACCACATGGTGCTGGCCGCGTTCCTGTATTTCGCCGCGCGCGCCGTGCGTACCGGGCCGGTGCCCGACGACCGGCCGGCGCCGCAACCGGCGCTCGCCCCCACCGCCACCACCACGGGAGACGCCTGATGGATCTGCCGCTGATCTGGACCGCCGTCATCGCCTTCGGCGTCGCCATGTACATCATCATGGACGGCTTCGACCTGGGCGTGGGCATCCTGTTCCCCTTCGCCCGTGACGAGGCGTGGCGCGACGTGATGATGGACAGCATCGCGCCCGTCTGGGACGGCAACGAGACCTGGCTGGTGCTGGGCGGCGCGGGCCTGTTCGGGGCCTTCCCGCTGGCCTACGCCACCGTGCTGCCGGCGCTCTACGTGCCGCTGATCCTGTTCCTGGTCGCGCTGGTGTTCCGGGGCATCGCCTTCGAGTTCCGTCACCGGGCCGACACCAGCCGCGGCCTCTGGAACCTGTCCTTCGCCGCGGGCTCAACCCTGGCCGCCTTCGCCCAGGGCCTGGTGCTGGGCAGCTTCGTGCAAGGCCTGCCCATCGAGAACGGCCGCTTCGTGGGCGATGTGCTGTCGTTCCTGACGCCGTTCAGCGTGTTCACCGGCGCGGCGCTGGTGGTGGGCTACGGCCTGCTGGGCGCCACCTGGCTGATCCGCAAGACCGAGGGCGACCTGCAGGCGCGGGCGTTCGCCTGGGCGCGCGGCCTGGCGCTCGGTCTGCTGGCGGCCATCGTCGCCGTCAGCCTGTGGACGCCGCTGACGCAGGAGGCCATCGCGGCGCGCTGGTTCGGCATGCCGGGCCTGCTGCTGCTGTCGCCGATCCCGGTGCTCACCGCGTTTTGCGGCCTGTTCCTGCTGCTGTCGCTCAAGGCCAGGCGCGAGAACATGCCCTTCCTGTTCGCCATCGGCCTGTTCCTGCTGTCCTATCTGGGGCTGGCGGTCAGCCTGTGGCCTTATATCGTGCCGCGCGCCCTCACCATCTGGGACGCGGCCGCGCCCCCGACGACCCAGCTTTTCCTGCTGGTCGGCGTGGTGCTGTTCATCCCGCTGATCCTGATCTACACGGTCATCGTCTACCGGGTGTTCCGCGGCAAGGTCCGGCACGGCGAGGGATACCACCACTGATGCGCCCGACGCCCCGCCGCCTGCTGTGGTTCGCCGGCCTGTGGCTGGGCTCGCTGGCGGCGTTCGCGGCGCTGGCCTATGGGCTGCGGTGGCTGTTCCTGGCGCTGGGCAAGGCGTTCTAGGCTGTCTCGCTGAGCTACCTGTCCGTTCGCGTCCTGAACGTCTCCGGTTCCCAGCCCTTCAGCCACGCCTCGGCGGTCACCACGTCGGCGGGCTCGCCATTGGCACCGAACCAGGAATCGATGGCCCAGGCCACGCCCGTCGCCTTGTCGGTCACCGTCGCCGTGTTGTGGAACCAGCGGTCGATCACCTTGCCGCGCAGGATGGGCTGGCCCACCTCGTGCCATGTCAGCAGCCCGTCCTGGGCCATCAGCCGCAGATAGACGGTGGTGTTGTGGGACTCGTCGATGCAGTCCATCTGGCCGGCCGTGCGGGTGGTGAGGATGGTCGCGCCGGGGCGGTCCCGGTCGGTGTTGGTCTTGGGGCCGACGAGGCGCTCGATCTGGCCGACGGCCAGCGCGATCCGGGCGCGTTCGGCCGCCGCGTCGGCGGCGGGCGGCGCGAAGAGGGCGCGCACCCGCGCCCATTCGGCGTCGGTCAGCAGCACGTCGTAGCGCCTCGTGCACTGATATTCGGCGCAGACCACGAAGCTGGCGCGGCTGTCCCTGCCCGCATGGCTCTCGAGCAGGCCGATGGTCGGCGACGGGCCGCAGGCCGCCAGCGGCGACAGCGCGAGCAGCATCAAGGCGCGCAATCTCATGAGGTCCCCTCGGCCCGAAACGTCCCTTCAGCATAGGCAGCGCAGGGATGCCGGTCGAGCCGTCATGGGTCTTTCCGGCGCCCGCCGGATAGGCTAGACCGGCGGCCATGACCACGCTGATGCCCAACGATCCGTTCGTCCTGCTCGAGAACAGCCGCGACCGGCGCGCGTCCTCGCTGCTGTTCGACAGACCCGTCCGCATCGTCCGCTGCGACGATCCGGCGGATCTGGACGGGGCGCTCGCCGCCATCCAGCAGGGCCTGGACGACGGCCTCCACGCGGCGGGCTGGATCTCCTACGAGGTGGGCTATGCGCTGGAGCCGCGCCTTGCCGGCCTCATGCCGGCGGCGCGGCGCGAGCCGCTGGTGTGGTTCGGCCTGTTCGCGCGCCGGCAGCGGCTCGACCGCGCCGACGTGGACGATTTCTGGCGCGAGCGGACCCAGGGCGCGGCCTATGCGCTGGCGCCGCTCGTCCCCGCGCTGGAGCGCGGCCGCTACCTTGCCGACTTCGCCCGCGTCCAGGAGTTCCTCGCGGCGGGCGATGTCTACCAGATTAACCTGACCATGGACGCGGCGGCGGCGTTCTCGGGCGATCCGCTGGCGCTGCACGCGGCGCTGCGCCAGGCCCAGCCCGTCGCTCATGGCGGCTTCGTCGCCGCCGGCGACTGGTGCATCTCGTCCCATTCGCCCGAGCTGTTCCTCGAGCGGCGGGGCGACCGGCTGACCGTGAAGCCCATGAAGGGCACCGCGCCGCGCGGCCGCTCGGCCGCCGAGGACGAGGCCGCGCGCCGGGCGCTGCGCGAGGATGCCAAGTCGCGGGCCGAGAACCTGATGATCGTCGATCTGGAGCGCAACGACCTGTCGCGCATCGCGGCGCCCGGATCGGTGGCCGTCGAAGCGCTGTTCGAGGTCGAAGCCTATCCGACCGTGCTGCAGATGGTCTCGACCGTCACGGCGCGCGTCGCCCCGGAGGTCCGCACCCTCGACATCCTGAAGGCGGTCTTTCCCTGCGGCTCGGTGACCGGCGCGCCCAAGATCCGCGCCATGGAGATCATCGCCCGGCTCGAGGGGCGGGCGCGCGGTGTCTATACGGGCGCCATCGGCCATATCGCGCCGGACGGCGACGCCTCGTTCAGCGTGCCGATCCGCACGCTGGCCATCGGCCGGGACGGCATGGCGCGCATGGGCATCGGCAGCGGCATCGTGGCGGATTCGGACGGCCCGGCCGAATGGGACGAATGCCTGCTGAAGGCCGAGTTCCTGCGCGCGCCGCAGGCCCGGCCCGCGCTGATCGAGACGCTGCTGTGGGGGCGCGCGGGCGGCTACTGGCTGCTCGAGGAGCATCTCGAGCGGCTGGCCGAGTCCGCCGCCTATTTCCACTATCCCTTCGAGCGCGCCGCCGTGGCCGGCCTGCTGGCGCAGGCGGCGGAAAGCTTCGCGGCCGGCGAGGACCGGCGGGTGCGGCTGCTGCTGGCGCCGTCGGGCGAGGCGTCGGTCACCTCCGTCGCCCTCGACGTGGAAGGCGGCCGCGCCGCGCTGGCCGCCGCGCCGCCCACCGCCGCGTTCGCGGCCGTTCCCGTGGGCTCCGGCGATCCGTTCCTCGCCCACAAGACGACGCGGCGCGGCCTCCATGACCGGGCGCTCGCGGCGGCGCTGGCCGCGGGCCATTGGGACGTGCTGTTCCGCAACGAGCGGGGCGAGGTCACCGAGGGCGCGCGCAGCACCCTGTTCATCGAGAAGGACGGATGCTGGCTGACGCCGCCCGTGTCCTGCGGGCTGTTGCCCGGCGTGTTCCGGCGGCATTTCATGGCCGATACGCCGGTCCGGGTCCAGGTCCTGACGGCCGCGGACGTGGCCGCCGCCGACCGGGTGTGCCTCGCCAACGCGGTCTGGGGCATGGTCGAGGTGCGGCTCGCCGGCGACGCGCTCGATTTTTAGCGGCACAGCCCTGCGCCGTCGGCGCGGTTCCGCTGGACAGGGGAAGGACCCGGCGGTAGAGAACCGGGCCATGGACAGGACCCTGGCGATCATGAACCGGATGTCGCGCGTCTTCGCGCTGCTGCTGGTCGTCGCGCTCGCGGTCCGGTTCGCGCTGCCGGCCGGCACTATGCTCGCCAAATCCGACGAGGACGGCGCGCTGCCGACCATCGTCATCTGTACCTCGACCGGGATGATCGAGGTCGCGGCGGACGGGGACTTCGGCGTTCCCGGCAAGGCGCCCGACAAGCACGACGACGGCAAGTCCGGCGAACCCTGCGTCTTCGCCGGCGTGGGCACGGCGGCCGTGGTCCCGGCCTTCGACTACGACGAGGCCGCCATCCCGTCCTTCGCCGCCGCGCTTCCCTGGATTTCCGCCTGGCGGCGCCCCGGCCTCGGCCTTTCCGCGCCGCCGCCGCCCGCCACCGGACCGCCCGCCCGCATCTGACCCGAGCCGCCGCCGGCCGCCTCTCGCGTGCCGGCTTTCGTTTGTGTCCGATGTGGAGCGATCATGTCTTCCGTTTTCAATGGCGCGCTTGCCCTGGCGGCGGCCGCCCTGTTTGCGTCCCCGGCGCTGGCCGACCAGCCCGCCCGGGTCGCCGATGCCGACCAGGTCATCGTTATCGGCCACAGCGCCTTGCCGGTTTCGGTCGAGGCGCGCGGCCTGTCCGTTTCGCTGGGCGAGACGGAGTTCGGTGCGATCAACGCGGTGAACACCGAGGACCTGATGAAGTACGCGCCGAACTTCTTCGTGCGCAAACGCTATATCGGCGATGCCAATGCCGTGCCCGGCTTCCGGGGGACGCATTCGGTCCAGTCGGCGCGCTCGCTGGTGATGATCGACGGCTTCGTGGTGTCCGACTACACCGGCAACAGCTTTTCCTTCCCGCCCAAATGGGGCCTCGTCGGGCCGGCCGACGTGCAGCAGTTCGACATCGTCTACGGTCCCTACTCGGCCCGCTATCCGGGCAACACCATGGGCGGGCTGGTCTCGATCACCACCCGCGCGCCCGAGGGACCCGAGGCCTTCGCCGTCGTCCAGGGCTTCGTCCAGCCCTACAGGCAGTACGGCACCAGGGACACCTATGCCGGCTACAGCCTCGAGGCGGGCGCCGGCTTCCGGCAGGAGAACGGCCCCTGGAGCGGCCGCTTCGGCATCCGGCGCCTGGACAATGTGGGCCATCCCCAGCAGTTCAGCCAGCTCACCCCGGCAACCGGTGCGGGCACGCCCGTCACCGGCGGGGTCATCGACCCCGAGCTGATCACCCCGGCGCCGGTGGGCGGGGCCTATGCGCCCGATCACACGGTGCAGGACCAGTTCCGCGCCCGGCTGGGCTATGATTTCGGACGCTGGACGGCGACCGCCCTGTTCACCCTGTGGACCACCGATTCCGATACGCTCGCATCCGGGACCTATCTGCGCGGCGCCGCCGGCGATCCGGTCTTCGACGGCAAGGTGAGCCTGGGCGGCAGGACCTGGACGGCGGGCGCGGGCCTCGGCCAGGGCCTCACCGACAGGACCGAGATGCTCGCCGGCCTCAAGCTTGCCGGTCCTGTCGCCGACTGGGACGTGACCCTCAACCTGTCCCGCTACTGGATCGACCGGCAGCTTGCGCGCAGGTCCGCCACCTACACCAGCGGCATCGCCGGCGGCGCCGGCACGGTCACGGTGCAGGGCGCCACCGGCTGGTGGACCGGCGACCTGCTGGCGGTGCGCGCCGCGGGCGCCCACGAGATCGCCGTCGGCATGAGCGCCAACCTCTACGAGACCGCCGCGGACAACTTCACCGCCCTCCACTGGCGCAGCCGCCAGGGACTGGCGTTCTCCACCGGCACCTTCGGGCGCACCACGCTGGTCGGTGTCTTCGCCGAGGACAAGGTGGCGCTGTCCGACAGCCTCGGCCTCACCGGCGGCCTGCGCTACGAGCGCTGGCGTGCCTTCGACGGCGGCATCTGCCGGCAGGTGGGCGCGGCGCCGGTGTGCCAGGACTACGACAATCGCGGCCAGGACGCGCTCAGCCCCAAGCTCAGCGTCCAGTGGGCGCCGGCGCCGGACTGGCAGGTTCAGCTCAGCCTGGCGACGGCGACCCGCTTTCCCACGGTGGGCGAGCTGTTCCAGGGCCGGCTCGACGCGCTGGGCAATTTCGACCCGGACAGCTTCGACCCCGATCTGAAGCCCGAGAAATCCCGCGACGCCAACCTGATCCTGCGCCGCCGGTGGGAGAACGTGCGGCTCACCGGCAGCCTGTTCTACCAGGACGTGCGCGGCGCCATCTTCAGCCTGCAAGGGTTCAACCGGAACGGCATCCTCACCACCTCGTTCAAGA
>CAZVVC010000056.1:0-14132 GCA_964630425.1 uncultured Bifidobacterium sp. | reverse complement strand
TGGGTGGCGCGCACCGAGGAGCGGCCGTTCGAGGACATCCTGGCCGAGCACGCCACCAGCCTGCGCCTCGCCGCCCTGCTGTTCCTCGACGTCGTCACCCTGCACGGGGCCGATACGCTGGCGGGCGTGGCCGCGGCGGGGCCGGGCGAGACCAGCCTGTCCGAGCGCGAGGTGGAATGCCTGTCCTGGGTGGCGCTCGGCAAGACCGATTCCGAGATCGCCACCATCCTGGGCCGGTCGGTGCCCACCGTGCGTTTCCACCTGGAGAACGCCATGAAGAAGCTCAACGTGCACAACCGCACCCAGGCCGCCGCGCTGGCGGCGCAGACCGGCATATTGGGGCCGCTGGTCCACTGACCGGACCGTTCGTGCACGCCTAACTTTTCCTTGTGTCCCCGCGGCAAACCACGGATGAATACCGCCGAAAAAGCGAAAGTCGGCAAGGAGACACAGGAATGGATTTCGAGCTCAGCCCCAAGGCGAAGGAACTACAGCAGCGCCTGCTCGCGTTCTTCGACGAGCACATCTACCCCAACGAGGCGACCTACGACGCGCAGATGACCGCGTTCGGCCACGACCGCTGGCAGACGCCGGCGATCATCGACGACCTGAAGGGCAGGGCGAAGGCGGCGGGCCTGTGGAACCTGTTCCTGCCCAAGAGCCAGCACGTCGAGGGGCTGAGCAATCTGGACTACGCGCCGCTGTGCGAGATCATGGGCCGGGTGAGCTGGTCGTCCGAGGTGTTCAACAGCATGGCGCCCGACACCGGCAACATGGAGGTGCTGGAGCGTTACGGCACGCCGGAGCAGAAGGAGCGCTGGCTCAACCCGCTGCTTAATGGCGAGATCCGCTCGGCCTTCCTGATGACCGAGCCGGACGTGGCCTCGTCCGACGCCACCAACATCTCGACCCGCATCGAGCGCGACGGCGACGAGTACGTCATCAACGGCCGCAAGTGGTGGAGCTCGGGCGTGCTCGATCCGCGGTGCAGCGTCTACATCCTGATGGGCAAGACCGACCCGTCGGCGCCCACCCACCTGCAACAGTCCATGATCCTGGTCCCGGCGGGCACGCCGGGCGTCGAGATCGTCCGCCACCTGCCGGTGTTCGGTTTCGACCACGCGCCCAAGGGTCACGGCGAGGTGCGGCTGGACAACGTGCGCGTGCCTGCCGCCAACATGATCCTGGGCGAGGGCCGGGGCTTCGAGATCGCCCAGGGCCGCCTGGGACCGGGCCGCATCCATCACTGCATGCGCGCCATCGGCGTCGCCGAGCGGGCGCTGGAGAAGACCTGCAAGCGCGTGCTTTCCCGCGCGCCGTTCGGCAAGCCCCTGTCCGAGCAGTCGCTGTGGCAGGACCGCATCGCCGACGCGCGCACCGAGATCAACATGTGCCGCTGGCTGGTCTATCACGCGGCCTGGAAGATGGACACGGTGGGCAACAAGGTCGCCCGCAGCGACATCGCCCAGATCAAGGTCGCGTGCTCGCGCATGGCCTGCAAGGTGGTCGACATGGCCATCCAGGCGCATGGCGGCGGCGGCGTCACCACCGATTTCGGCCTCGCCTCGGCCTATGCCAACGCGCGCACCCTGCGCATCGTCGACGGCCCGGACGAGGTGCACAACCGCACCATCGCCGCGCTCGAGCTGAAGAAGCACACCAACCGGGCCTGACCGTCCGGCGGCAGACCCTGAAGGGAGCGCGGTCCGCCGCGCTCCCTTTTTCGTGGGGCGGCCCCGCTACTGGCCGTCGGCGGTCTGGGTTTCCTCGAACAGGGCCGCGACCATCTTCTTCAGATGCGCGCGCAGCGCCGCGTCCTCGGCCTCATCGGACAGGCCCAGCGTCTGGCGCAGCGCCATGCCTTCCAGCACGTAGTTGGTCAGCGAGCCGATGATCCGGAACTGCTCCAGATTGGTCTGCCATTCGGGCATGATGACCGCCGCGCGCTGGCGGGCCTTCTGACGGTACTGCCAGTACTGGTCGTTGACCAGTTCGCCCAGATGCGGGTCGGTGCGCGCGGCCAAGGCGATCTCGAGGAACGCCACATAGGACGGGTCCTGCACGAAGTCCCACAGCGCGTCGATGCGCCGGCCGTGGAGCTGGTCGTCGGCCGCCTCGCTGGGGCCGCGGGCATAGGTCTGCTGCAACTCGAACTGCTGCTGGAAGATGAATTCCAGCGCCGCCTCGATGGCCGCCGACTTGGATTCGAAGTGATGCTGCATGGCGCCCTTGGACAGGCCGGCCTTGCGCGCCACCTGCCCCAGGGTCAGGTTGGAATAGCCGAACTCCGCGAGGCACTCGACGATGGCGCGCAGGATGCTCTCGCGCGTGAACTCGCTCTTGGTGCTTTGCCAGTGCTCGGGATCGGTCGATTCCTTGGCCTTCTGCAGCGCGATCTTGCGGCGCTGGCGCGAATCCAGCTCGGCCGGCCGGTGGCCGCCGGTCGTGGTGTCGGTTTCCGGCCGGCTCGGCTTGTCGCCGTGTTTTTGAACGCCCGTCAGATCCCCCACGACCATCGACGACATCCCCTCCCCAGGTTCTGATGGATTCATGCTAAGCCCGCTTGCACACGCCGTCCATAAGAGATGACGTTTTTGACAGGTATAACGGTTTTCCAGCCGTGCGTACGGAAAGGTAATATTTTGGTAAACATCTGATGATGAACATGGTTGTACCACATGCCTCATTATTTAAAGGCAACCAGTACTGTATTTGTTTGTATCTGTCGCCGTGGATGAGCGGGCCTGAAAGGCGGGCGCCATGCGCCCCTGGAATATGCATCAATGACTTTTAAAGGGTTTCCCCGGCCGGGTCTTGCGCTAGTGTGCGTCGGGGAAGACTCGGGAGACGCGCGGGCCAAGGCCTGCGGCAAGGAGACGATCATGAACATCCAGAACCCGGAAACCATGAAGCCCGGCGAGGCCCGCTGCCCCGGCCCCAGCACGCGCGACCTGATCCTGCGCGACGGCTGGACGGTGCCCGACGTGCTGATCGCCGAGGACTATACGTTCCTGGGCGACGAGGACATGCCCTACGAACGCTACACCTCCGGGGCGTTCTTCCAGGCCGAGTTCGACAGGATGTGGAACCGCACCTGGCAATGGGCCTGCCGCGAGGAGCACATCCCCGAGGTCGGCGACCACTACGTCTACGACGTGGGTCCGTACTCGATCCTGGTGGCGCGGGTCGCGCCGGACGAGGTGAAGGCGTTCTGGAACTCGTGCCTGCACCGCGGCACCCAGCTTCGCCCCTCGGACAGCGTCGGCAACGTCATGCACTTCCGCTGCCCGTTCCACGGCTGGACGTGGAACCTGGACGGCAGCCTGAAGGAAATCCCCTGCCGGTGGGACTTCCCGAAGGTGACCGACGAGGCGTTCCGCCTGCCGGAGGTGAAGGTGGCGCGCTGGGGCGGCTTCGTCTTCATCAACATGGACGACGGCGCCATGCCGTTCGAGGACTATATCGGCCCGCTGGCCCGGCACCTGTCCGGCCGCTGGGACCTGTCCCGGCGCTACGTGTCGCTGCATATCCAGAAGATCCTGCCGGCCAACTGGAAGGCGGCGCAGGAGGCGTTCCTCGAGGCCTATCACGTGGTCGAGACCCATTCCCAGTCGCTGCCCATCACCAGCGACGCCAACTGCCAGTACGACACCTTCAGCGAGCGCGTCACCCGGTTCCTGCACACGGTGGGCATCCAGAGCCCGCATTTCCCATACGAGCAGACCCAGCAGGAGATCATCGAGAAGATGCGCTTCGCGCCGCGCGGGGTGACCCTGAAGGAAGGCGAGACGGCGCGCGCCGTGGCGGCCCAGTTCCTGCGCGAGAGCATGGGCGCCGAGTTCGGGGTCGACCTCTCCGGCCACAGCGACAGCGAGATGCTCGATTCCATCGAATATCACCTGTTCCCCAACATGTTCTTCTTCCCCGGCGTGTCGCTGCCCATGCTCTACCGCTTCCGGCCCAACGGCATGGACGTGGACAGCGCCATCTTCGACCTGCTGCTGCTGCGCCCGCTGGCCGACGGCGAGGAGGCGCCCGAGGCGCCGGCGCCGGTGAAGATCGGCATCAAGACGTCCTATACGGAAGTGGAGGGGCTGAACCCGCTGCTCGGCGCCGTCTACGACCAGGACACCATGAACCTGGACATGCAGCAGAAGGGGTTCAGGGCCTCGAAGAAGACGGGGCAGACGCTGGGCAACTATCAGGAAATCCGCATCCGCCGCATCCATCAGACGCTGGACGACTATCTGCGGGCCTGATCTACGGACCGGCGGGAAAGGGCAGGCGGTCGGTGAAGATCTCGCCGATGACGTATTTGAGGAAGCGGCGCACGCGCACGTCCTGCTCGGCGTCGGAGAGGCCGAGTTCCTGCCGGATCGACATGCCCTCGATGATGGTCGAGACCAGGTGCGCGACGAAGTTGAACTTGTCGACGTTGATCTGCCATTCCGGCAGCAGGTCGACGGCGGCCTCCCGCGACAGGCGGAAATATTCGTCGTAATGGGCCTTCACCAGCCCGCGCAGGTTGGGGTCCTTGCGGGCGGCCATGGCGATCTCGATGAACGCCACGTAGGAGGGCTCCTGGACATATTCCCAGAGCGCCTCGACGCGCCGGTCGTGCAACTGCTCGTCGGCGGGCTCCAGCGGCCGGCGCGCGGACTCGCGCTGCAGGGCGAGCTGGTCCTCGAAGATCAGCGCCAGCGTCGCCTCGATCGCTTCCGCCTTGGACGAGAAATAGTGCTGCAGGGCGCCCTTGGTCAGGCCGGCCCGGTTGGCCACCTGGGTCATGGTCAGCCGGGAATAGCCTTCCTCGGCGAGCACGTTGATGACCGCCCGGAGGATGCTCTCGCGGGTGTATTCGCTTTTCTTCGACTGCCATTCCGACGGCGCGGCGCTGCGGGCGGCCGCGAGCGCCGCGATGCGCTTGCGCCGTGCCTCGATGGCGGTGCCTTCGGCTTGGGAAATGAACGCGACGCTGTAGTTGGGCCGTTTCCTCGGCACGTCAGGTGGCTCCCCACATGAGGCGCGGAGTATGACATCTGGACACCGTGCTGTCGCGTCTCCAGACAGGCGCGCCTAAAAAAATATACTACGTAGAAGATTATTTATTGCCGGCGCGGCAAGTGGTATCCTGCCCCGGCTCGGATGGGAGGTCTGGGGTCTCCCGCGGGCCGAAAAAGGGGAGAGGGGAATGAACGCGAAGAACGTGCTCGCGGGTGCGTCGCTGATGGCGATGGCTCTCGCCGTCGCCCATGCGGCTCCGGTCCGCGCGCAGGAGCCGGCCGCCGCGCCGCAGCCCGAGCGCCGGGCGATCGAGAACGTGGTCGTCACCGCGCAGAAGCGCGAGGAGAACCAGCAGACCGTGCCCATCGCCATGACCGCGCTGTCGGGCGAGGAGCTGCAGCAGAAATTCGCCACCACCATCGCGGACTTCACCGGCTCGGCGCCGAACGTGCAGCTCGCGCCGGAAGGCATCTCGCCGTTCGCGTCCTCGTTCTTCATGCGCGGCCTGGGCACCGACGAGCGCGAATCCTTCAGCGACCCGTCGGTCGCGGTGGTGGTCGACGGCGTGACCGAGGCGCGCGCCAGCGTCGCGCTGACGGATCTGCTCGACATCGAAT
Source organism: uncultured Bifidobacterium sp. (assembly GCA_964630425.1). Lineage (GTDB taxonomy): Bacteria > Pseudomonadota > Alphaproteobacteria > SMXS01 > SMXS01 > RI-34. The sequence goes on along the minus strand of CAZVVC010000056.1, from coordinate 8,511 downwards.
CCGTCGAGGTGCTGCGCGGCCCGCAGGGCACGCTGCAAGGCCGCAACGCCACCGCCGGCGCGATCCTGGTGCGGCGGGCCGCGCCCGACCTGGACGATTTCGCGGCCATGGGCGGGGTGCTGGTCGGCAATCACGGCCGGATCGAGACCAAGGGCATGGTCAACGTGCCGCTGGTCGAGGGCAAGGCGGCGCTGCGCCTCGCGGTCAAGACGACCAATTCGGACGGCTACTACTACAACGAGTTCAGCCACGAGAAGATCGGCGGCGAGAACAACTTCACCATCCTGCCCAGCTTCAAGTTCGCCAGCGAGAATTTCGACCTGACCCTGCGGGGCGAGGTGGCCCGGCTGCGGCACGACGCCTCGACCCTGCTGCCCTACAACACCTGCCGCGTCGATCCGCGGCTGTCACCCAATTCGGCCGGGGCCAACGACGCCATGGTGGACCTGCTGGCCCAGCAGTTCGGCGGCGGCGTCGCCGCCGCGAGCTGCGCGCGCCAGCCCGACAAGAGCTCCTACACCATCAACCAGAACCGGCCGCAGGGCGAGATCAACGATCTCGACGTGTGGGGCATCACCGGCGAGATGAACTATTCCATCCCCGAGGTGGGCACGATCACCTATATCGGCAACTACCGGAAGACCAAGGAGCATTCGGTGCTCGATCCCGACGGCACCGTCGGCGAGCTGTTCGCGGCCCATGACCTCACCGATCACTACCAGACCTCGCACGAGCTGCGGTTCGCCTCGGAATTCTCGGATTTCGTCGATTTCGTCGCCGGCGTCCTCTACCTGAAGCAGTCCTACGACCTGGACCGCCGCCAGTTCCTCGGCTTCGTGGCGCCGCCCGCCCAGCTCGTGTTCTCCATGGGCTCGGCCCAGCGCAACGAGCAGTGGGGCCTGTTCGCCCAGGCCAACTGGCACCTGACCGACCGGCTGACCCTGGTCACCGGCGCCCGTTACTCGGCGGACAAGAAGGAGATGGACATCTGCGCCGCCGCGCCCGGCGACTGCGCCGGCCGCATCGAGCATCTGTCCGAATCCTGGAACAATGTCAGCCCGCGCGTCGGCCTGAACTTCCGGGCGGCCGACAACCTGTTCGCCTACGCCTACTGGGCGCGCGGCTTCCGCGCCGGCGGCTTCAACGGCAACGCCTCCTCGGCCGAGCTGGCCGGTCCCTACGATCCCGAGCGCGTCGATACCTACGAGGTCGGCTTCAAGTGGGACGCCTTCGACAACACGCTGCGCGTCAACGGCGCGGCGTTCTGGATGGAGGCCAACGGGCTGCAGCGCAGCATCTCCAAGCAGTCGCCTAGCGGCTCGGTCGACGTGATCACCGACAACGCGGCCAGCGCCCGCTTGCGCGGCGTCGAGCTGGAGGTGACGGCGCTGCCCTTCGACGGCCTCACCCTGGCGGCGTCGGCGGGTTACCTGGACGCCCGCTACACCGATTACTGCGAGGACCTGAACGGCGCCTCGCCCAACGATCCCTCGCTGGTTCCCTGCGGTCCGCCGCAGGGCGCGGCCCAGCCGGTCGACCTGACCGGCCTGCCGCTCAACAGGGCGCCCAAGTGGAACACGCGGCTGAACGGCAGGTACGACATCCCCGTGGGCGACACGGGCATCCTCAGCCTCAACGCCGAATGGATCTACCAGTCCAGGCAACTCACCACCCAGGCGGGCTTTCCCATGGGCCTGACCACGGGCGTCGTGAACTATGACGGCTCCATCGTCTCGCCCATGCGCAAGGCGACCAACGTGGTGAACGCCAGCATAAGCTGGACCGAGGCCAACGACCGCTACCGGGTCTCGGTGTTCGGCAAGAACCTCACCAACGAGGTCTACGTCCTGCGCACCTCGACCATCGCGGGCGTGTGGAACTTCATCTCGCTCAACGCGCCGAGGACCTACGGCATCGAGCTGACCTACAATTTCTAGGGCGATGGCGGGCAAGGCGAAATCGCCCGGCGGGCACCGGCGGCTGGAAAAATCGGGGTGCATGGGGTATAGCCGGCCCCATGCACATCCGTTATCTGGCAGGGCCGCTGGACGGCACGCGGAGTGGCGGCGCCTATGACGGCCGCCTGATACGATCCCTTGCCGAGCGCGGCCATCAGGTCAGCGTCGTCACCCGCTCGGCAACGGTCCCGGAAGGGATGGCCACCTATCATCCGGCGCCCGTCCGGTCGCTCGAAGGCACGCCGCTGTGGCGGTTCGACCTGCCGCTCTCGCTGATGCGCGGCGCGCGGGCCGTCCGGCGGGCCGCCAGCCAGGCGCCCGACATCACCATCGCCTCGGAGCACCTGTTCATCCGCGCCCATGCGCGCCGTTTCCGCAAGCGGCCCTGGGTCTATTTCCCGCACGCCTTCAGCTATCCGGAGGAGATCGGGCGTTTCACCGTTCCCAAGCTGCATCACCGCCTGTCCATGCGCGCGGCGCGCGGCGTCCAGCGCTGGGCCGTCGAGCGCGCGGACACCACCGTGCGCCTGTGCCGGACCAGCATGGAGGCGATCATGGAGCAGCTTTCCATCGAGGACATGGGGCGCTTCTCGCTGCTGACGCCGGGCATCTGGGGCGACGCGCCCGCGCGGGCGCGCGATCCGGACGCGCCGCTCCGGCTGCTGGTCGTCGCCGACGGGCTGCACCCCAGCAAGCGCGCCGACCTCGCCATCGCCGCGGCGGTGACGATCCCGGCGGGGCTGTGGTGGGAGCTGCACGTGGTCGGCGACGGCGAGGACCGCACCATCCTCGAAACCCAGGCCGCCGACGACGGGCGCATCCTGCCCATCTATTTCCACGGCGCGCACGAGGACCTGACGCCGTTCTACCGCCGCTGCGACGTGCTGCTGTTCCCCTCGAGGCTGGAGCATCTCAGCCTGATCCAGCTCGCCGCCATGCGCCACGGCATGCCGGTGCTGGCGCTCGACAGCCGGATCAAGGGGCTCCATACCGCGAGCAACGAGATCGTCGACAATGGCGAGACGGGCTGGCTGGCTGGCACGGACGAGGCGTTCATCGGCGGCGTCCACCGTCTGGTCGCCGATCCGGCGCGGGTCGACGCGGCGGGCGCGCGCGCCCACCTGGTCGCGAGCCGGCGTTTCGACTGGGACCGCCATGTGGGCCGCTGGGAAGAGCTGCTGAACGAGGTGATCGCACGGCGGCGATAGAGCGCGGCCTATTCCGCCGTCGACAGGAAACGCCGCCGGCCGTCCTCGATCACCGCGCAGGTCAGGCGACCGGAATGATAGGCGCCCGTGTCCACGCCGATGCGGTGCGGCAGGTCGACCGCCTCGGTCACCTGGGAATGGCCGTGCACCACGCACAGGCCGCCGAATTCCTCGGCGCCCAGGAACTCCCTGCGGATCCACATCAGGTCCTCGGGGTCCTGCCGCTCGACGGGCACGCGCGGGCGGATGCCCGCATGGGCGAACACATAGTCGCCCGAGCGGTGGCTCAGCGCGAGACCGTCCAGGAAGGCATGGTGCGAGGCCGGCATGGCGCCGCGAAGCTGGGCGGCGATGGCGGCGAAATCGGCCGCGCGCCCGGTCAGGCCGTCGCGCACGCCATAGCTCATCACCGTGGTCATGCCGCCGGTGGCGAACCACGCCGGGCCGACCGCGGGATCGTCGAGGAAGCGGCGCCAGAGGTCCTCGTGGTTCCCCTTGATGAACACCGGGCGCAAGCGCGGGTCGATCTCCGCCAGCAGGAACGCGACCACGCCGGCGCTGTCCGGGCCGCGGTCCACGTAATCGCCCAGGAACACGATGGACGCGGGGCCGTCCCCGGCGTCCTGCTCGATCCGCGCATAGAGCCGGCGCAGCAGGTCCAGCCGGCCGTGGATGTCGCCGACCGCATAAACGCGCTCGCCCGCGGCGGGGCGGGGGCCGGAAGCGCGTTTCGATGGGAACAGCCGTTTGAGCATGGATGTACAATTGGAACGCGCCGGGTCCGTTGTCCAGTGCGACGTCGCGGCGGCGTCAGGCCGCGAGCGCCCAACAAATGCCATTATTTGCCGGGTTTTTAAGGCGCCGGCCCGTCGTGCCGTGACGCGGCGGGCGCGCATCCGACACGGGGCCTGCCTTGAAATTGGACCGACTACCCTTCGCGCTTCTGCTGTGCGGCATCTGCCTGGCGCCGTTGCCCTTCGGCTCGGTCCAGGTCGGCGCCTGGAGCCTGCTGGCGCTGGCCACGGGAGCGAGCCTGGCGGCCTGGGCCATCGCCGTCGGCCTGGGCAAGGGGCCGCCGGTGACGCTCGGGCTGGCCAGATGGCCCCTGCTGCTCTTCGCCCTGGTCTCGGCCTGGATTCTCGTCCAGATCAGCACCATGACGCCCGCATCGTGGCATCATCCCATCTGGTCCATGGCGGGCCAGGCCCTGGGAGAGGAGCTGCGGGGGGCCATCTCCATCGATCCGCAGGCCGGATACCTGTCGTTCGTCTCCCTCGCGGGCTGCGCCGCGTCGTTCTGGCTGGCGGTGCAGTATGGCGCCGATGCCAAGCTCGCCGACCGCGCGCTGCGCATATTCACCGTGGCCGGCGCGGTCGCCGCCGGCTCGGGGCTGCTGATCTGGGGGGCGGGCATCACCCAGCTCCTGTGGTTCGACGAAGCCTTCGTGCAGACCCAGACCCACTACGGCTCCCGCCTGGCGATCCCCTTCGTCAATCCCAACCATCTGGCGAGCTTCTCGGCGGTGGGGCTGGTCTGCGCCATCGGCCTCGTCGTCGGCGAGACGCGCGGGTTGTGGCGTCGGGAGACGGATCGGCGCGAGAAGCTGCAGCGCTTCATCGAGGTGGTCCTCGCCCGGCGATGGTACCTGCTCGTCGCCTGTCTGATCTATGCGGCGGCCATCGTCTTCAGCCAGTCCCGCGGTGGCCTGCTGGCGCTCGTCGTCGGTCTGCTGGTGCTCGCGGCGGCCCTGATGCGTCGCAGCAAGCCCGCGCTGAGCCGATCGGTCGCCGTCGGCTCGCTCGTCCTGGTCCTGCTGGCGGCGGTTTTCGCGCCCGCGCTCGGCAAGTTCGCCGACCGCTTCAGCGGCGCGGAAATCGAGACCGAGCAGCGCCTCGAGATCTATGCCAACACGGTGAACGCCATCGAGGCGTCTCCCTGGCTGGGCTACGGCTACGGCAGCTTCCCGACCCTTTACCGCCTCTATGACCAGTCGGACATCAACCGGGTGGTCGAGTTCGCGCACAGCACCGTGCTCGAAAGCATCGTGGAGCTGGGCATCCCCGCCGCGCTGGTGCTGTTCGTCGCGGTCGGATGGCCGGTCGTGGCGTGCTGGCGCGGTGCGCGCATCCGGCGGAAGGATCAGCACCTTCCCGCTCTCGCGGCGTCGGCCGCGGCTGTGGCGCTGATACACTCTATGGTTGATTTTCCTTTACAGATTCCCGCCATTGCTGCGGCGCTTTCCGTAATTGTCGGCTTGGGCTATGCGCAGTCGGTTAGCTCGAGATCTTCGTAAGTCATTTATATTAAAATAGAAAAAAACTTTTTTCCGAGATTTCCGCCCTTCGGGGTTTCCGCACTGCGGAAAGCGTGATACAACCATAGGCATTATTGGGCACAAAACTGTGAGGCTCGTTATGGCGACATCCTTTACGAGGCTAATCTATGCTATGGGCTTTGGGGTGGTCTTAACGGCCGGTGCGGCGAGCGCTGAGGAGAACGCTCTTCCGCCGCCACTGGCGCAACAACTGAGTGCTCTGATACAGGGCTCCGTGGGTGGAAACGTCGATCCGGCCATCTTCACGCTGGCGGCGCAGAATCCATCGTACTCGGACGAGATCGCCTGCATTTCGGTGCAGTTCTTCGGTCAGCCCGAGGTCATCGAGCAGCAGATCCTGGCTGGAGTCACGGATCCCGAGCAGCAAGCCGCTGTGAGTTCGGCCGTCATGGCCTGTTCGCAGCAGGATGTTGCCGGTGGGTATGGCGTCGCGAAGACGTCGTTCAATCAGGGAATTATCGGTGGTGACGTGAACACGCTGTCCAACACGCAGGACGGCACTTCACCTGTCGCGCCCTAATCCCTAACGAACACGACCCACTGATAAAGCAGAAGGGAGCAGGCGGCTCGTCCGCTTGATAAAGAATGTTGCGTCGGACGCAGAAATGTGTGGTGGCGGCCTTTGCGTGCGCCATCGCTTCAACCACGGCCCATACTGCATGGGCACAACTCGCGAACAATCAAAGCGGCAATACCGTTCTGACCCGGCCGGGACCTTACGATCCCGTCGGCTTCAGGTCCGGTCCCGTCTTCTTCTTCCCCTCCGTGTCGGTCCAGGGCATCTACAACGACAACATCTATGCCGAGGAAACGAACAAGCGCGGGGACGAACTCCTGGTCATCAAGCCGGAGCTCCAGGTGCAGACCGACTGGTCGCGGCACGAGCTTCAGCTCTATGCCGGCGGCGAGTTCGGCCTCTACGAGGATTTCACGGACGAAGACTATACGGACTACCTGTTCCAGGGCCGCTTCCGGCTCGACGTGAGCCGGGCGACGAACATCCTGTTCGAGGCGGGCCGCGGGCGCGATCACCAGCAGCGCGGCGATCCCGAGGAAGTCGAGGGTCTCAAGCCGACCAAGTTCGACGCTACCGATGCCAAGGTCCAGATCAACCAGTCCATGGGCCGGTTGCTCCTGTCGGGCGGCGCCAGCTTCCGCCGGCTGGATTTCGACGACGTCGAGGCCGTCGGCGGCGGTTTCATCAACAATGACGACCGCGATCGGGACATCTATGTGGCCAATGCGAAGGCCGCCTACCAGTTCTCGCCCGGCTACAGCGCCTATGCGGAATTCTCCTACAACTGGCGCGACTTCGACGATCCGCTCGACGATCTCGGCATCAACCGCGATTCGGAAGGCTTCGAGATCAATGCCGGCCTCACCTTCGAGCTGACCAACCTGATCCAGGGTTCGGTCTATGGCGGCTACATGCAGCAGGATCCGGACGACCCGTCCCTCGACAAGATCAAGGGACCGGCGTTCGGCGCCAGCCTCGACTGGAACGTCACGCCGCTGACGACGATCGGCCTGAAGGGCCAGCGGACCATCGAGGACAGCCAGTTCGCCAATTCGGCGGGCTTCTTCGCCGACCGTGGCCGGCTGACCATCGATCACAAGTTCCGCGAGAACCTGATCGTGGGCGTTTTCGGCGAGATCGGCCAGGACGACTATCGCGGCATCAACAGGAACGATTTCCGCTATGGCCTCGGCGCTTCCGTCGAGTGGGCGCTCAACCGGTATCTCGCGGCGAAATTCGCCTACAGCTATCAGGGCCGGAACACGGATTTCCCGCTCGTCGACGACTACAACCAGAACCGGTTCAGCATCGGCCTGAAGGCACGCTACTGAGAAGTTCCTGAAGTATCGGGGGGATACAACGTGGGCTCATCCCTTTTGCTTCGGAGGTCGAAATGCAGAAATGGGGGCATGATTTGGCAAGGCTGTTCGCAGCGGTCTTCCTGCTGGTTGCGTTCACGACGGCATCGTTCGCCCAGGAGCCGAGCGGTTACCGCCTCGGCCCCGGCGACGAGATCCGGGTAACCGTCTTCAACCACAACGACCTGTCGGGTCAGTTCACCGTAAACGGGGAGGGCATGGTCGGCCTGCCCCTGGTGGGAGACATCAAGGCGGGTGGCCTGACGCCTCAGGAGGTCGAGGTGCAGGTCAAGGACGCGCTCGAGCCCGACTTCCTCAAGAACGCGTCGGTCAATGTGGACGTGCTGAACTATCGGCCGTTCTACATCCTCGGCGAGGTGAACAAGCCGGGAAGCTATCCCTATGTGTCGGGCATGCGCGTGGTGAACGCCGTCGCGCTGTCGGGCGGTTACACCGTCCGGGCCAGCCAGGGGAAGATCTTCATCGAGCGTGGCGGTCAGAAGAAGATTCCGGCCGATCCACAGACCGCGGTGCTGCCCGGCGACATCGTGCACGTGCCCGAGAGGTTCTTCTGACGTCTGACGCGACCGTCTGACACGGCCCGAACTTCCGGAACACCAACAAGCGGATTGCAAGCATCATGGATCAACGCACGCCCTATATCTCCGCCCGAGGCTGGGGAGCCGAATCCCAGGGCGCCGGCGATCAGGACAAGGGCATCGACGTCTTCGGCTTTCTCGCCTCGATCTGGCGTCGCAAGACGGTGGTGTTCTCCGTCGCGGCGATCCTCTTCATCGCCGCCCTGATCTACACCTTCCAGCTCGTGCCGCGCTACGAGGCGACGGCGACGCTGCGTGTCGGCGCCCCGAAAACCAACGTGGTCGACATCGAGGCCGTGTTGCAGTCCCCCGGACAGAGCCAGGGCTTCGTGGTCACCGAGATCGGCGTCATCACGTCGCGGCAGGTGATCGGCCGGGTGGTGGACAAGCTGAAGCTGCTGGAAAATCCGTACTTCAACCCCAGTCTCGTCCCGGAAGAGAAGAGCGTCTGGCGGTTTCTCAATCCGCTCTTCTACATCCGCGCCGGCTGGCAGGCGATTTTCCAGTCGGACGCCCAGCCCGGTGAAGGGCTGACC
>CAZVVC010000055.1:0-14245 GCA_964630425.1 uncultured Bifidobacterium sp. | reverse complement strand
CAAGAACATCGACCGGGTCCGCCAGTACGGCGCCGAGCTGATCCTCGAAGCCACCGACGTCCTGGTGCCCGGGCTCGACATCGACCTCAACCTGGCCTGGATCGACGCGCGCACCGTGCGCAACGACGCGCTGCCCGTATCGGAAGGCGTGCGCTTCCCGCGCATTCCCACTTGGCGCATCAACGGCAACCTGCGCTATGCGATCAGCGAGACGGTAAAGGCGTCGGTCGGCCTCCGCTACGCCTCGCGGCCCAACACGGATCTGGCGGGCGCCCAGCGCGGCGACACCTATGGCTACACCTCCGAACTGCTAATCATCGACCTGCGCCTCACCTGGGACGTCACGCCGCACCTCCAGGCCGGCATGGGCATCGACAATGTGGGCAACGACAAGGCGTGGGTCTTCCACCCCTATCCGCAGCGCACCGCCGTCGTCGAACTCAAATGGATCATGTGAGACGGATATGAGCAGGCCGGAATCGTTCTACAGGGCTGTGTGGCGCTGGCACTTCTATGCCGGCCTCTTCTGCGTGCCCTTCGTCGTCGTGCTGGCGGTCACCGGCTCGATCTACCTGTTCAAGCCGCAGATCGACGCGTGGACCGAGCGGGCCTATGACAGGCTGGTGCTGACCGGTGCGCCCGCGAGCCCGGCCGCGCAGGTCGACGCGGCGCTCCGGGCGGTGCCCGGCGCCACCTTCCGGTCCTACGAGGTGCGCGGGAATCCGGGCGATGCGGCGCGCGTCGTGGTCGGCGGCCCCGAAGGGGACATGCGCGTCTATGTCCATCCGCAGAGCGCGCGGGTGATGGCGGTCGTCGCCGAGGACGCCCGGGTCACCGAGCTGGTCAAGACCATCCACGGCGAGCTGCTGATGGGGGCGGCCGGCTCGATCCTGGTCGAGCTGGCGGCGTGCTGGGCGATCGTGATGATCCTGACGGGCCTTTATTTGTGGTGGCCCCGCGGCGCGGCGGGCCTTGCCGGGCTGCTCTATCCGCGCCTGTCGGGCGGCGGACGGCGGTTCTGGCGCGACCTGCACGCGGTGACCGGCGTCTGGGTCTCGGCGCTCGCGCTGTTCCTGCTGCTCAGCGGCCTCCCCTGGACGACGGTGTGGGGCGGTGCGTTCAAGCAGGTGAGGGAGGTCGCCGGCGCGGCCAGAGGCCCGCAGGACTGGAAGGCGGGCATGGCCGCCCATGTCCACCACGACCATGCCCGGGGCGAGCGCGCCGCGCATGGCCACGGCGCGCCGGCGGCGTTCGATGCCATGGTGGCCAATGTCCGCCCGCTCGGCCTGGCCGCGCCGGTGCTGATCTCGCCGCCCTCGGACCGCTGGCCGAGATCGCCCGACTGGGTCGCCCGCTCCGATGCCCAGAACCGGCCGCAGCGGACCACGCTCACCCTCGATCCGGCGACCGGCGCGGTGATCCGCGAGAAGGGCTTCGGCGAGAGCCCTCTCGCCGACCGCATCGTCGGCTATGGCATCGCCGCCCATGAAGGCCAGCTCTTCGGGCCGCTGAACCAGGCGCTGGGCGTGCTCACCGCGCTGGCGCTGATCGGCCTTGCGGTCTCCGGCTGCGTCATGTGGTGGATGCGCCGGCCGGACGGCCGCCTCGGCGCGCCGCCGCCCCTGCCCGGCGGGCGGATCGGCGCGGGCCTCGGCGTGCTGATCGTCGCGCTGGCTCTGTTCCTGCCGGTGCTGGGCGCGTCGCTGATCGTGGTGGCCTTGCTGGAGCGGCTGGTGCTGCGCCGCATCGGGCCGGTGCGGCGGTGGCTGGGGCTGAAGGGGTCTTAATTCCCCCTTCAGTCGCCATTCCCGCATGCAAGGGAATGGCGGTCAAGGGAGGTTCGTCACAGCGACCGGCTGATCAGCTCCTTCATGATCTCCGAGGTGCCGCCGAAGATGCGCTGCACCCGCGAGTCGGTGTAGAGCCGGGTGATCGGGTACTCGTTCATGTAGCCGTAGCCACCGTGGAGCTGCACGCCCTCGTCGACGATGCGCCCCAGCATCTCGGTGCACCACAGCTTGGCCATGGCCGCGTCGGTGGCGGTCAGCTCGCCGCGCAGGTGATGGGCGATGCACTTGTCGATGAACGCCCAGCCCACTTCCACCTGGGTCTTCATCTCGGCCAGCTTGAAGCGGGTGTTCTGGAAGTCGAACACGGTCTTGCCGAACGCCTTGCGCTCCTTCACATAGGCCGCGGTCAGGTCGTAGGCGTACTGCGCCACGGCCTGGGCATTGACGGCGATGCCCAGCCGCTCCTGCGGCAGCTCGCTCATGAGCTGGACGAAGCCCTTGCCTTCCTCCGGCCCCAGCAGGTTCGAGGTGGGGACGCGCACGTCGTTGAAGAACAGCTCGGACGTGTCGGCCGCGCTCATGCCCATCTTGTCCAGGTTCCGGCCGCGCTCGAAGCCCTCGCGCGTCGCCTCCACCAGGATCAGGCTGATGCCCTTGGCGCCGAGCGACGGATCGGTCTTGGCGACGACGACGATCAGGTCGGCGTTCTGGCCGTTGGAGATGAAGGTCTTCTGGCCGTTGATCACATAGTGGTTGCCGTCCAGCTTCGCCGTGGTCTTGACGCCTTGCAGGTCGCTGCCGGTGCCCGGCTCGGTCATGGCGATGGCGGTGACCACCTCGCCGGTGACCATCTTCGGCAGCCATTGCCGCTTCTGGTCCTCGCTGGCGTATTTCAGCATGTAGCCGCAGACGATGTCGCTGTGCACGGCGAAGCCTGGACCGGAGCCGCCGGAGAAGCCCAGCTCCTCGTCGACGATGGACAGATAGCGGTAGTCGCCGCCCGCGCCGCCATATTCCTCCGGCACCTGCGGGCACAGCAGGCCCTGCTCGCCCGCCTTCAGCCAGAACTCGCGCGGCACCTTGCCGTCCCTCTCCCACTGGGCGTGGAAGGGGATCATCTCCTTCTCGAAGAACTTGCGGACGGCGTCGCGGAACATCTCGTGTTCCGGTTCATAGATGCTGCGCGTGAGCATGATCGGGCGTCCCTTTCTGATTTCTGCACGTTGCTGTGTCGGTTGCGCGGCGAATAGTCACGATGGCGAGGATTCCACAAGACCCTTGATCACGTACATGGGCAGCACGAGGCGCAGCGAGTCCGGCAGCCGAACGAAGCCGTTGGCTTCGTAGAAGGCGGCGGCGCGTTCGTCGATCGCGTCCACGACCAGCATCGACGAGCCGATCGTGGCCGCGCTCGCATGGGCGCGGCGCACCGCGTCGGCGAGAAGCATGGCGCCCAGCCGCTGGCCCTGCCTTGCGTCCGAAACCGCCAGCCGGCCGACGAGGGTGGCGCTGACCAGTGGATAGCGAGGGATGTGCTTGCGCGCGGCGGCGGGCACGTCGCCGTGGGGCAGTCCCGTGGCGCAGAGCGTGTAGTAGCCCAGCACGACGTCCGGCCGCTCGGGTTCGATGAGGACGAAAACGCCATTGGCCTTCCGCCTGACATCCTGGGCCGCCTGGGTCCGGAAATAGCGGTCCAGGCTGTCGACGCCGCAGGAAAAGCCGGTACGGTCGTGATGCGGCGCAAGCGACTCGATCCTCAGATCAGGACGAGGCGCGGCCACGCTCAGGACGCCACGCGCCGCTTGTGCTCGGCAAGGGCGCGCGCCAGGCGTTCGCTCGGTTCCGGCGGATTGACGAGCGCGTCGAAGAACGCCGCACGGTCACGGTCGGACAGGGCGAGCGTCTCGTGCTCGGCGATGGTCCGGCGCGCGGTGTCGACGAGTGCGGTGACGCAGAAGTCGCTCACCTTTCGCCGGGACAGATGGGCCGCCCGCTCGATCAGATCCTTCGTGTCTTCATCCAGCCGGAACCCGAGCCGCTCGACGCGATTGGGCGAACTGCTGGCCTTTACGTGCTTGCGCGGCATTGGACCTATCCTGAAAGACATCCATTCCGCTCATAATGTGTGTCATATTGACACACAAATCAAGTGCGCCCAATCCTAGGTTTATTCAACACCGCTAAGTGAATTGCCGATAATTGGATGGGTGCGGCCACTTACTTTGAAAAGCGCATGGGGCTTGTCGTGTCCGATGGAAACTGGGCATAAAACTTGATCGGAACGCTGCCAGACTCGGAATAGCTGCCTAGCTCGCACCAGAAACCCACATTGGGAAACGGTTGCTTCCCCTCGGCTTTGGCCGAGGCTTCAAGGTTCGCATTAAGTATTCTGGCCGCCATTTGACAATTGCTAAGATTGTAGTCGGCTCCCTCCGCGGCATCGAAGGTCGCCCAATGAACGCGGAGATCGTTCGATATGGGGAGTTGCGATAAAGCGTAACTATATCGTTCTGCTTGCTAGGCCCGCACCCGGTGATCAACCCTGCTACAATAAACGCAATTATTCGCATCATTCGCCCTTTCGAGTAGGTGTCACCGGAATGTGCCGAAAATGCGCTCAAAAGGCATTTGGGCTAGGGAAATCCTCGTATCCCGCGTAGATCGCGTACCCGGCGTAACGAGCGTATGCGCCGCGCGGCGCGTAGGGTGAGAAGCTCGGCTGAATGTAGGAGAACTTGCCGCAATGCGTAATGAGACGATCTTGATTCATCAATTCGCCCAAGTATTTCCCATTTGGACAATAAACTTCACTTCCGACGAAACGACCAACATGCCTTCCATCAAATGTCCAGAGGTCGTCGTTATGGCGATACCCGAAACACTCGCCTCCCCATGTCCAAAGCCACTGCATCGTTCAACCTCCGAGAGTTGTCGGATCGATTGTGACAGAATAGCGCCCTCCTTAGAACGAAACAAATACATGCTTGCGCCGCCAGACGCACCCACCGGAACTACGGGACAATTTGCCTAACTAATCGCGGCAGGGCTTCGTTGGTTCGTCACTGGCGCGCTTGGCCCGCTCGTCGGCAAGAATCGTCGCGGTGCGCTGCTCGATTTGCTTACGGCGCTCCTTGGGTAAGCGCTGCATGACTTCTGTCAAGGATGGCATCGGCATTTCCTCCGCCACGGAATCTACTTCCCCATCGCCTGCTTCACCAGCGCCACCGCGTCGTCGCTGTCCCATTCGGCGTCGCCCAGCAGGCGGCCCAGTTCGCGGCCTTCCTTGTCGATCAGCACCGAGGTCGGCAGGCCGGTGACGCCCAGCGCCATGCCGGCGGCGTTCTTGGGGTCGTAGTAACGGTCGAGCGTCAGGCCCTCCCGGTCGAAATAGGGATCGACCGCCTTGGCGCCCGCCCGGTCGCTGGAGATGGCGACGACGGCGAAATCGTCGCCGCCCAGCTGCGCGTGCAGCCGGTCGAGCGAGGGCATCTCCACCTTGCAGGGCGCGCACCAGGTGGCCCAGAAGTTCAGCAGCACGGTCTTGCCGCGGAAGTCGCTGAGCATCACCTCCCTGTCGCCCACGGCGGTGAACACCAGCTCCGGCGCGGCCTTCGGCTCGGCGGCGACCTGGAACCTGGCCACCTCGCCGGCGGGCGTCAGCGCGGGCGCGCCGCCCGTTTCCGGGTTGCCTGCCTCGCCGCAGCCGACATATAAGGCGGCGCTCAGGACGAGCGTTAGGCGCGACAGGCGCTTGAGTGTCATGATGGGCTCCGGTTCAGGGGCGGCGGCGGACAAGATGGCAGACGAGAACGGGTCCAACAAGCTCTGGGGAGGCCGGTTCGCCGGCGGGCCGGCGGCGATCATGGAGCGCATCAACGCCTCCATCGGCTTCGACCGCAAGCTCCATGCCCAGGACATCGCCGCGTCCAAGGCCCACTGCGCCATGCTGGCCGCCACCGGCATCATCGCGCCGGCCGACGCCGACGCGATCCTGAAGGGCCTCGACCAGATCAGCGGCGAGATCGAGGCCGGCGACTTCACCATCGATCCGGCGCTCGAGGACATCCACATGCATGTGGAATCCCGCCTCGCCCAGATCATCGGCGACGCGGCCGGCCGGCTGCACACCGCCCGCTCGCGCAACGACCAGGTGGCGACCGATTTCCGCCTCTGGGTGCGCGACGCCATCGACGACCTGGACGGCGCGCTCGTGGACCTCCAGCGCGTGCTGCTGGCGCGGGCCGAGGAGCACGCCGAGACGCTGATGCCCGGCTTCACCCGTTTGCAGGTGGCCCAGCCGGTGACCTTCGGCCACCACCTGATGGCCTATATGGAGATGGTCGGGCGCGACCGGGGCCGGCTGGCCGACGCGCGGGCGCGGCTCAACGAGAACCCGCTGGGCTCGGCGGCGCTCGCCGGCACGTCGTTCCCCATCGACCGGCACATGACGGCGAAGGCGCTGGGCTTCGACCGGCCCACCGCCAATTCGCTCGACGCCGTCTCCGACCGCGACTTCGCGCTGGAGTTCCTGTCGGCCGCGTCCATCTGCGCCGTGCACCTGTCGCGCCTCGCCGAGGAGCTGGTGGTGTGGTCCAGCGCCCAGTTCCGCTTCGCCAGCCTCAGCGACAGCTTCTCCACCGGCTCGTCCATCATGCCGCAGAAGCGCAACCCGGACGCCGCCGAGCTGATCCGCGCCAAGACCGGCCGCATCGTCGGGTCGCTGAACACCCTGCTGATCGTCATGAAGGGCCTGCCGCTGGCCTATTCCAAGGACATGCAGGAGGACAAGGAGCCGACCTTCGACGCCGCCGAGTCGATCGCGCTCTGCGTCGCCGCTATGACCGGCATGCTCGCCGACCTGAAGGTGAACGAGCCCGTCATGCGCGCCTCGGCCGCGACCGGCTTCGCCACGGCCACCGACCTGGCCGACTGGCTGGTGCAGAACCTGGACATGCCGTTCCGGCGCGCCCATCACGTCACCGGCGCGCTGGTCAAGCTGGCCGAGGACAAGGGCTGCGACCTGCCGGACCTCGGCCTCGACGACATGCGCTCGGTCGAGCCGGGCATCACCGATGCCGTGTTCGACGTGCTGACCGTGGAGCGCTCGGTCGCCAGCCGCCGGTCCCACGGCGGCACCTCGCCGGAGCGGGTCCGCGAGGCCATCGCCGTCTGGAAGGAGCGCCTGTCGTGAACGCAAGAACGGCCGTGCACGGCCTGAAGATCGCCGCCATCGTCCTCGCTTGCGCCGCCACCGCCGCCTGCGGCCGCAAGGGCCCGCTGGAGGCGCCGCCCGATGCCACCGCGCCGCCGCCCACCCGGCAGGTCTCGCCCCAGTCGCCGGACAGCAAGCCGACGATGGACGTGCCGCCCCAGCCGCGCACACCCTGATGCATCACTTCGATTACCGGGACGGCGCGCTCTGCGCCGAAGGAGTGAAGCTGGCCGACATCGCCGCCGCGGTCGGCACGCCGTTCTATTGCTATTCCACCGCCACGCTGAAGCGGCACTTCACCGTGTTCTCCGATGCCTTCGCCGGCATGGACGCGCTGGTCTGCTACGCGGTGAAGGCCAATTCCAACCTGGCGGTGCTCAAGACCCTGGGCGCGCTGGGCGCGGGCGCGGACATCGTCTCCGAAGGCGAGCTGCGCCGGGCGCTGGCGGCGGGAATTCCGGCCGGCCGCATCGTGTTCTCGGGCGTCGGCAAGACTAGGGCCGAGATGGCCTTCGCGCTCGACGCGGGCATCCATCAGTTCAACGTGGAATCCGAGCCCGAACTGCTGGTGCTCAACGCGGTCGCGGTGGAGAAGGGTGTCAGGGCGCCGGTCGCGCTGCGCATCAACCCGGACGTGGACGCCAGGACCCACGAGAAGATCTCGACCGGCAAGGGCGAGAACAAGTTCGGCCTGCCGCTGGCGCGTGCGCGCGAGATGTACCGCCTCGCCGCCGACCTGCCCGGGATCGATCCCGTCGGCGTCGACGTGCATATTGGCTCGCTGCTCACTAGCCTAGCGCCCTATGAGGAGGCGTTCGGCCACATCGCCGGCCTGGTCGCCCGGCTGCGCGCCGAAGGGCACGACATCCGCCGGGTCGACGTGGGCGGCGGCCTCGGCATCCCCTATCACCCCGAGGACCCCGAGCCGCCCCATCCCGACCGCTACGCGGCGTTGATCCAGCGGCTGATCGGCCCGCTGGGCTGTCAGGTCATCCTGGAGCCGGGGCGGCTTATCGTCGGCAATGCGGGCGTGCTGGTCAGCCAGGTCGTCTATGTGAAGCAGACCGGCAACCGCAGCTTCGTCATCCTCGACGGCGCCATGAACGATCTGGTGCGACCCAGCATGTACGGCGCCTATCACCACATCCTGCCCGTGGACCAGCCGGCGCCGGAGGCCGAGTCCGTGCCCGTCGATTTCGTCGGCCCGGTCTGCGAGACCGGCGACACCTTCGCCCGGGAGCGGCTTTCGACGCCGCTCGCCGCCGGCGACCTGGTGGCCATCATGTCCGCCGGCGCCTATGGCGCGGTCATGGCGTCCAGCTATAATACGCGGCCGTTGGTGCCGGAGGTATTGGTGGACGGAGACCGGTTTGCCGTGACCCGCCGCCGGCCTACATATGAGGAAATGCTGGCGGTGGAAACGCTGCCGGAATGGCTGCTGGGCTGAGGAAACGTTAAGGCATCATGCCTGATCCCGGGGAAAATTCACCGAGCCGCCTTCAGCGGACGCTGGTCGTCGTGCGCTGGACCGCCGTCGTGGTGCTCGTGCTGCTGGTGGTGGTGCGCTACGGGGTGCCGTATTTCACGGCCGGTTCCGAGCCGCCGGTCATCACCGGCGAGGCGGACGACGACCTGAAGGACAGACTGACGCCGCCGACCCAGACCTTCACCGACCCGATCGCCCGCCAGCTCGTGGGCTTGGGCAAGGACCTGGTCGCCAATCCGCGCGAGCGCCAGGACGCCATCCGCCAGCTCTTCATCCTCAGCGAGAATCCCGAGGCGCTGGGCGAGGACATGACCGCCTATCTGGCCATCAGCTCGGCCTATTGGCAGTTGCGGCGCGACCCGGAGGTGCGCGGCAGCCTCGAGACGGCCATGCTGCTGTGGGACGCGGCGGAACGCATCGAACGCAACAGCGCCATCGCCGCCGCCAGCCGGGAAGACGGACTGCGATAGAGCAAGGGTCGGGATGACGGCTGCGAGGTGAGCGAATCGAGGCCCGCTTCTGGGCCGCCGCTCCGAAAAGGATAGGTTTTGGAAATCTTACGGAAAACTTTCCGGCCCATCGGCCGGTATCGCGCCATGACGGCCTTCGCGCCGGGTTTCGGCCCGAAATCCCGCCCATTCGCGCGAAAAGCGCCCGAATGCGAGACTCAGGCAGGCGTGGCGGGCGGGTCGAATTCGTAGACCCGGCTGCAGAACTCGCAGGCGACCACGATCTTGCCGTCCACCACCATGTCGGCCGTTTCCTCGGCCGGGAACTGGCTCAGCACGTCCTCGATCCGCTCGCGGCTGCACTGGCAGAACTCGCGCAGCGCGATCGGCTCGAACACCCGCACGCCGCGTTCGTGGAACAGCCGGAACAGAAGCTGCTGCGGCGTGATCGCCGGGTTGACCAGTTCCTCGTCGCGGGTGCTGGCCATGAGGATGGCGCTCTCGCGCCAGGAATCCTCCGCCTCGTCCTCGTCGCCGAACTGGTGGCCGGCCGAGGCCAGGTGCTGCAGCATGATGCCGCCGGCGCGCCACTTGCCGTCCACGACCGCCGCGCTCAGCTTCACCGCCGAGGGAAGCTGCTCGGAATCCTCGAAATATTTCTGGGCGCATTCGGCGAGGGTGCCGCCCTCCAGATTGACGATGCCCTGGTAGCGTTCCGTGTCCGGTCCCTGGTCGATGGTGAAGGCCAGGTAGCCGCCGCCGAGGAGCTGGGGCACCTCGCGTCCCGGATCGATGCCGCGCGCGACGGCGTCCTCGTACAGCGCCCGGTCGAAGGCGACCCAGCCGCGCATCTCGCCCGGCGTGCGGTAGTCGACGACGATGGTCCGCACCGCGCCGTCGCCCTTGGCCTGCATGGTCAGCTTGCCGTCGAACTTGATCGAGCTGCCGAGCAGCGCGGTCATGGCCAGCGCGTGGGCCAGCAGGCTGGCGATCCCTTCGGGATAGTCGTGCCGCTTCAGGATCTCCTCGGCCAGCGGGCCCAGCCGCACCACGCGGCCGCGCACGTCGTGGCCCTCGATCTGGAAAGGCTGGATCACATCGTCGGCGGGGCCGGCGAACAGCGAGGCGTCGGTCGGCATGGGCGGCTTACTTTCCCAGGCACCAGAGCAGGATGGCCTTCTGGGCATGCAGCCGGTTCTCGGCCTCGTCCCAGACCACCGAGCGGGGACCGTCGATCACCGCCGCGTCCATCTCCTCGCCGCGGTGCGCCGGCAGGCAGTGGAGGAACAGCGCGTCGGGCCTGGCGGCGTCCATCAGCGTCTCGCTGACCATGTAGGGCGCCAGCCGCTCCAGCCGCTTCTCGCGGCCGGTCTGGCCCATGGACACGAAGGTGTCGGTGAACACGCAATCGGCGCCCTTCACCGCGGCCCACGGGTCCTCGGTGACCGAGACCCGTCCGTTCCGCGCCGCGGCCCAGTCCAGCACGTCCTGGCGCAGGGCGTATTTCCGGGGCGTGGCGATCCGCAATTCGAAATCGAACTTCACGGCGGCATGAACCAGGCTGGCGCACACATTGTTCCCGTCGCCGGTCCAGGCGACGACCTTGCCGGCGATGGGGCCGGCATGCTCCTCGATGGTCATCACGTCGGCCATGAGCTGACACGGATGGGTGAGCTGGGTCAGGCCGTTGATGACCGGGACGGAGGCGTTCTCGGCAAGTTCCAGCAGGTAGTCGTGCCGCAGGGTGCGCAGCATGATGGCGTCCACGTAGCGCGACAGCACGCGCGCCGTGTCGGCGACGGTCTCGCCGCGGCCGAGCTGGGTCTCGTCGCCGGTCAGGATCATGGTCTGGCCGCCGAGCTGGCGCATGCCCACGTCGAACGAGACGCGGGTGCGGGTGGATTCGCGCTCGAAGATCGCCGCCAGCATGTGGCCGTTCAGCGGCGCCTGCGGATCGAGGGCGCCCTTGGGCAGGCCGGTGCGCGCCGCCTTGATGGCCCTGGCGCGCTCGATGATGCCCCTGAGTTCGTCCGCGTCGATGCCGTCGAGGTCGAGGAAGTGCCTGTAACTGCCATCGCTCATGACGCGGCGCTCAACTGGGCTTCCAGCCGGACGCAGGCGGCATCGATGGCGGCGGCCGCCTCGTCGATCTCGTCCTGGGTGACGGTCAGTGGGGGCAGCAGGCGCACCTGGTTGTCGCCGGCGCCGACGGTCAGCACCTTCTGCGCGCGCAGCGCGTCGACCATGTCGGTGTTCGGCACCTTGCAGCGCAGGCCGCGGATCAGGCCGATCCCGTGCATGCCGTCGAGGACGCCGGGATGCTTGGCGATCACGGCGGCCATCTTCTGGCCCATATAGCCGGCCATGTCCTGCACCCGGTCGAGGAAGCCGGGCTCCAGCACCACGTCGAGCACCGCGTTCGCCACGGCGCAGGCCATCGGGTTGCCGCCGAAGGTCGAACCGTGGCTGCCGGCGATCATGCCCCTGGCGGCCTTCTCGGTGGCGAGGCAGGCGCCGATGGGGAAGCCGCCGCCCAGCCCCTTGGCGGTCGACAGGATATCGGGCGCCACGTCCGACCACTGATAGGCGAACAGCTTGCCGGTGCGGCCCACGCCGGACTGCACCTCGTCCAGCACCATCAGGATGCCGTGCCGGTCGCACAGCTCGCGGATGGCGGCCATCATCGGCGCCGGCACCGCCTGGATGCCGCCCTCGCCGCGCACCGGCTCGAATAGGATGCCCGCCGTCTCGGGGCCGATCGCGGCCTCCAGCGCGGCCATGTCGCCGAACGGCACCTGGTCGAAGCCGTCGACCTTGGGGCCGAAGCCTTCGAGATGCTTGGCCTGGCCGCCGGCGGCGATGGTCGCCAGGGTGCGGCCGTGGAAGGCGCCTTCGAAGGTGATGATGCGGTACCGCTCGGGGGCGCCGTTCACGTAGTGGTGCTTGCGGGTGATCTTGATGGCGCATTCCAGCGCCTCGGCGCCGGAATTGCACACGAACACCGTGTCCGCGAAGGTCGCCTCGACGAGGCGCGCGGCCAGTTTCTCCTGTTGCGGAATTCGGTAGAGGTTCGACGTGTGCCACAGCGCCTCGGCCTGCGCCTTCAGCGCCTCGACCAGGTGCGGGTGCGCATGGCCCAGGCTGGTCACGGCGATGCCGCCGCAGAAGTCCAGGAACTTCTCGCCGTCGGTGGTGTAGAGGTACGAGCCCTTGCCCTTCTCGAAGCAAAGGTCCGCCCGCGCATAGGTCGGCATTACAGCCGTAATCATCGAAAATCCCCGTCCGCGTGAGGGTTTTGAAAAAGTCGTGGAGTATCGGGAGCACCCCACGGGGTGTCAACGAAAAAGGCAGTAGCTGAAAACCGCCTAATCCTTGAGCCGATACCCTCGTCGGAACACCCAGTAGCAGACGCCGTAGAGGGCGATGTTGAGGCCCAGCATGACGCCCATCCCCAGGGGAATGGAGCTGTCCGCATGGCCGATGAAGGCATAGCGGAGCCCGTCGATCGCATAGAAGAACGGGTTCAGGTGGCTGACCGCCTGCCAGACGCCGGGCAGGCGCTCGATGGAATAGAACGTACCGGAGAGGAATGACAGCGGCATGATGACGAAGTTGGTCACCGCCGCCATGTGGTCGAACTTGGTCGCCCAGACGCCGCCCAGCAGGCCGATCAGCGAGAGCAGCATGGACGCCGACAGGGCGAAATAGAGCGCGACGAACGGATGCGGCAGGCGCATCTCGACGAACGGCATCAGCGGGATCGCCACGGCGAACGCCACCAGCATGCCGCGGGTCATGCCGCCCAGTACGAAGGCCAGCACCATCTCGCCCGCCGACAGCGGCGGCATCAGCAGGTCGACGATGTTGCCCTGCACCTTGGCGATCAGCAGCGAGGACGAGGTGTTGGCGAAGCTGTTCTGGACGATGGCCATCATGATCAGGCCGGGCACCAGGAACTCGCTGAACGGCCGCCCGCCGACCACCCGGTGATCGCCGCCCAGCGCCAGCATGAAGATGGCGAAGAACAGGATGGTGGTCACCGCCGGCGCGAACACCGTCTGCATGATGACCTTGACGAACCGCTGCACCTCCTTGCGGTACAGCGTCCACAGGCCGATCCAGTTGACGGCGCCCATGAGTCGCACGGCATAGGCGGGCGAATCTATCTTCTGGTGCATGGGCGGCGGCTTTCCTTGCGCGCGTTCTATCGCCTGCGGCGGATTCCGGCAAGCGCGCCGAAACGTGCCCGCGCGCACACGCCGCGTGCGCGCAGGGGCCGCCGTTTGACACCGGCGAGGCCCGGACTATCTCCCGCAATTGACCGAAACCGGCGTTTTCGCTAGGGTGCGCCCCTCAACTCCGACAGGACGGAATATCGATGGCCATTGGTTGGACCGACGAACGGGTCGAACTGCTCAGAACTCTGTGGAAGAAGGGCCTCAGCGCCAGTCAGATCGCGGAAGAACTCGGCGGCGACGTCACCCGCAACGCGGTCATCGGCAAGGCGCACCGCCTTGGCCTGTCCTCGCGCCCGTCGCCGGTGAAGAAGCCGGCCGAGGAAGCCGCCGAGCCCGCCGCCAAGCCGGTCAAGAAGGCCCCGAAGGTCGAGAAGCCGGCCCCCAAGGTCGAGCCGGAGGTCATCACCATCCTCACCCTGACGGACCGCATGTGCAAATGGCCGCTGGGCCATCCGGGCGACGCCGACTTCCGCTTCTGCGGCCGCAAGTCGACGCCCGGCCAGCCCTATTGCCAGCACCACGCCTCCATCGCCTACCAGGCGCCCCAGCCCCGCAAGGACCGCCGCCGCGGCAACCGCTGACGGCGCTCCGGGCGGCGAAGGGCGGCGCTTTCAGGCCGCCTCGTCCCGTGCCCGGTCCACCAGGTCGACGATGTCGCTCATGATCTCGCTGATCTGGTAGTCCTTCGGCGTGTAGACGGCCGCCGCGCCCGCGGCCTTCAGGGCGCGCTCGTCCTCGGGCGGGATGATGCCGCCGACGACCACCGGCACGTCGCCGAGGCCGGCGGCGCGCATCCGGTCCATCACGTCGGTGACCAGCGCCACGTGGCTGCCCGACAGGATCGACAGGCCCACCACGTGCACGCCTTCCTCCAGCGCCGCGTTGACGATCTGGGCGGGGGTCAGGCGGATGCCCTCATAGACCACCTCCATGCCCGAATCGCGGGCCTTCACGGCGATCTGCTCGGCGCCGTTGGAATGGCCGTCGAGGCCGGGCTTGCCGACCAGGAACCGCTGCGGGCGGCCGAGGCGCTGCGTCGCCCTCGCGACCGCGGCCTTCGCGGTGGCAAG
>CAZVVC010000054.1:0-14433 GCA_964630425.1 uncultured Bifidobacterium sp. | reverse complement strand
GCACCGCCGTCGTCGACTGCTTCGCCAATGCCAGCGGCGACGGCGATCTCGGCGACGTCGCCACCTTCCATTCGGCCATCGTCGACCAGGTGGTCGAGGTCGACGAGGATCTGATGGCGATCTACCTGGAAAAGGGAGAGGTCGCGCCCGAGCAGTTGCACGAGCCCTTCGAGAAGGCGCTGCGCGAGGCGCATCTGGTGCCGATCTGCTTCACCGATGCGCGCGACAACGTCGGCATCCGCAAGCTGAAGGACATCTTCGCGCATCTCTGTCCCAGCCCGCTGGAAGGCAACCCGCCGACCTTCGAATACGCGGTAAACGGCGGCATGAAGGAACTTCGCGGCGAGCCGGACCCGGCGAAGCCGCTGATCGCCCACGTGTTCAAGGTCGCGCACGACCCTTTCGTGGGCAAGCTGTCCGTCTTCCGTGTCCATCAGGGGCATGTGGGACATGATTTCCAGCCGCGGGTCGGCGACAGCCGGAAAGGCGTCCGCATCGCCCATGTCTTCAAGCTGCAAGGGAAGCAGTACGCCGAGAGCGACCGGATCATCGCCGGTGACATCGGCGCCGTCGCCAAGATCGACGAGATCAACTTCAACTCCGTGGTGCATTCGGACGGCATCGCCGACGATCTGCACATAAGGCCGCTGCCGCTGCCGCGTCCCATGTTCGGCCTGGCGATCGAGGCCGCGGCGACGGGTGCCGAGGGCAAGCTGCACGATGCGCTCGCCAAGATCGTCGCCGAGGACCCGACCATCGAGATCGAACGCGTCCAGGCGACGGGCGAGACGGTCATGCGCGGGCTGGGCGATCTGCACCTGCGCAGCAAGCTCAGGATGCTCAAGGACCGCTATGGCCTCGACATCCGCACCAAGCCGCCGCGCGTGCCCTACAAGGAAACCATCACCGCGCCGGCCGAAGGCCATCACCGGCACAAGAAGCAGACCGGCGGCGCCGGCCAGTTCGGCGAGGTCTATCTGCGGGTCTCGCCGCTGGCGCCGGACGAGCAGGGCGCGGTGGACGGCCTGCTGTTCGTCGACGACACGTTCGGCGGATCGATCCCGCGCCAGTTCCTGCCCGCCATCGAGAAGGGCATCCGCCAGGTGATGCAGGGCGGCGCCATCGCCGGCTATCCCATGCAGGGCATCCGCGTCAGCGTCCATGACGGCAAGTACCACAGCGTCGATTCCAAGGAAGTCGCCTTCATCACCGCCGGGCGCAAGGCCTTCCTCGACGCGGTCAGGAAGGCGCGGCCCGTCCTGCTCGAGCCCTATGTGACCCTGGAGGTGACCATTCCCGCCTCGGTGATCGGCGACATCTCCTCGGATCTGTCGGGCAAGCGCGGGCGCATCCTGGGTACCGACACGCTGCCCGGCGGCATGGCCGGCATCCGCGCCGAGGTGCCGCTGGCCGAGGTCATGAACTATGCCAGCCAGCTCAAGTCCATGACCGCGGGCGTCGGCACCTATGTGATGGAATACAGCCACGACGAGCC
Source organism: uncultured Bifidobacterium sp. (assembly GCA_964630425.1). Lineage (GTDB taxonomy): Bacteria > Pseudomonadota > Alphaproteobacteria > SMXS01 > SMXS01 > RI-34. Next base: position 12,938 of record CAZVVC010000054.1, on the reverse strand, counting down.
GGCGCCGGCCGACGTTCAGGCCAGGGTCGTCGGCGCCTTCAGGCCGCGCGACGAGGACGACTGAGGATCAGTGGACCAGCAGGCGGTCGAGCATCCGGGCAAGCTCGGCCTTGCCGTAGGGCTTCCTCAGCAGCTCGGCCCCCAGATGCCCCGCCTGACCCTGGATGATCTCGGGCTCCACGAAGCCCGAGGTGAACAGGATCGGCAGTTCCGGGCGGCGGCGCCGCACCTCCAGCGCCAGGTCGACGCCGTTCATGGCGCCGGGCATCACGATGTCGGTGAACAGCAGGTCGAAATGCTCGCCCTGTTCGAGAATCTCCAGCGCCGCCGACGCGTGATCGGCCTCGACGGTCGTATGGCCCAGGGCGCGCAGCAGCCGCACGGCCGCCTGCCTGACTTCTTCCTGGTCGTCCACGACCAGGATCCGGTCGTGGCCCGTCTGTCCGCTTTTCTCTGCCGTCGGCGTCATGTCTCGAACGTCCCCGTTTTGGGCTCGGCGCAAATAAAGACGCACGGCGGTGCCTTTGTCCACTTCACTTTGCAGTGTGATCGCGCCGCCCGATTGCTCGGCATATCCCTTGACCATGCCGAGCCCAAGGCCCGTGCCGCCCGTGGCGCCTTTCGTGGTGAAGAAAGGCTCGAAAACATGCGGCAGGTCGTCGGCCGCGATCCCGCTTCCCGTGTCGCGCATCTCGATGGCGACATAGTCGCCCGGCCGCAGACCTGCCGGCGCGACGCCCGAATCGTCCACGGTGAGGTTGCCGCAGCCGATGGAAAGCGTGCCGCCTTTCGGCATGGCGTCGCGGGCATTGATGGCCAGGTTGAGCAGCGCGCTGTCGAACTGGTTGGGGTCGGCGAGAACGGGCCAGACATCGGCGGCGGGCTCCATGTCCAGCACGATGCTTTCGCCCAGCGCGCGGCGCAGCAGCGGCTCGGCCGCGCGGAGGGCCTCGCCGGGGTCGAAGGCCTCGGGCGCGAGCGGCTGCTCGCGCGAGAACGCCATCAGCCGGGCGATGAGCGCGGCGCCGCGCAACGCGGCGTCCAGCGCCGACTGGGCCAGCTTGCGGTCCTCCGCATCGGTGCCGGGGCTGTCCCGCAGGATGTCCAGGTTGCCGATGACGACGCCCAGGATGTTGTTGAAGTCGTGGGCGATCCCGGCGGTGAGGTTGCCGACGTCCTTCATCTTGCCGGCCTGCCGCAGCATGGCCTCGGTCTCGCGGTGCCCGTCGATCTCGCGCCGGAGCCGCCGGTTGACGGTGTCCAGGTCGCGGCTCCTCGCCGTCAGCGCCAGGTTGAGGCGCGTCATGTCGGTGAATTTCCGGCTGTATTCCCGGCTCATCACCGACAGCACGGCGATGAAGATGACCGGCATCACGGCGGGAATCCATCCCAGCGCGGGTTCCGAGACCAGCTTGACCACCAGCGGCACGCCGGCCGACAGGATGAAGCCCACGGCGGTGGGCCAATGGGTCGACGAAACCACCGCCGCGCCCGCGCACATGCCGCCGACGAGGAATATCCACAGCACCTGCAGCGTCTGGGTTTCCGGCCAGAGCCATATGGCGCCCAGGCCCCACAGGAAACCCGAGGCCACGGCGCCGGCGACCGCCAGCTGGGTCCAGTCGCGCGCCTGCCGCGCCTCGTCGGAGGCGTGGCGGAACGCCCACCACGCCACGCCCCGGATGCCGGCGAGGGCGAAGACGGCCGCCAGCCAGACGAAGGCACGCACGTCGCCTTCCACCGACACCAGCGCCGCGGTGAACAGCGCCGCGTTGATCGCGGCCACGATGGTCGCGACGGGAAGGCTCCGATATCCCGCCCGGATCTGCGCGGCGTGGACTTGCTCTTCGATGGTCTGCATGAACCGTCTTTACAGGAAACCAGCGAGGGTGTCGGTTAATGGTCAGTCTGGACCGAATCCCGTATCGCGTGCAGTACAAATCGGCGTCATCGGCCGATCCGTCTGCTAGCCTTCGGGCGGATAGCGGTGCCGGCCACCCCGGAAATCCGAGACCGAATAGCATCCGTTCCCCCGATCCTCCACGCCGCCGCCGTCGATGACGGTCTTGCCGTGCCCGCCGGGGATGTCGAGGACGTAGGTCGGCTGGCACAGGCCCGATATGGTGCCGCGCATGGCGGCGACCAGCGCGCGCCCTTCCTCCAGCGACAGGCGGAAATGGGCGGTGCCGGGCGCCAGGTCGGGGTGGTGCAGGTAATAGGGCTTCACCCGCGCCTCGACGAAGGCGCGCATCAGCGCCGCCAGCGTCCCGGCGGCGTCGTTGACGCCCTTCAGCAGCACCGACTGGCTCAGCATGGGAATGCCGGCATCGACGATGCGCCCGCAGGCGCCGCGTGCCGCTGGCGTCAGCTCGCGCGGATGGTTGGCGTGCAGCGCCACATAGACGGTCTTGCCGCTCGCCTTGAGCGCCGCGATCATCCCGGCGTCGATCCGGTCCGGCTCTACCGACGGAACGCGCGTGTGGAGGCGCACCACCTTCACATGGCCGATGGCGCCGAGCCGGCCCATGATCTCGCCGAGGCGGCGCGGCGACAGCACCAGCGGATCGCCGCCGGTCAGGATCACCTCCCAGATTTCCGGGTGCGCCGCCACATAGGCCAGCGCGGCGTCCAGTTCGGCGGGCGACAGGGTGCCCAGTCCTTCCGGGCCGACCATCTCGCGGCGGAAGCAGAAGCGGCAATAGACCGGGCAGACATGGACCGCCTTCAGCAGCACCCGGTCCGGATAGCGATGGACGATGCCCTCGACGGGGCTATGGGACAGGTCGCCGATGGGATCGGCGCGCTCTTCGGGGCCGACGGTCAGCTCGGCGATGCTGGGCACGAACTGCCGGGCGATGGGATCGTGCGGGTCTTCGGGATCGATCAGCGCCGTCATGGCCGGGCTGATGGCGAGGGCATAGCGCCGCGCGACCGCCTCCAGGCCTTCCAGCCGCTCCGCCGGCAGCAGGCTCTCAAGGTCGTCGAGGCGGGTGATCGGCCGGTCGAGCGTCATCGCGCCGTCTCCGCGACCGGCGCCCACAGCACCTGCTCGATCCGCCGCGCGCCCGCCGCCAGCATGACCAGCCGGTCGAATCCCAGGGCGACGCCGCTGGCCTCGGCCAGCAGCGCCAGCGCCTCGAGGAAATCGCCGTCCACCTGATAGCGCTCGCCATAGACCCGCATCTTCTCGGCCATCTCCATCTCGAACCGGCGGCGCTGTTCCGCCGGTTCGCGCAGCTCGCCGAAGCCGTTGGCCAGCTCGACCCCGCAGGCATAGATCTCGAACCGCTCGGCCACCCGCGCGTCATGGGCCGACGGGCGGGCGAGGGCGGCTTCCGGCACGGGATATCCATCCAGCACCGTCACGCGGCCTATCCCCAGATTCGGCTCGATCCGCTCCACCAGTATCCGGCTGAACAGGTCGGCCCACACGTCGCCCGCGTCGACCCGCACCCCGGCGCGGCGCGCCTGGTCGGCCAGATGCTCCCGGTCGGTGCCGCCGTCCGGCGCGACCGAGGCGAGCAGGTCGATCCCGGCGAAGCGCTCGAACGCCTCGGCCACGGACAGCCGCTCGGGCGCGAGGAAAGGGTCGGTTTCGCGGCCCCGGAAGGTCAGCCGCGCCGCGCCGGCGGTTTGCGCCGCCAGCGCCAGCATGGCGGCGCAATCCTCCATCAGCCTGTCGTATGGCTCCTCGACCCGGTACCACTCCAGCATGGTGAATTCGGGATGGTGCAGCGGGCCGCGCTCGCGGTTGCGGTAGACATGGGCGAAGCAGGCGATGCGCCGCTCGCCGGCGGCCAGCAGCTTCTTGCAGGCGAATTCGGGCGAGGTGTGCAGATAGAGCGGCATGGCCGTGCCGTCCGGCGCGATCGCCTCGGTGGCGAAGGCGTGGAGATGGGCCTCGTTGCCGGGCGACACCTGAAGGCTGGCCGGATCGACCTCGATGAAATCCCGCTCGGCCAGGAAGCCGCGCAAGGCCGCCTGGATCCGGTTCCGCGCCAGCAGGAAGCCGCGCCTGTCGGCATGAACGTCGGGCGTCCACCAGGGTGATGCGGCGGGAATGGCGATGTTGCGGGCCAATTGGATCGGGCTCCCGGAAAGGTCAGGCTGGCGATTTGTGCGAACATAGGCTAATTGCAGCGCTGAAAAACCAAACTTCTCGGCAGGGGTGTCCATCCTTCGGTTCGTGCCCGGCCTCCAGCGCAAGGATTTGAGACATGGTGAAGGTGATCGCTTCCCAGATCCGCAAGGGCAACGTGCTCGACGTGGACGGCAAGCTCTACGTGGTCCTCACGGCCGACAACATCCATCCCGGCAAGGGCGCCTCGGTCACCCAGATCGACATGCGCCGCATCTCGGACGGCGTGAAGGTGTCCGAGCGTTACCGCACCACCGAGCAGGTCGAGCGCGCCTTCGTCGAGGACAGCGACTTCACCTTCCTCTACGAGGACGGCGAGGGCTTCCACTTCATGAACCCCGAGACCTATGACCAGGTCGTCGTCGCCAAGGAGCTGCTCGGCGACCAGGCCGTCTATCTGCAGGAAGGCATGATCTGCATCCTGAAGATGCACGAGGGCAACGCCGTCGCCGCCGAACTGCCGGCCCGCGTCACCCTCGAGATCACCGAGACCGAGCCGGTGGTGAAGGGCCAGACCGCCTCGTCGTCCTACAAGCCCGCCACCCTGTCCAACGGCGTGCGCACGCTCGTCCCGCCGCATATCGGCGTCGGCACCAGGGTCATCATCATGACCGAGGACGGTTCCTACGTGGAACGGGCGAAGGACTGAACCGCCCATGTCCGCGCCCGTCCGTATCGGTGTTCTGGGCGCGGGTGCCGTCGCCCAATATGCCCTGTTCAAGCCGGTCTCGCGTGTCGGCGGCCTCGACATCGTCGCCGTCGCCGCCCGCGACCAGGCGCGGGCCGAGAAATATGCCGCCGAGCACGGCATCCCCGAGGGCACGACCTATCAGCGCCTGCTGGACGACCCGCGGATCGAGGCCGTCTACATCGCGCTTCCCAACTCGCTCCATTGCGAATGGACCCTGAAGGCGCTCGAGGCCGGCAAGGCCGTGCTCTGCGAGAAGCCGCTGGGCGCCAACGCCGGGGAAGCCCAGATCATGGCCGATGCGGGCGGCCTGCTGATGGAGGCGCTGCACTGGCGCTATCATCCGCAAAGCGACCGGATGAAGCGGATCATCGCCGACGGCCAGCTCGGCGCGCTGCGCCAGATCGATTTCAGCTTCATCGTCCCCGGCAAGTATTTCCAGCCCGACGACATCCGCTTCCGCCTCGACCTGGCCGGCGGCGCGACCATGGATCTGGGCTATTACGGCGTCAGCTTCCTGCGCCAGGTGGCCGGCGAGCCGGAAGCCGTCATCGAGGCGCGGCCCCAGGAGATCGCGCCCGGCGTCGACGGCGGCATGAAAGCCATGCTGCGCTTCCCCGGCGGCTGCACCGCGCGCATGGACCTGACCCTCGTCGGCGAGACCGACGATTTCGTCATCTCGGCCGATATCGTCGGCGAGAAGGGACGGATGCACATCGTCAATCCGGTGCATCCGCAGAACGGCCGCGGCCTCGAACTGGAGATCGACGGCGCCAGGACCATCCTGAAGCCCGAGCCCATGCCCACCTATGACTGGCAGGCGCTGGCCTTCGCCGACAACATCCGCAACGGCACGCCCGTGCGCGCCACCGGCGCCGAGGGCGTCGCCAACATGCGGGTGATCGACGACATCTACCGCGCCGCGGGGATGAACCCCCGCGCGACCTGAACGTCCGCCGCCGTTTCCTCTCCGGGATGACAAGGCTTTAGGGGAGTTCCTGCTCGCTTCCGCGACCGCGATGGCCCCGTTCAGTGGCTCCCGACGAGATAGGCCAGCGCGCCCCTGGCGGCGGCGACGCCGGTGGCGAAGCTGGCTTGCAGCAGATAGCCGCCGGTCGGCGCTTCCCAGTCCAGCATCTCGCCCGCGGCGAACACGCCCGGCAGCGCCCGCAGCATGAGGTCGTCGTCCACGGACGACAGCCTGATGCCGCCGGCGGTCGAGATCGCGCGGTCGATGGGCTGCGTGCCGGTGAGGGTGATCCGCACCGACTTGATCCGCGCGGCGAGCGCGCCGCCGGTGGGAAGATCGCCCGTCTCGCGCAGCAGGTTGACCGCCACCGGCGGCAGGCTGGCGGCCTTGCGCAGGAAATTGCTGAGCGACTGGCCCTTGGCCGGCCGGCTGAGCCGGTCCGCCAGCCTCGACCGTGTCATCTCCGGCCGCAGGTCGACCTCCAGAGTCGCCGTGCCGTCGCGGGCGATGGCATCGCGCAATTCGGCGCTGAGCGCGTAGATCGCCCCGCCCTCGATCCCGTAATGGGTGACCACCGCCTCGCCCCGGACCGACCGTTCGCCGAAGCGAAGGGCGATGCCCTTGAGCGGCGTGCCGGCGAAGCGGGCGCGGAAGGGCTCGCTCCAGTCCACGGTGAAGCCGCAGTTGGAAGGCCGGAATGGGGCCATGTCGACGCCGCGCGCCGCCAGCAGGCCCGCCCACCCGCCATCCGAGCCGAGCTTGGGCCAGCTCGCGCCGCCCAGCGCCAGGACGACGGCGCCCGCCGTGACCGGAACCCGGCCCTCCGGCGTGTCGAAGGACAGCGCGCCGGTCTCGTCCCAGCCCAGCCAGCGATGCCTGGTCTTCAGCGCCACGCCCCGTTCCGCCAGCCGCCGCAGCCAGGCGCGCAGCAGCGGAGACGCCTTCATGTCCCGGGGGAACACGCGGCCGCTGGAGCCGATGAAGGTCTGTTGGCCAAGGCCTTCCGCCCAGGCGATCAGGTCGCCGGGACCGAACGCCTCCAGGCAGGGCTTCAGCCGTGCGGCGGCCTCGCCGTAGCGGCCGGCAAAGGCCTCGAAGGGCTCTGAATGGGTGAGGTTGAGGCCGCCGCGTCCGGCCATCAGGAACTTGCGGCCCGGCGACGGCATCCGGTCGTAGACGGTCACGGAAACACCGGCGGCGCCGAGGACGTCGGCCGCCATCAGGCCGGCCGGTCCCGCGCCGATCACCGCCACTTCGCGAAGAGTGCTCATCGCCTAGCCGTTACCATCCGCGGCGCCGGCGGGCCAGTCCTCTATTCCGCGCCCGTGTCGCCGGGAATGCAAATCCGCGAATCCACGGGGCAGCCGTTCCGTTTTTGCAGGCTCGCCGGACGCGTGTCGAGGCCACCATTGGCCGAAGCCGCTGAAGGAGGCCCGCATGAGACTCCAGGACAAGGTTTGCGTTGTCACGGGCGCCGCGCGCGGCATCGGCGAGGCGATCGCCCGGCGCTATGTGTCCGAAGGCGCGAAGGTGGCCATCGCCGACCTCGACGAGGCATCGGCCGGCGAGACCGCGGCGCGGCTGACGGCCACCGGGCCGGGCGAGGCGATCGGCCTCGCCATGGACGTCACCAGCGAGCAGGCGGTCGAGGAAGGCATCGCCCGCATCGCCGGGACATGGGGCGGCATCGACGTGCTGGTGTCCAATGCCGGCATCCAGATCGTCCACAGGATCGAGGCGTTTCCCTTCGCCGACTGGAAGAGGATGCTCGCCATCCATCTCGACGGCGCGTTCCTGACATCCAAGGCCTGCCTGCCGCACATGTATGCCCGCGGTGGCGGCTCGGTCATCTTCATGGGGTCGGTCCATTCCAAGGAGGCCTCGCCGCTCAAGGCCGCCTATGTGACGGCGAAGCACGGGCTGCTGGGCCTGGCGCGCGTCATCTCCAAGGACGGCGCGGAACACGGCGTCCGCGCCAACGTCATCTGCCCCGGCTTCGTGCGCACGCCGCTGGTGGACAAGCAGATTCCCGAGCAGGCGCAGGCGCTGGGCATTTCCGAGGAGGAGGTGGTCGCCCGCGTCATGCTGGGCAACACGGTCGACAAGCAGTTCACCACCGTCGAGGATGTCGCCGAAGTGGCGCTGTTCTTCGCGTCCTTCCCGTCCAATGCGCTGACAGGCCAGTCGCTGATCGTCAGTCATGGCTGGTTCATGGAGTAGGAGAAGCCGTGCAGACAGGGACAGTACCGCTCTGGACGCCGTCACCCGAACTCGTCGCCGCCAGCGGCATGACCGCCTTCATGCGGCAGGCCGAGAGCCGCTGGGCGGTGACGCTGCCCGATGACGAGGCGCTGTGGCGCTGGTCGGTGGACGCGCCGGAGAAGTTCTGGTCGCTGATATGGGATTTCTGCGGGGTGATCGCCTCGGCGCGCGGCGAGCGGGTGCTCGTGGACGCGGACAGGATGCCCGGCGCGCGGTTCTTCCCCGATGCCCGCCTCAGCTTCGCCGAGAATCTGATGCGCCGGCGCGACGCATCGCCGGCGCTAGTCTTTCGGGGCGAGGACAAGGTGCGCCGCGCCGTCACCTGGGCCGAGCTGCACGACGCCGTCTCGCGGATGGCGCAGGCCATGCGCGGCATGGGGCTGGGCGAGGGCGACCGGGTCGCCGCCTACATGCCCAACATGCCCGAGACGGTGATCGCCATGCTGGCGGCCAACAGCATCGGCGCCATCTTCTCGTCGGCCTCGCCCGATTTCGGCGTGCAGGGCGTGGTCGACCGCTTCGGCCAGATCGAGCCCCGGCTGCTGATCCTGGCGGACGGCTATCATTACGGCGGCAAGACCCTGTCCTGCCTCGACAAGCTGCCGGAGATCCTCGCGCGCATGCCCTGCATCGAGCGCGCCGTGGTCGTTCCCTATGTGGGAGAGGCCATCGCCGCCGATGGGCGGGTCCAGAGCCTCGATGCGTTCACGGCGCCCTACGCGGCCCGCGCGGTCGAATTCGCGCAGCTTCCGTTCAACCATCCGCTCTACATCATGTTCTCGTCGGGAACGACCGGCGCGCCCAAATGCATCGTCCACGGCCAGGGCGGCACGCTGCTGCAGCATCTCAAGGAGCACCGGCTGCACGGCGACATGCGCGCCGGCGACCGGGTGTTCTGGTTCACCACCTGCGGCTGGATGATGTGGAACTGGCTGGTCTCGGCGCTGGCCAGCAAGGCCACGCTCCTGCTCTATGACGGCTCGCCCTTCCACCCGGACGGCAACGTGATCTTCGACTTCGCCGACGAGATGGGCATGACCTTCCTCGGCACCTCGGCCAAGTTCATCGACGCCTGCAACAAGGCAGGGATCGCGCCGGCGAGGACGCACGATCTGTCGAACGTGCGCGTGATCGGCTCGACCGGCTCGCCGCTGGTGGCGGAGAGCTTCGATTACGTCTACCGCGACATCAAGCCCGACGTGCATCTCGCCTCCGTCTCCGGCGGCACCGACCTGCTGGGCTGCTTCGTGCTGTGCAGCCCCACCTTGCCGGTCTGGCGCGGCGAGATCCAGGCGCCGGGCCTCGGCATGGCGGTGGCGATCCTCGATGAGGACGGCAGGCCCGTGCCCGATGGCGAAAAGGGCGAGCTCACCTGCCTGAAACCGTTCCCCTCCATGCCGCTGGGCTTCTGGAACGACCCGGACGACGCCCGGTATCGCGCCGCCTATTACGAGAAGTTCCCCGGCGTCTGGTGCCACGGCGATTTCATCGCCCGCACCGTCCACGGCGGCTACGTCATCTATGGCCGGTCGGACGCCACGCTCAATGCCGGCGGCGTCCGCATCGGCACCGCCGAGATATACCGCCAGGTGGAGCAGGTCGACGAGATCGTCGAGGCGCTGGTGATCGGCCAGGAATGGGACAACGACACCCGTATCGTCCTGTTCGTCCGGCTGCGCGACGGCCTGGTGCTGGACGACGCGCTGGAGACGCGCATCAGGACCCGCATCCGCTCCAACACCACGCCGCGCCACGTGCCGGCCCGCATCGTGCAGGTAGGTGACATCCCGCGCACCAAGAGCGGCAAGATCGTCGAGCTGGCGGTGCGCGAGATCGTCCACGGGCGCCCGGTGAAGAACCGGGAGGCGCTCGCCAATCCCGAGGCGCTGGCGCACTTCCAGGGCCGTCCCGAACTGGCGCGGTAACCGGTGGGTCATTTCGAAAGTGCATCGGTGCGATGCCGGGTGATACGCTCGGCGCATGGACAGCAGCCTGCTCGCAACCTTCCGTCATAGCTGCGCCGCGCAGGCGGCGCGCCCCGCGCTGATCGACGCACAGGGCGCGCTCGATTTCGCCGGGCTCGGCGCCCAGGCCGCCCGGCTCGCGGCGTGGCTGCACGGGCAGGGGCTGCGGCCGGGCGAGGTTGCCGGCATCACCCTGTCCGACGAGCGGCGGCATCTGCTCGTCAGCCTGGCCCTGCTGCGCCTCGGCTGCCCGCAGGTCACGCTGGCAAGCCACGAGCCGGCCGCCCAGCGCCTGGCTCTGGCCGAAAGATGCAGGGTCGCCGCCGTCATCGGCGAGCCGGACGCCGCTGCCGCCGCGCCGGTGATCGTGCCCGACTTCGAGGCGGCGGCATCGCTCTCGGGACCGTCTGACGACGGCCTGCCCGTGCCGGACGACGACGCGTCGGCCGTCCTGTTCACCGGCTCGGGCACGACGGGCACCTTCAAGGTGATCCCGCTGACGCACCGGCAGGTCGTCCTGCAGGCGCGGTCGCGGGCCGTGGCGTCGGGAACGGGGATCGAATACATCCCGTCGCCGGTCGAGTTCCTCTATCCCAAGAAGCACCGGCTGCGCAGCGCCATCACCGGCTACACCAGTCTGCTGCTGGCGGCCGAGCATTCGGCGCTGCCGGGCATCTGCCGCCGCTACGGCGTCGACTTCCTCAGGCTGTCGCCCGCCCAGGCCCAGTCGCTGATCGACATCGCCGGGAACGACGGGGCGCGGTTGCCCGAGGGCATCGCGGTCTATGTGGGCGGCTCGCGGATTCCCGGTCCGCTGCGGGCCGCGTTCCAGGCGCGTCAGGTGCCATCCCTCCATGTGGAATACGGCGCGACCGAAACCGGGAACATCGCGGTCGCCGCGCCCGACATGCACGCGCGCTATCCTGACGGCGTCGGCCGTCCGTTGCCCGGCGTGCGGCTCGAGATCGTCGATGACGACGGACGGCCGCTCCCGCCGGACGTCGAGGGCCTGATCCGCATCCGCACGCCCGGCATGGCGCGGGGGTACCTTGACGACGAGGCGCTGACCGCCAGGATGTTCCCCGGCGGCTGGTTCCAGAGCGGCGACCGCGGCGCCCTGACCGAGGACGGTGTGCTGGTGTTCGGCGGCCGCGCCGACGACATGATGATTCTGAACTCGATCAACATCTTTCCCGCCGAGATCGAGAAGGTGGCCGAGACCTATCCCGGCGTCATCGACTGCGCCGCCTTTCCGCTGCGCTCGTCGGTGCATGGCGACATTCCCATGCTCGCGGTGGTCGGCGCCGAAGGCTGCGACCTGAAGGGCCTGATCTCCTATTGCCGCGAGAGATTGGGCGTGAGGGCGCCCCGCAAGGTGATCGGGCTGGCCGAACTGCCCCGCAACCCCCAGGGCAAGGTGGTCCGCCGCGAGCTGTCGGCGCGGGCGGCGCAGGGAGAGTTCCGATGACGGCATCCGCCAGCTTCCTCCACATGCGCGGGCGGGTGCTCGAGGCCATCGCGGCGAACCCGGCCGTCGGGCCAAGCTCGCCAGAGATGCGCGCGCGGATGCTCGATCCGGCAGGGGATTGCAGCCTGGAGGAGCTGGGCTTCGATTCCCTGGCCCTGATGGAGTTCTGCATCTTCTTCGAGACGGAATACGGCATCGCCGTCACCAGCGGCGAGATCGAGGGCAGGCCCAGCATCAACGCGCTCGCCCGGTGGCTGGCCGACACGGCCGCATGAGCAGGCTCGCCGACCAGCTCATGGCCTGCCGCACGGCGGCCGAGCTCTATCGCCTGCTGATCAAGGTGGAATGCGACGATGTCCCGGCCGAGATCGCGGCGGCGCTGCGGGCCGATTATCCCCTGCCGGCCGATGTCCGGTCGTGGCTCGGCAAGATGCGCACCATGATGTTCTCCCAGGCCGATGCCGTGCAGCCTTACTGGCGGCGGCGGATATCGGCCAATGTCGCGCTCTATTCCACGCGCGAGGCGCAGGAGCCCCGCGATCTCCTCATCGCCTTCTGCGGCCTTTCCGACCGCTTGCAGGCGCCGCTGCCCGTGATCCTGCAGCATATCGACGGCGCCCGCTTCGACGTGCTCGTGCTGCGCGATCCCACCAAGCGCATCTATCTGCGCGGCGTGCCCGGCTATGGGGACGACGCGGCCCTGGTGGCCGAGAGCATCCGGCGCGACATGGATCTGCGCCGCTACCGCTCCGTCCGGGCCTTCGGCACCAGCGGCGGCGGCTGGGTGGCGTTCACCGTCGGCGCGCTGCTGGGCGCCGAGCGCGCGATATCGCTGTCGGGCATGCCGCCGACCGCCACCTTCCGGCTGTCCCAGGCCTGGGGCGCGCTCGGCTACTCGCTCGACGAGCAGGAGGCCGATTTCGCCGTGTTCGAGCGCATCTTCAACGCCATTCCCGACCGCTCGACGCCGCTGCTGGCCATCTATGGCGGCGCGTTCGAACAGGACCGCCTGGGCGCCGAAGGATTCGAGAAGCTCGTCGGGGCGACCGGGATCGGGTTCGAGGGCGTCGACAGCCACAATCTGCTGGCCAGGATCATGCGCCGGAACCTGCTGCGCAGCTTCTTCGACCGCTATTTCCTCGGCGACCTGGACCGGATCGTGCCGCCGCCCGGCCAGCGGATGGTGCCGATGGAATGCCTCGAGGAACCGCTTCAACCGGTCCCGACGCCCTGATCCATGCCGCCGGACGAGGCTGTCGACCCCTGCCAGCGCAAGGGCCGGCTATGTTGCCCCTCGCCCTTTGGGAGAGGGAGGGGCCCGTGGCCGAAGGCCGTGGGAGGGTGAGGGGCGTTGTGGGGGAAGGAGTTCAGGCCGGTGAGCGGCATCGACAACGCCCCTTGTGTCTTTGGGATCTGTCATTGTGAGTATGCCGGGTGACGGGGGCATG
>CAZVVC010000053.1:0-14460 GCA_964630425.1 uncultured Bifidobacterium sp. | reverse complement strand
GGGATACCAGAAGGCCCTCACTGCGGCGACCGGCCCGTTCTTCGGCGGTGTGGCGCCCCGCGTGGCCGAGGGTCTGGCCCTCATTGGCGACGGCGAGTACTACAAGGGCCTGGAGAAGACGATGCCGAGCATCGTCGCTAACTCGCTCAAGGGGTTCCGCATGGCGACGCAGGGCGTCACCGACAAGCGCGGCGACCAGCTCCTCCCGCCCGACGAGGTCGGCGTCGTTGCCGGCATCATGCAGGCCCTGGGCCTCCCCACGGCCGTGCTGACCGACCAGCAGCGCAAGCGCTCGCTGGCGTTCAAGGCCGACGAGTTCTTCAAGGACAGGACGACCGAGCTGAAGCAGGCGTATGTGGAGGCCGACACGAACGCCGAGCGCGCCGAGCTGCGCCGGGAGTGGGCCGACTACCAGGACGCCCGCGAGCGGCGCGGCTACAAGCGCCAGCCGGTGAGCGAGCTGCTGCGCGCGCCCCGCGACAAGGCGAGGCGTGAGCGGGATACCGCCGCCGGCGTCAAGTTCAGCCGGACCAACCGACAGTTCGTGGAAGGCCTCTAACGCAAGAAGCCCCGCCGGGGAGGGTGAGGCGGGGCTTCAGCGTCAACGAGGGGAGAGGGTCACACAGGAGCGTGATCCAGGATGGATGCTACAGCCAGCACGGGTATCTTGTCAACACGTGTTACAATGTGTGTCTTACCCGCCGCGATCATCTCCTCGAACTCGGTCCCCATGCCGTCGGGGAAGCGTTCATCGATCAGCTTGTAGATGGCCTGGCTGATCTCGTCATTAGTCATCGTTGGTCTCCTCATCAGTATCTGACCCGAGTGCGTCCGTAACCCCCGCAAGCTCGGGGTCTATGACCCAGCACAACTGCTGGCCGGAGGCACTGGAATACTTCTGGCTTCCCTTGCCAAGTGCGAACCGCACATTCTTTTCCTTGATCCACCCGCCCTTGACGCCGGCTTCACGCATCGACACGGAGGAAATTCCGCGTTTGTTACACCACTCTCGCGCGGCTGATGCGGCGATATACATCACAGACACCTCCTCTACCTGCGAGCCGTCGATCACACGGCCGATCAGGCGTGTCCGCGGCTCGACCAGCACCCGGGCGAACGCGTTACGCCTCGCATCGCCGGTCCCCTCGGTGATCAGGATGCCGGGGAGCAGGTCACCCAGCATCTCACCGAACTGCACCTTCGCGCCCGGCGTGACGGATCGCCCCTGCATACGGTTGGAGGTGATCTGCGAGCGGATCCACCGCATCAGCCGCTGCGGGTTGAAGCGCACCAGGTCCAGCTTACGGCAAATGGTCAGCGCGCCGAGCACCGAGGCGTGCAGGGCGGACCAGAACCTCTCGCGCTGCGCGGCGTCCACATCATGGTTGAACCGGTCCCGGAGCGCGTGCAGGAGCTGCACCACCATCTCCTTGTTGTCGACGAGGTACTGGGCGTAGATGCGCCCGGCGTGCCCGTAGTGGTCCCGGAATTGGGGGAACAGCTCGGCCGCCTCGTTGGGCGACAGACGGCTCTTGCCGTCGACGGTGAACTCGAACAGGCGGGACAGCTCGGCCTCGGGATTGCCACGGTGCTGCGCCAGCTTCTCCGACAGCAGGTTGTTGCCGGAGGTGAGCAGGATCGTCGACCAGTTGGGCGTGTTCTGCTGCGCCCGTCCCGAGCGGGTGAGCCGCTTCTTGTTACGCCCCGAGCTCATGGAATACACCAGCTCGGACGCCATGTTCGTGGACAGGTTGGTGAGCTCGTCGAGCAGGACCGGGATGGTGCCGCTGGTGCCAAGGGCGGTCCATAGATAGTTCGGCGTGACCTTTCCCTCCGCCAGCTGGAGGTGATACCAGTCGCCCCAGGCGGACAGGCCGACACGCTGGGCCGTGGTCTTGCCGACGCCCGAGCCCTCAGAGTGCGCATAGACCGTGACGCCGCCATAGTCCTTGAACAGGCTGAACAGAGGCGCGGCGAACGAGCACAGCACCATGAACTGCAGGGACTCCTGGCCGGCGTAGTTGTAGGCCCGGTCGACCAGGGACTTCCACGTTTCGAGATCGCCGGCCGGGCCGAACGACCGCTCGTGATCGAGGGCGCCTTCCTTCAGGATGGCGTGGGTCTCGCCCTTCGGGGTGAGCAGCGTGTCGCCGATCAGGAAGCCGTCGTCGTGCCAGCCGAACTGGTTGAACGACTTGACGCTGTCGACGCTCTCGCGCAGGTCGCGCGCCCAGTCGGCCAGGTACGCGTGCAGGAGCCTCTGCTTGCTTGAGTAGGGCATGATCTCGTGCCTCCCGAGGATTTCCAACAGGTCGTTTCCCCCCTTGCCGATGACGCCGTGCGGGACCTTGAACCGGCGCCGGCGGTTGTTGCGCAGGAGCATCTCCATCTCCATCTCGTGCCCCTGCTCGCCGCCGTGATCGATGCGTGTGACCGGGTAGAACAAGGTGTCGCAGAAGGACTCCCACTGGACGACCTCGTTGCCGTCAGGATCGGCTTTCACCGCCATCCACTGCAATATGTTCCGGCCTTTCACGTTGATGCACCGGTAGTTATCAGGCAGGGTCAGCGGCTCCGGCTCGGCAGAATCACCATCGGGCTCCGGTGCCACTTGGGTGACGGCCGCCGCCTCGAACCCCAGCACGATGGGGGACGCGATCCTGCCGAGGTGCGGGCATGTCTGGCACAGCTCGGGCTGCGTCTCCGACAGCTTGGCGCACGTGGTCGGCGCGAACTTCAGGACCTGGGCGATCTTCCGGTCGGTCTCGTCCGGCGAGTAGGCAGGGTGTCCGTCGGACCACTCATGGCACAGCGCCGCCCCCTCCTCGGTGAACGCCAGCACGCCCAGGCTGTGGTACCAGGTGGGCTGGTCGACGTCGCCGCGCGTGTCGCGCATCAGTGCCAGGACGGCGCACTCGCCGGCGATCTTCGCGCCCGATGATGGAGGGAAGTCCTGGCCAGCCGTCAGGTCGTCGTTGATGGATGTCGAGGCCGTCGGCCGCCGCGTGCGGGGGGAGCCGATCTGTTGCCTGTCCAGAGCCGCCTGGAAGGCCGCCAGCGTGCCGACCTCGCCTTCCAGCACCACACGCACCAGTCGGGGCTCGCCCTTGCGGTGGTGCGTCCCTGGCGGCCGCAGGATGGAGGCGATGTCCGCGGTGCGCGACGGGTCGGCCTTGAGGCCGTAGCCCTTCGCCACCTGCTTGAGGGAGGAGGCGACCGGCAGCCACTCGGCCGGCGCCATGTCGGCATCCATGGGCCAGTAGCAGTGGAGCCCGTTGCCGGACCGGACCACCAGCGGCGCCGGCAGGCCGATGTCCTGGCAGAACTCCATCACATGCGTCGCCGCCAGCTTGATGGAGGGATACTTCTTCGGGTCGTCGCCCACATCCAGATCGACCCAGAAGGACCGCACCGCCTCGACGTTCTCGGCCTTGCGGCTGGACCCGTCCTTGAAGCCGGCGCAGCCATGGTAGGCGTTGGCGCCGTGCGCGTCGACTTGCTTACACGTGTTATAAAGCCAGTCGTCAGACGGCCCGAACACCTGTTTCGGACGCCTGTTCGAGCCGATGCCGACCGCGCATCGCAGCCCGGCCGTGGGGAGGATTCTCCCCAGAAATTCGATGGTTTCCATGCCTTCGCCCCGCTGGAACCGGATGAGTCTCTAAGCCTTGGTCGCCTTCCGTCGTTTGAGCTGCTCGGAGATCACCTCGACGAGCACCTTGACCCGGCGGCGGCCGAGATCGGGCGAAAGGGGAAGGGTACCAGCTTCCAGTGCCAGCTCGACAGCGTCAAGGACTTTCGTCACGCGCGGCTGGACCCACTTGCACGGCTTGACGCCTCGGTGCTGCCAGTGATGCACGGCGGTGCGCGATACCCCGACGAGACGGGCCAGATCGGCAGGTGCGAGCCCGGCCCGTTCCAGTAGTTCGAACATCTCCATCTCCTGCTTGAGGGCCCGGGAGGCGCCCGGCATGCAAGCGCCTCCCGGTTTCTGTGGCGGGGCGAACGCCTCAGTTAATCGTCATCGTCCAGGTCGTTGAGCAGGCTGGTCAGTTGGTCCTCCAGCCCGCCGTCATCGTCACCCGAGATCACGACGGCCTTGGCCTTGCGGGGCGGTGGGTCCGCCTCGTCGGCGTCCTCGCCACGGCGGGCTTTCTTGGGGCTTGGCTCGTCCACCTTCTCCACCTCGGCGACACGGGCCTTGCGGCTCCGGGCCAGGTTCACAGCCTCGTCTACCTCGTCGACGGTGGTCTCGGGCGTCTGAACCTGCTGCTTGGACGTCCCCGCGGCCCGGGCGCCCCTGGCGCGCGCCGGCGGCCGTTCTGCGGGCAGTTCGTCCATCTCGTCCTTCTCCGCCTCGACGTTCTCGAACGGCTCGGCGTGCGTGCCCTGCGCGCCGCCGAGGATCTGGTCGATGATCGGGTCGTCCAGCAGCTCGTCCACCCGGTCGGCCTGCTCATCGTCGCACCAGCCGACGGCCTTGAACGTGAACTGGGGATGGGCGACGTTGTGGTCGAAGCCGACGCGGGTGATCACCGCCTGGTAGGGCGCGTCCCGCTTCTTCAGCACGTTGGCGTAGGCGGTCAGTGACTTGAGCGACGCCGCCGGCACCCGCAGCAGCATGGGAGCCTGGGCCGTGTCGTAGGCCGGGACCACCACCATGCGGCGGCTGTCGGCGCAGGCCTTGCCCTTGGAGCCGTTGTCGCTGATGCGGCTGCCCCACTGGTTCTTGGGGCACACGGCGCACTTGGCCGCCTGGGGCTCGGCCGCGTCGGCCGCCGGGTGCTGGCCGTCGGCGCTGTAGCAGACCGGCTTGCCGTCGTCGCCCTCCTCGTACGCCTTGGCGTAGTAGTTCTTCGACAGGAACGGGTTGGCCTTGACGATGACCAGCTCGATCGAGGTCTTGGGCTCTCCGTCCTCCGTCTGGATCAGCGTGCGCTCGCCGCCCTCGCTGATATGCCACACCTTGCCCTTGTAGGAGAGCACTGGAAACCCGCCGGTCGCTCCGCCGGTCAGGTCGTCGTGGCTGCTCTGGTACCGCTTGCGCAGGTGCGCCGGCATTTGCTGTTTCTCGAGAGCGATAAGATCGCCCATTAGGACCTCCTCACATTGATCGAAATTTCGGAATACCAGTCGACGCCCGGGGGGATGTCGCCGTTATGCTCATCGCGGTACGCCTTCACCGCGTCCTTGCTGACACCCTTGGTGAGCAGCTCGTAGGCGTCGTGCTCGCGGATGTAATCGAGTACCGCGTCCCAGTCAGCAACACGTGCGCCGGTCTTGGTGGACTTGAAGACGGTGCCCCGATCGGTGCGGATGCTCTCGCTGTCGTCGGCATCCATCTTCTTCAGCAGGATGGCCTCGACCTGCCGCATGGCGGCATCGATCTTGTCCGTCTTCTCCTTGATTTTCTTGGTGATCTCCGCCTTTCGGTCGCGCAGGGAGATGTAAGTCTCCACGAGATCGCCGGTGGTCATCGCCATCGTGCACCTCCTCTCTGTTGATGTCAACAAGTTAACCACATCTGTTACTAAGTGTCAACAAGTTAACTACTTTACAAGGTCCAGTAGCAGCCCTTGCAGTTTCTCCTTGTCCTGCAGACGCTTATACATCTTGCGCTCCACGGCCGTGCCCTCGATGTTGACGATGAGCTGGCTGTGACGCTGGCCGGGCCGGGTGATGCGGCCGTTGGCCTGCTGGTACACCTCGTTCGACGTGACCGGTGCATACCAGATGATCGTCGACGCCGCGGTGAGCGTAAGCCCGTGGCTCATGGCGGCTGGCTGAGCCACCAGGACGTGGGGGTCCTTCAGCTTCTGGAAGGCGCCGAAGGTGGTGTCACGCGCGGTCTTGCCCACGTCGCCCGAGATGACCTCGACCGTGAAGTCCTTACGAAGCTGGTCGGCCACGTAGTTGAGCGCGGCCTTGAACGGGACGAAGACGATCACCTTGGTGTTCGCCTCCTCGATGATCTCCCGCACCACGTCGATCCGCGGCGTGCAGGGCAGGCAGACCTCATCGCCGTTCCCGTCATAGATCACGCCGCAGGCGATCTGGAGCAGCTTGCTGATCTTCACCGCCTCGTTGACGGCGGTCACCTGCCGCTGCTGCACCTCGATGCGCAGCTTGTCCATCATCTGCTTGTAGGCAGCGTCCTGGTCCTTGGTCAGCGCCACCTGTCGCGGCTCGTACATCACCGGCGGCAGGTCCACGCACTGGTCCCGGGTGAACCGGACGGATGGCTGCATGGCGTCGGCCACGATGGCCTCGGCGCCCTTGCGCACCTCCCATTTGAACGGGCCTGCCTGCCGCATGACCATGTCGCGGAAGCGTCCGAAGTAGCCTGGGACGCGTTCCGGGCAGATAATGCGGCACTGCGCCCATGCGTCGGTGGGCAGGTTCGGCGTCGGCGTGCCCGTCAGGCCCCACACGCGGTCCCGGTTGGCGGTCACCTTCCTCAGCGCCTTCCACCTGTCGGTCGACTGGTTGCGGAACGATGCGATCTCGTCGACCACCACCGTGTCGATGTCGGCGCGCGCCAGCAGCTGCGGCAGCACGACCTTCAGACCGTCATGGTTGATCAGGTAGATGTCCGCCTCCTGCTCAAGCAGGGCGATCCGCTTGGCGCGCGGGCCGTGCAGCACGGAGTATGTCAGATGCGGGAAGTTGCCGAAGATTTCGTCTGCCCAGGTCCGCTCCAGCGTCGACAGGGGGGACACCACGAGCATGCGCCTGGCGATGCCGGCGGCGCGCAGGTAGTCGAACGCCCACAAAGTGCTAAGGGTCTTGCCCGTGCCCAGGTCGTTGAGGACGAAGGCCTTGGGGTTCAGGGTCAGGAAGGAGGCCGTCTCGCGCTGGGCCTCGAACGGGCTGAAGCGGCCGGGCCACGGGTAATAGTGTTCGATCGGCGCCGGTGCGTCGATGCCCAGGTTGCGCAGGACCCTCACCTCGTCGAGCTTGTGGGGCACAGCAACCAGCTGTGCCCCCTGGAACTCGAACCTCTTGGCGGACGGGATTACCGCCGTCACCCGGGCAGGGTTGCCCAGGTTCAGGACGATCTTCCGGGTTGGCTCGTGGATGATCATGCGACCCGCTCTTGCGTGATGGTGACGGTGCACGTGGCATCCACCTCGATCCACGCTTCGGTGCAGACGTCCCCGCTGTCGTGGACAAAGGTGCCGAGCAGGTGCAGCCGGTCACCGGGGTGCATCAGCCTCGACAAGGGGCGAATCCCCCTCTCGGGCAGCTCAACGGATCCGCCCTCGAACACGCGTGCCCGGGCGGCCGCCACCAGCAGGATCTCGGATAGCCTCATTTGCACTCCACCGTCATCTCGTGGTGCCCGCCATGATCGGTGCGAGGCGAGCCTACCACTTCGTAGCCAGCGGGGCACTTCTCGGCGGCCTTCTCGAACATCATCGCCGCGCTCCCCGAGTGAACGCGGTAGATCGGTTTGCCGTTCGGCCCCGGCGCACCGCCGTCGGCCATGGCGCAACCCGCCAGAAAGACCATGGAACCCAGAATCAACATGCGCATGACACGTCCCCATTTTCGTTGCGAATGGTCAACAATATAACAACGATCTGCTCGGTTTCCAGAGGAGCCCTGTGACCAAAGTCGTGACCAAATTCCTAATCCAGGCTCACGGGAGCTAACAGGAAACGGCGGATTTCCGCGGTTCCTGACGAGGGCTAATGCCGGGTAACCCCCGTGAATTTGGCTACGCCCCACCGGAGCGCGGGACAATAGTGCCATCGCACGGACCGATCAACCGGCAGGATGAGCGCCAACCGGACAGCATCGCGGCGATCGCTTCGGCACCGATTTACGGCTCCTTTGGCGAGGGGCGATGTCCGTTATGGGTCGTGGAGTCAACCGGTCACTGCAACATACGCGTCGAACCACCCCGTCCACCTTCCACCATCCGCCTGCGCCTGAACAAGTGCAGGAAACATATGGCTGTTTCCTGTATCGTCGCATCGGCCCGACCGTAGAGAAGGAGCCGCCGCGTTCATGTCCGTCCTCGTCACCGGCGCCGCCGGATTCATCGGCTATCATGTGTCGAAGGCATTGCTCGCGCGCGGGGAGCGGGTCGTCGGGATCGACAACCTCAACAGGTATTACACCGTCGCGCTGAAGGAGGCGCGGCTGGCCGAGCTGCGGGGCCACGGCGGGTTCCGGTTCCTGAGGCTGAACTTCGCCGCGCCGGGCGCGCTGGCCGCGCTGGACACGGCCGGGATCGACCGCATCGTCCATCTGGGGGCGCAGCCGGGGGTACGGCATTCCATCCGGCAGCCGATGGACTATGCCGCCTCCAACCTGACCGGCCATCTGGCCGTCCTGGAGCTGGGACGCGGGCTGACGGGGCTGAAGCATCTGGTCTATGCCAGCTCCAGCTCGGTCTATGGCGGCAACACCAAGCTGCCCTTCGCCGAGAGCGATCCGGTGGATCACCCCATCTCGCTCTATGCCGCCACCAAGCGCGCCGACGAGCTGATGAGCGAGGCCTATGCGCATCTCTACGGGCTGCCGCAGACGGGCTTGCGCTTCTTCACGGTCTATGGTCCCTCGGGGCGGCCCGACATGGCGGTGTGGCTGTTCACCGAGGCGCTGTTCGAGGACAGGCCGATCCGGCTGTTCGAGAACGGCTCGCTCCTGCGGGACTTCACCTATGTGGACGACATCGTGCGCGGCGTGCTCGCCGTGCTGGACGGGCCGCCCTCGGGCGCGCGCCCGCACCGGCTGTACAATATCGGCAACAACAGGCCGGAGCGGGTGACCCGGCTGGTCGAGATCATCGAGCGGGCCGCGGGCCGCGAGGCGCGGATCGTCAGCGAGCCCATGCAGCCGGGCGACGTGCCGGCGACCTATGCCGACATCGACGCCATCCGGCGCGACCACGGCTTCGAGCCGGCGACGCCGCTGGAGGTGGGCGTGCCGCGTTTCGTCGACTGGTACCGGACCTGGCGCGGTCTGTGAGCATGGCCACGCTCTGGTCCATCCTCCAGCCCAGCAACTGCCTGTTCCTGCTGCTGCTCGCGGGGCTGGCACTGCTGGCCGCGCGGCGGCGGCGTGCCGGCATCTGGCTGGTGTCGCTGAGCATGGCCGGCTTCGCCGCCGTCCTGCTGCTGCCCATCGCCGGCTGGCTGACCTTCGCCCTCGAATCCCGCTTCCCGCAGCCGGTCCTGCCCGCCCGCATCGACGGCATCATCGTGCTGGGCGGCACGACCGACACGAAGGCGTCCGAGCACTGGGGCCGCCCGCAGCTCGGCGAGAGCGCCGAGCGCCTGACCGAGGCGGCGACGCTGGCGCGCCGCTATCCGGGCGCGCTGCTGGTCGTCTCGGGCGGTCACCGCCGCCCGTCGGACGCGTTCACCGAGGCGCGGCTGTCGCGCACCGTGCTGGCCGACATGGACATCCCGGTCGACCGCGCCGTCTTCGAGGAACGCTCGGTCAGCACCTGGGAGAACGCGGCGTTCAGCAAGGACCTGGTCCGGCCACGGCCCGGCCAGGCCTGGGTGCTGGTCACCTCGGCCTTCCACATGCCGCGCGCCGTCGGCGTGTTCCGCGCGCTGGGATGGGAGGTGATCCCCTACCCCGTCGACTTCCAGACCCAGGGTCCGGGCGCGCTGCACGGCTTTTCCGGCATGGGCCGGCGGCTGTGGGACCTGGATTTCATCGCCCGCGAATGGACGGCGCTGGGCGCCTATCACCTCAGGGGAATGACGTCGGCGTTCCTGCCGCGCTGAACCGGCGCGGGCTCGGGCGTGGTCCGGTAGCGGTTGAAGAAAGCGATGATCCGGCCGATGACCTCCTCGTCGTTGATCACCTCGTGCTTGTCGCCCTTTTCCAGCACGATGGATTCCGAGCCGGGGCGCTTGTCGCCGTAATAGGCGCCGCAATCGCCGGCCTGGCCCGGGCTGTCCTTGTACCAGGGATCGTTCCGGCGGACGACCGACAGGATGGGCGTGTCCTCCGGCCCGGAGATGCCGCGCACCCAGGTGGAGCCGTGGCAGGTCCACTGGGTGATGACCCTGGCCTTGAAGATGGGGCCGCGATAGTGGGCGGCGGCCAGCCCGCCCTCGCTGACGCCGAACAGGAACAGGTTCTCCGTGTCGGCCCACCCGGTCTTGAACAGCTCGCGCGCGGCGAAATTGATCTCTTCCTGGCGGAAGTCGAACACGTAGTAGCTGTCGCCGCCCTGCCGGTTGTAGGTGTTGCACTGGAGCGGGCGGAACTTGCGCGCCATGCTGTTGGGCGCCACCACCACATAGCCGGCCTTGGCGATGCGGCGCATCAGCGCGCGGTCCTCGCCCTTCAGCCCGGTGCAGCCATGCATGTAGACGACCACGGCGAACTTGCGCCCGCTTTCCTCCAGCAGGACGCGGCGCGAGGAGTCGGTGATCGAGGCGATGCCGCCGCCGATCATGTCCGGCACCGCCGACTGGGCGTTGCGCCAGGTCAGCTCCAGATCCGAGACGGCGCCCGCCGGCGCGGCGGCGCCGAGGACCAGAAGCAGCGCGGCGGCAAGGGATTGGCGTAGTTTCAAGGCTCGTCCGGAAGGCTGTTGGCACCGGCCGGGATCATACCGGCCCGCCTCAGGCGCCGCCAGCCCGAAGCGGCCCGTGCGCCACCCACCAAGCCGGATCGCGGCCGGCCAGGCGGCGCGCGGCGGCGGCGGCCTCGTCCGGCCCCGCATAGAGGCCGAAGCAGGTCGCCCCGCTGCCCGACATGCGCGACAGCAGGCAGCCGGTGCTTTTCCGCAGGCCGTCCAGCACCGCGCCGATGACCGGCGTCATGGCCAGGGCGGGCGCTTCCAGGTCGTTGGTCCTCTCGGCCAGCGCCGCCGCTAGCCGGGCCGCCGAGCCTGCCCGCGCCAGCGGCGCCGGGCCGCGAAATCCGGTCACGTCCGCGTCGAAGCGGCGGAACACGGCGGGCGTCGACACGCCGACGCCGGGATTGACCAGCACGATCCAGCAGGGCGGCAGCGGTTCGGCGGCGGTCAGCACCTCGCCGATGCCCGAGACCTGGACCGGCGTGCTGCGGACGCAGGCCGGCACGTCGGCGCCCAGCGCCTCGGCGATGCGCTCGAGCCGCGCCTCGGGCAGCTCCAGCCGCCACAGCCGGTTGAGCGCGCGCAGCGCCGCGGCCGCGTCGGCCGAGCCGCCGCCGATGCCGGACGCCACGGGCAGGTTCTTGGTCAGCCGGAGACGCGCCCCGCGCGCCCCGTCCGGCGACAGGGCGCGGGCCGCCTTCATCACCAGATTGTCGCTATCGGCCGGGATCTGCCCGGCGAACGGGCCGTCGACGGAAAAGCTCAGCCCGGCGGCCGGCTCGGCCGTCAGCACGTCGCCGAAGCCGGCGAAGACGAACAGGCTGTCCAGCTCGTGATAGCCGTTCTCGCGGATCGCCGTGACGTGCAGGTAGAGGTTGATCTTGGCCCACGCGGTCTCGATCTCGCGCCCGCCGCCGCTGGTCTCGGCCAAGGGACTATTTCTCGCTGCGCTTTTCGGCGCCGAGGCCCGACTTGATCTTGGCCTCGATCCTGGCCAGCGCCTCGGCCTCGGGCTTCATCGCCGCGGCGTGGCGCCACTGGAAGGTGGCGTCGAGCCGGCGCCCGGCCTGCCAGTACGCATCGCCCAGGTGATCGTTGATGGTCGGGTCCTCGGGGATCAGCGCCGCGGCCTTCTCCAGCCACTCGACGGCTTCCTTGTAGCGGCCCAGCCGGTAGAGCGCCCAGCCCAGGCTGTCGACGATGTAGCCGTCGTCGGGGCGCTGCTCGACCGCCTTCTGGATCATGGCCAGTGCCTCGTCGAGGTTCCGGCCCTGCTCGATCCAGCTATAGCCGAGATAGTTGAGCACCAGCGGCTGGTCGGACGACAGGGACAGCGCCTTCTTCAGGTCGGCCTCGGCCTCCTTCCAGCGCTGCATGCGCTCGAAGGTGATCCCGCGGGCATAGAACAGCGCCCAATGGCGCTCGGTCGGCGTGCCGATCCGGGCGATCACCTTGTCATAGGCGGCCCTGGCCTCGGCGAACCGTTCCTGGGTCCGCAGCGTGTCGGCCAGCGAAGTGAGCACGTTGAGATTGTCGGGCCGCTCGGCCAGCATGGACTGGAGCGCGGCGATGGACTCGTCGGTCTTCTCCATCTGGGCCAACAGGAGCGCCGCCTCGAAGCGCGCGTCCCAGCCCAGCACCGCATCGGGCATCACCGCCCTGTAGGCGGCCAGCGCCTCGTCGTACTGGCCGTCGCGCTCGAGCACGTCGCCCAGCAGCATGTAGGCGACGGGGAAGTCGGGTTTCAGCGCCAGCGCCAGCCGCAGATAGACCACCGCCTGCCCGCGCGAGCGCTCCTGCGCCAGCGCGCGGCCGGTGTTGAAGAACGCCTCGGCGGCGCCGTCGGCGGCGCCGCGGAGCACCGGATAGAGCGCGCCGTCGTCCTCGACGCCCTTCTGCGCGGCCTCGATCAGGATGTTGCTGGGATAGGATTGCAGATAGGCCTTGTAGACCGCCTCGGCCTGTTCCTTCTTGCCGTGCCGCGACAGGAAGCGGCCATAGGCCAGCACCAGCCGGAGATCGGTGCCCTTCTGGAGCGAGATCGCCTCGTCATAGGCGGCGGTCGCCTCGTCCACCCGGCCCGCGAAATCGAGGATGTAGGCGCGGTGGGTCTTCATGAACGCGCTGAAGCCCCGGTTCGCGCCCAGCGCGTCGAGGCTGGTCAGCGCGCCGTCCGCGTCGCCCTCGGCGACGTCGATCCAGGCGGTGATCACCGGCGCCATCAGCTCGGCGATGCCGCTCTTGGGCATGGCCTCGATCCGGGCGCGGGCCGCCTTGAGCTGGTTCTGCCGGAGGTCGTCGGTCAGCAGCACCAGCTCGGTGAGGCCGGTCGGCTTCTCCTTGAGCTCGGCGAGCCGGCGCGCCAGCCGCGCCGCGTCCTCGTGACGGCCGCTGGCGACGGCCACCGAGAACGCCTGGTGGACCAGTTCGGCATTGTCGGGATCGGCGGCGACGGCGCGGATGTAGTAGTCGGCCGCCGCTTCCGTGTCGCGGTTGTGCAGCGCGAAGCGCCCGGCCAGATAGTCGCCGAACGCGCGCGTGTCCTCTTCCTGCGCGGCGGCGGGCTTCTGCGGCGCAGGCGGGTTCTGCTGCGACGCGAGCGCCCCGGCGGGGACGGCGGCAATGGCTCCGCCCACCAACAGCAGCCGCCCCAGGCGCCACATGCCTGGCCTGAAACCTGGAGCCGTTCCGCGCCCCTTGCGGGCTGCTGTGGTCATTCCGATCCTTACATGTTCGGATAATTCGGGCCGCCGCCGCCTTCGGGCGTCACCCAGACTATATTTTGCGTGGGGTCCTTGATATCGCAAGTTTTGCAGTGCACGCAGTTCTGCGCGTTGATCTGCAAGCGCGGATTGGACCCGTCCTCGTCGCGCACGATCTCGTAGACGCCGGCCGGACAGTAACGCTGCTCGGGCGCGTCGTACTTGGCCAGGTTGATCTCGATCGGCACCGACGGGTCCTTCAGCGTCAGGTGGATCGGCTGGTCCTCCTCGTGGTTGGTGTTCGAGACGAACACCGAGGACAGCTTGTCGAAGGTCACGACGCCGTCCGGCTTGGGATAGGCGATGGGCTGGAACTCGGTCTTGGGCCGCAGCGCCTCGTAATCCGCCTTCTTGTGCTTCAGCGTGAACGGCAGCTTGCCGCCCAGCCAGCCCTGGAGGCCGGTCATCAGCACGCCGGGGATCAGGCCCCAGGCGAAGGCCGGCTTGGCGTTGCGGACCTTCTTCAGGTCCTCGTAGACCCAGGAGCTCTCGTAGGCCCTGGTGTAGGCCGTCAGCTCGTCATGCCCTTCCGAGCCGTCCTTCAGCGCCTGGAACGCCGCCTCGGCCGCGAGCATGCCGGTCTTCATGGCGTTGTTCGAGCCCTTGATCTTGGGCACGTTCATGAAGCCGGCGCTGCAACCGATGGTGACGCCGCCCGGGAAGGTCAGCTTGGGCACCGACTGGAAGCCCCCCGCGGTCATGGCGCGCGCGCCGTCGGCGATGCGCTTGCCGCCCTCGAAGAACGGGCGGATCGCCGGATGGTTCTTGAAACGCTGGAACTCGTCGAAGGGCGACAGATAGGGATTGGCGTAGTCGAGGCCGATCACGAAGCCCACCGACACCAGATTGTCGCCGAAATGATAAAGGAACGAGCCGCCATAAGTGCTGGAGTCCATCGGCCAGCCGAAGCTGTGCTGCACGTAGCCGGGCTTGTGCTTGGCCGGGTCGATCTCCCACAGCTCCTTGATGCCGATGCCGAACTTCTGCGGGCCGCTCTCGTCGCGCAGGCCGAAACGGTCGGTGAGCTGGCGGGTCAGCGAGCCGCGCGCGCCCTCGGCGAAGAAGGTGTACTTGGCATGAAGCTCGATGCCCGGCGTGTAGTTGGGGCCGTGGGTGCCGTCGCGGTGCACGCCCATGTCGCCG
>CAZVVC010000052.1:0-14533 GCA_964630425.1 uncultured Bifidobacterium sp. | reverse complement strand
CTGCAAACACAGTCGCTGAGGAGCGGCGAAGCCGCGTCGCGAAGGGCGGGATGCCACGCATCACGCGGCCCGGGCTTCGCGACGGCCCTGCGGGCCTCCTCAGCCCTCTCGGTTGTGGGGTGGCTCATCCATTCCCGCCTTTCCGTGATGAACCGACAATTCCGGTCGCGCCGGCCGGTTCGGCACACTAGGTTCTCTGGCGAACCGGATTCTGGAGAAGACCCCATGCCGCGCACCTTCCGCATCGCCCTCCTTGCCGCAGCCGCCGCCCTGATGGGCGCCGGCGCCTGGGCGCACGATCACACCGTCACGGCGGGCTCGCTGGAGATCACCCATCCCTGGTCGCGCGCCACGCCCGGCGGCGCGAAGGTGGCGGCCGGCTACGTGGCCGTGGCCAACAAGGGCGCGGCATCCGACAGGCTCGTCGCCGCCGAGGCCGCGGGCATCGCCGGCAGGACCGAGATCCACGAAGTCAGCATGACCGACGGCGTCATGAGGATGAAGCTGGCCGCGGGCGGCCTCGAGGTTCCGGCGGGCGGCACGCTGACGCTGAAGCCCGGCTCCTATCACCTCATGTTCATGGACCTGAAGCGCCCGCTGAAGCAGGGCGAGACCTTCCCCGGATCGCTGACCTTCGAGAAGGCCGGCAAGGTGCCGGTCGACTTCACCGTCGAGGCGCTGGGCGCCGCCGCGCCCTCCGCGCCGAACGCCCCGGCCGCCGCGCCGGGCGACCACGGCGGCATGGACCACGGCCACATGGGCCACTGAGCGGGATCAGGGAACCCGTTCGACGGAGGTCGCGCGCGGGTCGTCCGGGTGCCACTGCATCGATTTGATGCGCCGGTCGCGGTCGACCAGCCGGCTGAACAGCAGGGCGATGCCGACGATGATCGCCGTGCCCAGGCCCCAGACGATGACGATGACCGTTTCGCCGACGCCCGCCAGGACGCGCCCCAGCCAGGACAGCGTGGCCACCAGTTCCGGGTCGCCGGCCAGCAGGTCCGCGTTGCCCGACATCCAGTTGCCCGAGACGTCGACCAGGGCATGGGCCAGCCACGCCGCGCCCGTCCACGGCGCCAGCACCAGCAGCGTCAGCACCCAGATGAGGATTTTCATCGCACGACCCGCCAGGTCGTGGTGATCGTGCCGTCCTCGGCCTTCAGCCGCTCGAGCCGGTCCAGATGCTCCCGCAGTAGCCGGACGTTGCGGAGGTTGGCGCGGAAGAACACGTCGCCGACCCAGCCGACCACCGGGATCGCGCTGATGAGCGCATCGACGCCCACATTGCCGGCCATGCGGACCAGCAGCGAGCGGGGCGCGCCGAGCTGGTGGGCTTCCCAGACCAGATAGGCCGAGATGCCCGTCGCCAGCACCGTGCCCGCGCCGGGAAACAGGTTGAGCAGCGCGTCGGCGCCGAACCGGATGTTCGTGCCCGGCACGCGCAGCGCGTTGTCCATCAGGCGCGCGAGCCCGTCGAGGCGCACGCGCGCATTGTCGTGGCAAGAACCGCTGGTCTTGTAATCGTCGAAATTGACCGATCCGGCGAAAGCCATGGGCAGCTCCCAGAATTCAGGCGCCACCGGCGCCCGTCAGGTGGAAGAGTCCGACATCGCGGCAGAACGGAGCCGCCAGAGGGGCCCGGACCCAGTACCGTCACAAATGGCGATTGCGCAGGCCGAGGTCAAGTACCGCTCTCGCAATGCGCCGCAAAGACGTTATACAGGGCGCCCAGCCAACGGAGACCCGGTGAAGGACGTCGACGTCATCGTGATCGGCGCCGGTGCGGCCGGCATGATGTGCGCGGCCGAGGCGGCGAAACGCGGCCGCTCGGTGCTGGTCGTCGAACATGGCCTGGCGCCCGGCGAGAAGATCCGCATCTCGGGCGGCGGACGCTGCAATTTCACCAATCTGGGCGCGGGGCCGGCCAACTACCTCTCGGCCAATCCGCGCTTCTGCATCTCGGCGCTGCGCCGCTATACCCAGCGCGATTTCATCGCGCTGGTCGACCGTCACGGCATCGGCTGGCACGAGAAGACGCTGGGCCAGCTTTTCTGCAACGCGTCGTCCCGGCAGATCGTCGACATGCTGGTGAAGGAAATGAAGCGCCACGGTGCGGAACTGCGCCTGTCGACGGCGGTCGCCGGGCTCGAGCGCACGGCGGACGGCTTTTCCATGACGCTGAACGGCGACCCCGCCCGCTGCCGGTCGCTGGTCGTCGCCAGCGGCGGCCTTTCCATTCCCAAGATGGGCGCGACCGGCTTCGCCTACGACGTCGCCCGCCGCTTCGGCCTTGCCGTCGTCGAGCCGCGCGCCGCGCTGGTGCCGCTGACCTTCGATCCGGCGACGCTCGGGCGTCTCGAGCCGCTGGCCGGCGTCTCGGTCGAGGGCGCCGCCGTCCGCTGCGGCAAGGTCCGGTTCGACGAGGCGCTGCTGTTCACCCATCGCGGCCTCAGCGGCCCGGCCATCCTGCAGATCTCGTCCTACTGGCGGCCCGGCGAGGAGATCGCCGTCAGCCTGCTTCCCGGCCTCGACGTCTTCGCCCGGCTGCGCGAGGCGCGCGCCGCCAACGGCCGGCAGGCGCCCCACACGGCGCTTGCCGCGCTTCTGCCCAAGCGGCTGGCGCAGGCGATCGGCGATGCCGGGGGCCTCGCCGGCAATCTGGCGGACCTGTCCGACAAGCGCCTGCGCGCCCTGGCGGCCGCCGTGAACGACTGGCGCCTCGCGCCCGCCGGCACCGAGGGCTACCGCACCGCCGAGGTCACCGCCGGCGGCGTCGACACCAACGGCCTCGACTCCCGCACCATGCAGGCCCGCGAGGTGCCGGGGCTGTATTTCATCGGCGAGGCCGTCGACGTGACCGGCTGGCTCGGCGGCTACAATTTCCAGTGGGCGTGGTCCTCGGGCTGGAGCGCCGGCCAGGCCGCCTGAGCTGCACGGTTTCTGCACCGAAGCTCCGGCCGAATTCAGCGTCCGCTCCCACCCTGCTGCGCGGCCGGCGGCGATGATCCTCCGAAACCAAGGAGGGAAGTCCATGATCGCCACCGCCGACGTCATCCGGGCCCTGCCGCGCTGGCACACGCCGCGCTGGCGTCCCGGCTGGACCGTGAAAGCCGCGCTCGCGGCCGCCGTCGCCGTCACCGCCGACATCCTGTTCGATCAGGACGTGACGCCGGGAAGCACGCTGGGTCTCTTCGCCGCCGCCCTGCTGGCCGCGCTGGCGCTGTCCCGGCGCGGGCGGGACGTGTCGGCGTTGGAGGTCGCCGCGTGGTCGGCCGGCTGGATGATGGCCCTTGCCCTGCTCGACAGTCCCAATCCTCTGGCATGCGTGCTGCTCTGGTGCGCGCTCGTGACGATCAGCCTGGCCCGCCTCCGCCGGATAGGCGGCGCGGGACAGTGGTTCCGCCTCGGCCTTGCCCATTCCATCGGCCTGTGGGCCGCGCCGCTGGCCGATATCGGCATCCTGTCGCGCCTGCGCCGCCGCCGCATGGCCTCCGTCCTGCGCGGCCTGCGACTCCTGATCGTGCCCGTCGCCCTCGGCCTGGTGTTCCTCGCCCTCTTCGCCGCGGCCAATCCCCTGCTCGACAGCCTGCTGGCGCGGCTCGACCTTGCCGCCGTCATGGGCGGCGTCGCCCTGCCGCGCCTGCTGCTCTGGCTGGTCTCGTTCACCGCGGTCTACGGCCTGGCGCGGTGGCGCTGGCGCCTCCGCCGCCGGCCGGCCGGCCCGATGATCCCGGCGGCCACGGTCGCCGCGCCGCGGCCCGACACCTGGCTGACGGCCGGCTCGGTCACCTGGTCGCTGGCCGCCTTCAACCTCCTCTTCGCGCTGCAGAACGTCTCCGACCTCGCCTTCCTGTGGAGCGGCGCGGCGCTGCCCGAAGGCTTCACCTTCGCCGACTACGCCCATCGCGGCGCCTATCCGCTGATCGCCACCGCGCTGCTGGCCGCCGGCTTCGTGCTGGTCGCGCTGCGCCCCGGCTCGGCCACCGCCGCCGACCGGACGGTGCGCCTGCTCGTGCTCGCCTGGATCGGGCAGAACGCGTTCCTGACCCTGTCGGCCATGCTCCGCACCCTCGATTACGTGGACGCCTACTCGCTGACCCTGCTGCGGCTTTCGGCCTTGCTGTGGATGGCGCTCGTCGCGCTGGGGCTGGTGCTGGTCATCGTCCGGGTCGCCCGCGGCATGACCAATGGCTGGCTGGTCGACGCCAACGTGATCGCCGCAACCGTGCTGCTGGCCGGTTGCGCGGTGGCCGATCTGCGTGGCTTCGTCGCCGACTATAATGCGCGCCATTGCGCCGAGATCGCCGGCAAGGGTCCCGCACTCGACACATACTATCTCGCCAGCCTGGGCGCGCCCGCCTTGCCGGCGATGGCCTGGTTGCAGCAGCAGCCGATCGGCGACGGGCTGAAGGGCGCCGTCGCGCTCCACTACGACGGCCTGGTCGCCGACCTGCGCCGCGAACAGGCGGCGTGGCGGTCATGGACCTTCCACGGGCACCGCATCCTCGCGCTGGTGGAGGAAAAGGCGCTGCTCGTGTCGGTTCACCAGCTTCCCAACGACGAGCCCGAGCCCTACACTTCCGCATCGCCCCTGTCTGCCTCCGGAAACGCCCGGCCGTGACCCGCACCATTCTCGTCGTCGACGACGATCCGCATATCCGCGACGTGCTGCGCTTCGCCATCGCCAAGGCCGGGATGGCGGTCGACGAGGCCGAGCACGGCCAGGAGGCGCTCGACCGGGTCGCCGCCCGGCTTCCCGACCTGGTGGTGCTCGACATCAACATGCCGCGCATGGACGGCATCGAGGTCTGCCGCCGGCTCCTGGCCGCGCACGACCTGCCGATCCTGTTCCTGTCGTCCCGCGACGACGAGATCGACCGGGTGCTGGGCCTCGAGCTGGGCGCGGACGACTACGTCACCAAGCCGTTCAGCCCGCGCGAGGTGGTCGCCCGCATCAACGCCATCCTCAAGCGCGGCCGCGAGCGCCCCGCCGCGCCTCCCAGCACGGTGCTGCGGCACGGCCTGCTGGTCATGGACACCGAGGCGTGGCAGGCCACCTGGGACGGCCGGCCGGTCGCGCTCACCGCCACCGAATTCCAGGCGCTGGCCGCGCTCGCCCGGCATCCCAACAAGGTGTTCACCCGCGACCAGATGATGGACGCCGCGTACCGGCCGGGCTTCGTGGTCAGCGACCGCACCATCGACAGCCATCTGCGCAACATCCGCGCCAAGTTCGCCGCCGCCGGCGCGTCCAGCCTGATCGACACGGTGCACGGCGTCGGCTACCGGCTGGGCGCGTGCGCGGCATGATCTCATGGATGGGCTGAAGCGGACGCTGAAGCGCCTCTGGCCGCGCCTCAGGCTGCGCACCATCCTGTTCGGCACCCTGCTGTTCGTCGCCGCGCTGCCCCTCGTGGGCATCGTCTTCTTCCGTATCTATGAAAGCACCCTCGTGCGGCAGACCGAGTCCGAGCTGATCGTGCAAGGCGCGGTGATCGGCGCCGCCTATGCCGACGCGCTCTCGCCGCTGCCCGCCATCCATCCCGGGATCGATCTGGAGGAGATCTTCAATCCGCTGGAGCCGCAGACCAGCCTGTCGAACGACGCCATCCTGCCCGACCGGCCGCCGGCCAGGCTGACCCGGCGTCAGCCGGACAGGGCCGCCGAGGCCGCCGCCGCCCGCATCGCGCCGATGATGTTCCAGGCGACGCGGACCACGCTCGCCGGCGTGCGCGTGCTCGACCGGCACGGCATCGTCGTCGCCGGGCGCGAGGAAGTGGGCATGTCCCTCGCCCATGTGCCCGAAGTCGCCTCGGCGCTCGCGGGCCGCCCGCGCAGCACCCTGCGCCTCAAGGGCGGCTACGAACAGCGTTATCCCTTCGAATGGCTCAGCCGCGCCTCGGCGATCCGGGTCTTCCACGCCCAGCCGGTGACGGTGGACGGCAAGGTCGTCGGCGCCGTACTGCTGGCCCGCTCGCCCCGCAGCCTGTTCCGGGGACTCTATGACGACATGGACAAGATCGCCCTGGGCGGCGGCCTGATCGTGGTCATCGTCATCGCCGTCGCCGGCCTGCTGGGACGCAGCATCACCCGCCCGGTCGAGCAGCTCGCGGGCGCCATGGGCAGGGTGGCGAGCGGCCAGCGCAGCGTGCCGCGCACGCCGGTCACCGCCGCCGTCGAGATCCAGTCGCTGTTCGACAATTTCCGCGAGATGGAAGCGCGCATCGACGAACGCTCCACCTATATCCGCGACTTCGCGGCGGCCGTCAGCCACGAGTTCAAGACGCCGCTGACCGCCATCCGCGGCGCCATCGAGCTGCTTGCCGAGCACGGCGCGGAGATGGACGAGGCCGAACGCGCCCGCTTCCTCGCCAACATCTCCGCCGACGCCGACCGGCTCAACCTGCTGGTCAGCCGCCTGCTGGAGCTGGCGCGGGCCGACATGGCGCACGCGGGCGCCGGCGAAGACTGCCGGCCGCTGGAGATCGCCCGGCGGCTGGGCGTCGCCGCCTCGGGCGCGGATGCGGTCGCCGCCATTCCGGCGGGCGCGCTCGAAACCGTGCTGTCCGGCCTGATCGGCAACAGCCGCCAGCACGGCGCCCGCGCCATCGAGGTCCGCGTGGCGGCGGACGAGGACGTCACCGTCGACGTGATCGACGACGGCCCCGGCATTCCCCCCGGGGACCGCGACCGCGTCTTCGAGGCGTTCTTCACCACGCGCCGCGCCGACGGCGGGACCGGCCTCGGCCTGCCCATCGCCCGCTCGCTGCTGCGCGCCTATGGCGGCGCCCTTTCCCTACTGCCTTCCGATAACGGCGCGGCGTTCCGGATCACGCTGCTTCCCAGCACCGCCGCGCGGGAGTAGGT
The DNA here is from genome assembly GCA_964630425.1 of uncultured Bifidobacterium sp. Lineage (GTDB taxonomy): Bacteria > Pseudomonadota > Alphaproteobacteria > SMXS01 > SMXS01 > RI-34. The sequence goes on along the minus strand of CAZVVC010000052.1, from coordinate 7,666 downwards.
TGGGCGCCGGCGCAGGCGTCCGGAGGCATTCGATGGATCTTTACCGTCAGGTCATCGATCTGATCGTCACCGCACCCGATCGCACGCCGGTCGGCACGCTGCCCGAGGTGCTCGATTCCCTGTTCGCGGACCTGGCCACGGACCCGCCGCCCCGCGACGCCGAGGAAACCGAGGGGATGATCTGGAACATCTGGACCTTCCATTCCGATCCCCAGGCGGTGGACGCCATGCACCGGGCGCTGCGCATGATGCAGGCCCGCTCCTACGAGGTGGCCGAGCGCGAGCTGGACCGCCTCGTCGCCGGCTTCCCGCTCTGGGCCGAGGCCTGGAACAAGCGCGCCACCCTGATGTTCCTGATGGACCGCGACGAGGACAGCGTCGCCGACATCATCGAGACCCTCAAGCTCGAGCCGCGCCATTTCGGGGCGCTGTCGGGCTATGGCCAGATCTGCCTGCGCCGCGGCGACGAGGCCGGCGCGCTCATCGCGTTCGAGGAGGCGCTGCGCGTCCATCCGGGCCTCGACGGCGTCCGCGAGGCCGTCGCCGCCCTCGGCAAGCGGTTGGGCGGCCGGCTGAACTGACCGCCGGCAGGGGGCGGCGATCCAGCTTTGATGCGAGAACAACCCTATCCGTGTCCCTGAGCGTGTCGAAGGGCCTTGCACGAGCGCCGATGCAGGCCCTTCGACACGCTCAGGAACACGGTGAAATTTGGGTGTTGCACCACGACTGAACCGCCGCGCTGCGTTCGCGATGACGAAATAGAGGCACCGACCGCGCCATAGCCGGCCGGCGTCGATACATCCCCCGATCACAGATCGGGCGCGTGGGCCGGATCGGGGTTTTCCTGCGAGTAATGGGCGATCCATCGGTGCAGGCGCTGGTTCCCCAACTCGTTGCGCCCGAAGATGACGTCGGGGATCGCGCCGGAGGCCAGGCCCGCCTGCACGCCATCGACGGTCTTGTAGTCCTCGTCCTTCACCACGTCGTGCAGCATCTTGGTGCGCGCGGCGAACAGGACGCGCTCCTCCTCGGTCTCGGGCGCCTTCGCGGCGAGGAACACCTGCGTCGTGACCGACCTGTCGTGGCTCTCGCCCGGAAACAGCAGCGAGACGACCCCGCCCTCGCCGTGGCGGACGGCGAAGGACACGTGCGGGAACAGCGTCCGGATCACCGTGAGGCCGTCGTTGAGCCGCCGCTCGGGCGCCGGCTTGCCGGCGACCGGCAGGATGTCGTGATGGGCGAAGCCGATGCGCTGGTGCGGCCCGAAGGCATCATAGGTCAGCACGTTGGACTGCGAGAACACGGCGATGGTCTTGGGATGCAGCGAGGCGATGTGATAGCCGTCCACATAGCCGTCATGGGCCAGCTTCCAGTTCGCCGTCTCGAGCTGCTGGGCGGCGACCACCTCCCACCTGTCCATCTCCAGCTTTTCCAGCTCCTCGCGGAAGCCGCCCAGCCAGGCGTCGATGTCCATCGCCGCGCCCGGCGTCAGGCTGACGAAGATCAGCCCCGCCCGCTCGGCGCAGGGAAGCTCGGTCAGGCCCTCGCCTTCGGCGTCGAAATCGCCGAACTTCTCGGCGTCCGCCACCTTCACCAGCGCGCCGCGGTCGTCATAGCTCCAGGCGTGATAGGGGCACACCATCCGCACGCACTTGCCCGCGCCCTCTTCCATCACCAGCGCGCCGCGGTGGCGGCACACATTCATGAAGGCGCGCACCGCGCCGTCCCTGCCGCGGATCATCACCACCGGCACGCCGACCACCGTCATCGCCTTGTAGCGGCCGGGCTGGCGCAGCTCGCCGGTGAAGGCCAGCAGCAGCGGCACGCGCCTGAAGATGCGCTCCACCTCCAGCGCCCAGAGCGCCGGATCGAGATAATAGGACGCCGGAATGCGCATCACCTCCGGCGCGGAATCGGTGGTGCCGTCGCGCGCGTGATCGGCAAGCCGGTCGGCGATCTCGTTGTAGTCCTCGAAGCGGTCCATGAGCAGCCTGTTACCGATGGGTAATCCAGGCGCCCCTTATACAGCCTCGAACGCCGCGGGCAAACGCCCGAGGACAGGAAAAACCGGGCTTCAGATGCGCACGACCACCTTGCCGAGCATCTCGCCCTTCGCCAGCCGGTCGATGGCCTGCGGCACCTGGTCGAAGCCGAACACCTTGTCCACCGGCACGGCGATCCTGCCCGCCTCGGCCAGCCTGCCCAGCTCGGCATGGTGCGCGCGGGTTTCCTCGGTGGTGCGCGCGCCGGCGAACGCGCCGACGACCGAATAGGATTTCAGCACCACATGCAGCGGGTCGACCCTGGGCCATTCGCCGCTGCCATAGCCGATCAGCACGATGCGGCCATGCTGCGCCACGCATTTGGTCGCCGCCTCGTAGGCGCTGCCGCCGACCGGATCGTAGATCAGGTTCGCGCCCTTGTTGCCGGTGATCTCGCGCACCGCCTTGTGGATCGGCTGCCTGGAATAGTTGACGACGTGATCGGCGCCCAGCCTGCGGCAGAACTCGGCCTTCTCCTCGTTGCTCGCCGTCGCGATCACGGTCGCGCCACAGGCCTTGCCGAGCATGATCGCCGCCGAGCCCGACGAGCCCGCCCCGCCCAGCACCAGCAGCGTCTCGCCCGCCTGGAGCTGGCCGCGCTGGATCAGGCCCACATAGCCCGTGTGATAGGGCACGTAGAAGCCGGCGGCCTCCTCGTCGCTGAAATTGCCCGGAATGGTCATGGCCGAGGTCGACGCGGCCAGCGCGTATTCGGCGAATCCGCCCGCCCCCGCCGCGAACAGCACCGACGTCATCACCCTGGTGCCCACCGCCACGTCGGCCTCGGGACCCGCGGCCGTGACCACGCCCACCACTTCCTGGCCCGGCGTCACCGGCGGCGCCGAGACCGCGGGATAGACGCCGCGCAGCATCAGCACGTCCGGCAGGCCGACACCCGCCGCCGAGACCTTCACCTGTATCTGGTTGCCCTTCGGCTCGGGGATGGGCGCGTCCACCTGCTCGAGCACATCGACCGCTTCCCCGAATTTCTCCGCCCGCCAGGCCCGCATTCCTGTCCCTCCATTGTCGTCTTCGACGGGACGAGCGCCCCGTCCGTCAGGCGGGCAGACTATGCGGCCACCGCCACGGGAGCAAGCGCGTCGGCAGCCCCTTCCCAACCTTCCCGCGCGGCGGCATACTCCCGCGCGGGGGCGCCCTAACCGCGGGCGGGATATGAAGAACATCGCTGTTTTCTGCGACGGCACCTGGCAAAGCCTGGGGCAGCCCAATCCGACCAATGTCTCGCGCCTCGCGCGCTGCGTGGCGCCGAACAGCCCGGCCACCGCGACCAGCCCGGTCATGCCGCAGGTGGTGTTCTACGACGACGGCGTCGGCGTCGGCCAGGGCATCCTGGACGAGGTGGTCAGGATCGTCGGCGGCGGCCTCGGCAAGGGGCTCGACGCCAAGATCGCCCAGGCCTACCAGTTCCTGTGCCTGAACTATGCGCCCGGCGACCGCATCTTCATCTTCGGCTTCTCGCGCGGCGCCTATACGGCGCGCAGCCTGGCCGGCCTGCTCCGCAAGTGCTGGATCCTGCGGCGCGACCGGATCGGCGAGATCGACAGGGCCATCGACCTCTACCGCGACCGCAAGATCGGCGTGAACGATCGGGCGACGCTGGATTTCAAGAAGGCCAACAGCCAGCAGGTCGCCACGGTCGCCAACATAGCCGCCGCGCCGGACACGCGCGGCAGCGTGCGCTATGTGGGCGTATGGGACACGGTGGGCTCGCTCGGCGTGCCCAAGGTGCTGCCGTTCTCCGACGAGGTGAACGACAAGTACCGCTTCCACGACACCGACCTATCCAGCTTCGTCGAGATGGCGCGTCACGCCGTGTCCATCGACGAGCGCCGCAACACCTTCCAGCCCACCCTGTGGAGCAACATGGACAAGCTGAACGCGGACAAGGGCGCGGCCGGCCTTCCCGCCGAGAGCCAGCCCTATCAGCAGAGCTGGTTTCCCGGCACCCACGGCAGCGTCGGCGGCGGCGACGACGACAAAGGCCTCTCGCTCGGGCCGCTGTGCTGGATCGCCCAGGGCGCGGCGCAGGCCGGGCTCGCCTGGGACGGCGCCATGCTCGCCGGCTATGCCGCCAGCGCCGACCCGGCCGGACCGTTCGCCGCGCAGGATTCCTCGTTCAGGGACCGGCTGGTCGGCGCCGGGCTGTCCGACCGCGCCCCGCCGCCCCGCTTCCGCGACGTGTCCGACTATGCCCGCGCCCGCTGGCGCAGCGTGAAGACCTACCGCCCCAAATGCCTCAGCCTCTTCAAGGACCAGTTCTAGGCGCCGCGCGCCCCTCCCACAGCAGGGCCAGCGCCTCGAGCCCCGCGCGCAGCATGGGATGCGCCTCGGCACTTGCCGGCCGGTCGAACTGGCAGACCTGCTTCACCGCCCGGGCGGCCGCCGCGCCCGCCGCCGCCAGCCGGGCATCGAGCCGCGCCAGCGCCCGCCGCGCCCCGGTGTGTCGGCGATCCTGCTCGTCGGAACCGTCGGATTCCGGCGCTGCCGGCCCTTCGCCGCGCGGGCGGGCGATGTCGACGGCGCGGGCGAACGGCCTGCCGTGGGCCGCCCAGGCGAGTGCCTGATAGCGTTCGCCGGCCTCGAACTGGCGCCGGTCGATGACGCCCCGCGCCAGCAGGATGCCGAGCTGCGAGCCGGACAGGGCGAGGTCGGTGTCGGTCAGCACCCGTCCCGCCTCCACCCGCCGGACCGCTGCGTTCACCATCTCGGCCCGGCGCAACTGCGCCTCCAGCGTCCCGTGGTCCATCGCCGGCGCGCGGCCGGCGACCGTCGTCTGGCGGCGCCTGGCATTGGGATCGCGCTTGCGGCCGCGTCTCGCCATGCCGCTTCCTCCCTTTCAGCTTCGTTCGATGAAGGGTCAGACCCTGCGGGCGATGAAGGGTCAGGCCCTGCGAGCCCGGCACTCATCCGCCATGACGATCACCTCGTCCGCGGTCACGCCCCAGCGGTCGCCGACGCGGAACAGCGTCCGCATCCCGTAGGGGCGCGGCACCATGTGCGGCCGCCGGATCGTCGCCTCGGCGCAGACCGGCGCGTGGTGCCGGCGCAGTTCGTCGACCGCCGCCTGCAATTCCGGCGGGGCGATCCGCGGCCCGGCGTCGATGCGCCGCCGCAGGCCGACGGCGAGGAACTCGATGCCGTATTCGCGGCAGATCAGCCCCGTCACCCGCGGCGTCAGGCCCACGGCCCGCCCCGCCTGCCCTTGCGTCCGCCCGGACCTGGCCATCTGCATCAGCCTGCCGGCCAGGTAGCGGCGATAGTCCGGGTTCATGTTCCGCTTGGCGGTCAAGCCATCACCCCCATGCCGCGCAGCATGGCGACCAGTCCGTCCATGTCGCGCACGACCTTGTGGTTGTGGCCCAGCCGGTGCAGGCCGTCGGACCAGCCCGCCTGGGCGAACGAGAGCCGTCCGCTGCCGGTCTTCAGCCGCACCCAGCCGGTGACCCCGCCCGGCGCGGCGACGATCAGGTCGGGCACGCCGCCGCGCATCCCCAGCCGCCGGAAGCGGGCGACCGCCGCGCGCCGCTCGCCGTCGCTGCCCGCCAGGGCCAGCCCGTCGGCGGGATGCAGATAGGTCAACCGCTCCTGCCGCTCGAGGAAGGTCAACAGGTCCACCGCCTCGCGGTGCAGCCTCGCATCGCCTGTCTCGGGCGGACAGGCCGGTGTATCGCGCATGGAACGTCCTTTCTGGCAAAGAGGGGCCGGGGCGGCTCCGGGAATGGGAACGGATGCCGCCCCGGCGGCACGGCGGCCGGCTGGCCGGCGCAGGGCCTTCTGGTTGCGCGGATGAACGCGCTGCCGGCCTGCGTCGCACGGCCCTGCGAGCCGCCGCACACATCCGAGAATATAACTTTCAATTACCTCTCCCATCGTGTATCGACTTTATCCAGACAAAACGGCGGGTTACACGCGGGGTGGTGATGTCCAAGGCGCTGATCGAACAGCTCTCCGGATTCGCCGGGCGGCTTCGCCTGGTGCGCGAGGCCTGCGGCTTCGCGACCCGGCGCGCCTTCGCCCAGGCCCTGGGGATCGAGGAAGCCGCCTACCGCAAATACGAGCGGGCCGAGAGCTATCCCCACCCTGAAACCCTGGGCCGCATCCGCCAGCTCACGGGCGCGACCGCGGACTATCTCTATTTCGGCGACGAGAGCGGCCTGCCCGTTTCCCTGCACAGGAAGATCAACGAAATCATGTAGATGATCTCCGGGTGCCGGGATCAGGCAGCAGCAGTCGCCCGCACAGATAGTCGATGGCGGGCTTCTGCATCTCGGCGGGAACGTCGATGAGGGACGGCTCGCCCGCGAAACGCGCCGCGTCCTCGAGCACGGCGGCCTCGTCCAGACCGTAATAGGCCGCCACCGCTTTTCCCAGATGCCGCAATGCCTGCATCCTGCGTGCCCGCAGCGACAGGGACGACAGCTTCATCATGCACGACTCCGAAAGGAACAAATGAAGAACATATCTCATATCGCCTGAGCCAACCCACGGCAAGAAATATAACTTATGGTTATCTATTTCATCCGGCAACATAACCGATGGTTACTCCCTCCTGACAGATCGAGGAGGCCATGCATGACCGATCCGCGGGCGGACGCCACCGCCGTCGCCGTTTCCGACCTGAGGCTCGCCGCCGGCGGCAGCGACCCGTGGACCCGGACGGGCGGGAAGGCGGAAGGGGGATTTACCTGGCGCGACGCGGCCGGCAACCAGTTCGACGTCACCATCAGCCTGACGAGGCCCGCGCCGCGCCTGCCCGCGGAAGCGCACGCCCGGCGCCTGCGCGATGCCTGGCAGGGCGTGATGCTGGGCGACGATTCCGCCTGCACGGCCGACGCCGAAAGCTGGCGCTTCGCCGAACGCTGCCGCGCGGCGCCGCCAGTCTCCGGGGCGCCAGTCTCCGGGAAGGGACAAAAGTAGGGCGCCCGCGAGGGGGATCCGGGCGCCCTGTACCGTCTTCGCGCGGAAGGCGGCTAGTTTGGAAGTCACCGCGATCGCGGTATCCCAGGGGAGGGATATACGGATAACGGCGGGCGGCGAGGTTGGTTCCGCAGGCGTAAACTTTCGGTCGAGAGAGCCGAGCCGGCGTCAGGTGTTCTTGCACCCGGTGACCGCGTCTCCCTCGTCCCCGACGGTCACGCCCGCCCCGGCCCCGCACACCACGTCGACCACGCCCGCGCGCAGCAGTTCGCCCGCCGGGGGAAACCACATCCTGGCGTTGGGCTGGCTCATGGCCTTCACCGCGAAAGCGTCGGTCACGCCATGCGCCACCATGTCGCGGACGATCTCCGCATTGGCCTCGGCGGTGCGCGCGCGGCTGGGCGGCCAGACCCACACGGAATGGAATCCCACGCGCGCGCCGTCGCGCATGTATCTCCGGTCGCCGCCGATCAGCACGAGCGTGCAGCCGGACAGGCAGACGTTCGACGTCGCCGTGTCCCAACCCCTCGCCTTCACCAGATCGCGCATCCGCCAGGCATCGGCGAGTTCGGCGCCCCAGCTTTCCAGGTGGATCAGCCTGACTTGGGGGAGATCCCTCGCCGCCGCCAGCAGGGCGTTCACCGCGTTCCGGTCGATATAGCCCTCGAACAGCAGCTCGGTCCCCG
>CAZVVC010000051.1:0-14727 GCA_964630425.1 uncultured Bifidobacterium sp. | reverse complement strand
AAGCCGCGCGCGGTCATCGTCGACAGCCACTGGTCGGCGCTCGATCCGTCGATCATGGGGCTCGGCCCCACCCTGTGCGCCGCCGAGCTGCTGAAGCGGCGCGGCCTGGGCATGGGCGACATCGACCTGTGGGAGCTGAACGAGGCGTTCGCCGCCCAGGTGCTCGCTTGCCTCGCGGCCTGGAACGATGCCGACTACTGCCAGACCGTGCTGGGCCTCGAGGACGCGCTCGGCCTCATCGAGCGCGACCGGCTCAACCCGGACGGCGGCGCCATCAGCCTCGGCCATCCGGTCGGCGCCAGCGGCAACCGGATCGTGCTCCATCTGGTGAACGCGCTGCACCGCATGGGGCTCGATCGCGGCATCGCCACCGAATGCATCGGCGGCGGCCAGGGCGGCGCCATGATGATCGAGAGGATATGATGCGCCCGCTGTCGAAGAACGTGCTGGCGGCCCTCGAGGCGCGCGAGCTGGAGACCGGCCTCGACGTCGCCGCCAGCCACATGCTGCGCCACTGGCGCTACGGCCTCGACGAGCACGGCGTCGCCTGGCTGCTGTTCGACAAGATGGGCGCGTCGGTCAACACCATCGACGACGAGGTGCTGGACGAGCTGGCCGACGTGCTGCGGCGGATGCTGCCCGAAAGCCCGGCCGGCATCGTCATCCGCTCGGCCAAGCGCGCCGGCTTCTGCGCCGGGGCGGACGTGGCCCGCTTCGCCGGCCTGCACGATGCTGACGAGATCGAGCGGCGCCTGTCGCAGGGCCACATGGTGATCGACGCCCTTTCCGAGCTGACGATCCCCACGGTCGCGGTGATCCACGGCCATTGCCTGGGCGGCGGCCTGGAGCTGGCGCTGGCCTGCCGCACCCGCATCGCCGTCGAGGGCGCGAAGCTCGGTTTCCCCGAGGTGCTGCTCGGCCTGCATCCGGGACTGGGCGGCACGGTGCGCTCGATCGGCCTGATCTCGCCGGTCGAGGCCATGACCATGATGCTCACCGGCAAGACGGTCGATGCGCGCCGCGCCAGGGCGATTGGGCTGGTCGACGCCGTGACCCGGGAACGGCACGTGGCCGCCGCGGTGGCGGCGGCGGTCGCCGGCGGGATCGCCCCGCGCCGCCCCACCTTGCGCGAGAAGATCGAGCGCAAACCCATGCTGCGCGGCTTCCTCGCCGACCGGATGCGCGCCGAGGCGCGCAAGCGGGCGCCCGAGGCGCACTACCCCGCGCCCTATGCGCTGATCGACCTGTGGCAGCGGCACGGCGACCGGCCGGGCGCCATGCGCAACGCCGAGATCGAGAGCTTCGCCGCGCTGCTCGCCGGCCGGACGGCCCAGAACCTGATCCGCGCCTTCTTCCTGCGCGAGGCGCTGCGCAAGACCGGGGAAGGCGGCAAGCCGCTGCACCATGTCCATGTCATCGGCGCCGGCGCCATGGGCGGCGACATCGCCGGCTGGTGCGCCATGAAGGGTCTGCGCGTCACCCTGTCGGACCAGAGGCCGGAGGCCATCGCCGGGGCGCTCCGGCGGGCCGAGGCGCTCTACCGCGCGCGGCGCATGACCGGCCCGCAGGTTCGCGACGCGCTCGACCGGCTGGTGCCCGACCCGCATGGCTACGGCATCGCCCGGGCCGATCTGGTCATCGAGGCGGTGCCCGAGACGCTGGCGCTGAAGAAGGCGATCTACGAGAGCGTCGAGCCGCGCATGAAGCCGTCGGCGCTGCTCGCCACCAACACCTCCAGCATCTCGCTGGACGAGCTGGGCGCCGACCTGCGCAATCCCGGAAGGCTGGTCGGCCTGCATTTCTTCAACCCGGTCTCGCGGATGGAGCTGGTGGAGGTCGTCGCCCACGAGGAGATCTTCGACGTCACCTTCAGCCGCGCCCGCGCCTTCGTGCGCCAGATCGACAAGATGCCCGCGCCGGTCGCCAGCGAGCCGGGCTTTCTCGTCAACCGCGCTCTGATGCCCTACATGGGCGAGGCCATGACCATGCTCGAGGAAGGCGTCGCCGGGGCGACCATCGACCGGGCCGCCGAGGCCTTCGGCATGCCGGTCGGGCCGGTCGAGCTGGCCGATCGCGTGGGCCTCGACATCTGCCTCGCCGTCGCCGACATGTTGACCGCCAGGCTGGGGACGCCGCCGTCGCCGGGCCTCGACCGGCTGCGCGACAAGGTCGCGCGCGGCGAGCTGGGCATGAAGACGGGCAAGGGCTTCTACGCTTGGAGCGGCGGCAGGCCGAGGAAGGGACGCGCGGGCACGCCGCCCGCCGACGCGGCCGACAGGCTGATCCTGCCCATGATCAACACCTGTGTCGCCTGCCTGCGCGAAGGGGTCGTGGCCGAGGAGGACACGCTCGACGCGGCCATGATCTTCGGCACCGGCTTCGCGCCGTTCACCGGCGGGCCGCTGCACTATGCCCGCGCCGAGGGCGCCGAGCAGATCGTCCGCAGCCTGATGGAGCTGGAGCGCCGGCACGGCCCGCGCTTCGCCCCGGACGAGGGATGGATCCGTTTCGTCGGCGAGGGGTGAGCGCGGAACCCGGTGCGCCGTGACGGCGTTTAGCCTGCATGACTCCGGAACCGAAAAATCTGAATCTGCACCCCGAGGACCCACCCGTGCTGTCGGGCCAGGAATCCCGCCAGGGCAAGCTCTACGAGCGCAAGAGCAGTCGCCGCTGGCTGGCGCTGATCGGCCTCATGGCCCTGGTGACCCTGCTGGCCGTCCTCATCTATTTCATCGGCGGCGCGTCGGCGCCGCCGGCGGGCGGCTGATCGCGTTTTAAGGGTGTCGGCCCGCCGCGGGATCGATTAGCTATCGTCTCATGGGTGACGGGCGATGAACCGCGCGGGTTGGGTGCTGATGGCGGCCATGATCGCCATGGCGGTGAATCTGCGGCCGGCGATCAGCTCGGTGCCGCCGCTGCTCGACACCATCCGCTCGGCGTTGCAGCTCAGCCATGCCGCCGCCGGGCTCATCACCACCATTCCCGTCCTGATGATGGGCATCGTGCCCGCCTTCGCGGCCATGCTGGCGGGACGCCTGGGCAGCGAGCGGCTGGTGTTCTGGGCCGTCCTGCTGGTCGGCCTCGGCACGCTGGCCCGGCTCGTCGAGGCGCCCGTGGTCCTCTATCTGTCGGCGGCGGTCTGCGGCATCGGCATCGCCGCCGCGCAGACACTGATGCCCGACATCGCCAAGCGCAGCTTCGGCGGCGGGGCGGCGCTGGCGATGGCGGTGCAGGCCACGGCCATGACGGCGGGCGCGGGCGTCGCGGCGGTGGTGACGCCGGGCCTGTCCGCGTCCTGGTCGGTATCGCTCGCCTGGTGGGCCACGCCGGCGTTCGCGGGCGCGGCGCTGTGGCTCGCCGGCTATGGCTGGCCCGCGCCGGCGAATGGCGGGCAGGGGCCGCGCTTCGGCTTCCCGCTGCGCAGCGGCCTCGCCTGGCGGATCACGCTGTTCGCCGCGCTGTCCTCGGCCATGTTCTACACCACGCTGACCTGGATACCGCCGACCTATGCCGAGGCGGGCTGGTCCAGCGGCGAGACGGGCATGCTGCTGCTGGTGCTCTCCGTCGCCGGGATGGCGTCCTCGCTGGCGGTCACCTGGTTCGCCCGTCACATGGTCGACCGCCGCTGGCAGCTCGTCGGCTCGGTGGCGATCGGCGGCGCCGGCTGCGCGGGCCTCGCCTTCCTGCCGCTCGCCGCGCCCTGGCTGTGGACCGTGTGCGTCGGCCTGTCCACCGGCGCCATGTTCCCGCTGTCGCTCATGCTGCCCGTCGATTACGAGGACCGGCCCGACGCGCTGCGACGCCTCTCGGCCATGAGCCTTACCGGCGGCTATGTGCTGGCCGCCACCGGACCTGTGCTGTTCGGCTGGCTGCGCGAGCAGACGGGGGACTATGCCTGGTCCTATCTGCTGCTCGCTTTGTGGGCGGGCGCGACCTGCATCCTCTGCTTCCGGTTCCGGCCGCGCGGCGCGGTTTTATAACAATCGTCTTGTAACGCGGCCCCGTGCTGGCCAGACTGTCGCTCCACGAGTCGGAACGGGGTGAGTCATGCAGGACTATGATGTCGTCGTGCTGGGCACGGGCGCGGCGGGTTTCACGGCGGCGATCGCCGCCCACGAGCAGGGCGCGCGGGTCGCCATCTTCGAGAAATGGGACAAGGTCGGCGGCACGTCGGCATGGTCGGGCGGCCAGGTCTGGATTCCCAACAACCGCCAGATGCACGCGCTGGGCAAGGCCGACAGCGCGGACGAGGCGGTCACCTACCTCATGTCCATGTCGCACGGCCTGATCGAGCGCGAGATGGCCGAGGCCTTCGTCAAGGCCGGCCCGGAGATGGTCGAGTTCATCGAAGGCCGCACGCCGGTGAAGTTCCAGTGCGTGCCCGACTTCCCCGACTATCACCCGGAACAGCCCGGCGGCAAGCCGGGCGGCGGGCGCACCCTGGAATGCCCGCCGTTCTCGTTCTACGAGCTGGGCGACTGGCGCGACAAGGTGACCATCTCGCCTTACTGGCCCAACATGCACGTGACCGTGGGCGAGACCACGCTGTGCCAGGCGGTGCCGCAGGACCTGCCCGAGGCGGAGAAGCAGAAACGCAAGCAGAACGACGAGCGCGGCCTGGGCCAGGCGCTGATCGCGCGCCTGCTGCGCGGCTGCCTCGACCGCGGCATCGAGCCGCAGGTGAACTGCCGCGCCGTCGATCTGGTGATGAAGGACGGCGGCGTCGCCGGCCTGATCGTCGAGGGGCCGGACGGCCGCTTCGAGGTGTCGACCCGCAACGTGGTGCTGGCGACCGGCGGCTTCGACTGGAACGAGGATTTCAAGACCGCTTTCCTGCGCGGCCCGCTCGACACCAGCGTGGCCGTGCCCACCAACACCGGCGACGGCCTGAAGATGGCCATGAAGGCGGGCGCCGCGCTGGGCAACATGCGCGAGGCATGGTGGATGCCGGTGGTCGAAGGCCCGGTCAACTCGGCCGGCAAGGCGCTGTTCACGTCCGAGCGCACCTTCCCCGGCTCGATCATGGTCAACAGGCAGGGCAGGCGCTTCACCAACGAGGCGGCCAACTACAACGCCTTCGGCGCCGCGTTCCACGAGCAGGACCCGATCTCGTGCTCCTATGTGAACCTGCCGGCCTGGGTGGTGTTCAACCAGAAATTCTACGACAAATGGGGCTTCGCCCAGGGCCGCGGCTCGGTCCCCGCCGGCGGCCGCGCCCCCGACTGGATCACCTCGGGCGAGACGCTCGCCGAGCTGGCCGGCGAGCTGGGCATCCCCGGCGACGCGCTGGAGGCGACGGTCGCGCGCTGGAACGCCAACGTGGCCCAGGGCAGCGACCCGGATTTCCACCGCGGCGAGAGCTGGTACGACCGCTGGTGGGGCGATCCCTGGAACAAGGGCAAGAAGGAAGCCACGCTCGGCCCCATCGAGGGCGGCCCCTACTACGCCGTCGAGGTGAAAAGCGGCGCCATCGGCACCAAGGGCGGCCCCAAGACCGATACGGTCGCCCGCGTGCTCGACCTGGACAAGAACCCGATCCCCGGCCTCTACGCGGCGGGCAACGTCATGGCCTCGCCCATGGGCATGACCTATGGCGGCGGCGGCGGCACCCTCGGCCCGGGCATGGTGTTCGGCTGGCTCGCCGGCATGGACGCGGGGAAGCGGAAGAACGCCTAGGCGGTTCCGGCGGAACGTGCTGGAGTCGCCCTTCGCGACGCCGCTGCGCGGCCCCTCAGGGCTCTCGGCTTTTGTGAACAAACAAAACCGGGAGTGCTGAGGAGGGCCGCGGGCCCGTCGCGAAGCACGGGTCCAGAGGCTGCCGGCCCAGCCGTCAGAGCCTCGCCCTTTTCAGTCGCAGGGCGTTGGCGATCACGCTGACCGAGGACAGCGACATGGCCGCCGCCGCGAAGATCGGCGTCAGCAGGATGCCGAAATGGGGATAGAGCGCGCCGGCCGCGATCGGCACGCCCGCGACGTTGTAGACGAAGGCCAGGAACAGGTTCTGCCGGATGTTCCGTATGGTGGCGCGGCTCAGGCGGCGGGCGCGCAGGATGCCCGACAGGTCGCCCTGCAGGACGATGATGGCGGCGCTTTCCATGGCCACGTCGGTGCCCGATCCCATGGCGATGCCCACATCGGCGGCGGCCAGCGCCGGCGCGTCGTTGACGCCGTCGCCGGCCATGGCGACCACGCGCCCCTCGCCGCGAAGCTGGCGCACCTTGTCGGCCTTGTCGCCCGGAAGCACCTCGGCATGGACCTCGTCGATGCCCAGCTCGCGCGCGACCGCCTCGGCGGTGGTGCGGTTGTCGCCGGTCATCATGACAATGCGCACCCGGGCGCGGTGCAGCTCCTTCACCACGGCGAGGGCGTTTTTCTTGACCGGGTCGGCGATGGCGAGCACGCCGCCGATCCGCCCGTCGACGGCGACGAAGATGGCCGTCGCGCCGTGCGTGCGGAGCTGGTCGGCCTGATGGTCGAGGCCGCCGGTGCGCACGCCGTGCTCCTCGATGAAGGCGGCATTGCCGATGACGAGCGTCCTGCCCTCGACCGTGCCGATCGCGCCCTTGCCCACGGGACTGTCGAAGCCGGTCACGGCGGGAATGTCCAGCTTGCGCTCCTCGGCGGCGCGGACGATGGCGTGGCCCAGCGGATGCTCGCTCGCCCGCTCCACGCCCGCCGCCAGCCGAAGCAGGGTGTCCTCGTCTAGGCCGCCGGCGGCGACGATGGCGGTGACCGTGGGCCGGCCCTCGGTGAGCGTGCCGGTCTTGTCGACGATGATGGTGTCGACCTTCTCCATCCGCTCCAGCGCCTCGGCGTCGCGCACCAGCACGCCGGCCTGCGCGCCCCGGCCGATCCCGACCATCACGGCCATGGGCGTGGCGAGGCCCAGGGCGCAGGGACAGGCGATGATCAGCACCGTGACGGCGGCGACGAGCCCGTGGGTCAGCGCCGGATCGGGTCCCCAGACGCCCCAGGCGACGAAGGTGACCACGGCGACGGCGATCACCGCCGGCACGAACCATTCGGCGACCGCGTCGGCCAGCCGCTGGATCGGCGCGCGGCTGCGCTGGGCGCTCGCCACCATCTCGACGATCCGCGCCAGCACGGTTTCCTCGCCGATGCTCTCGGCCTGGACCACCAGCGCGCCGCTCTGGTTGACGGTGCCGCCGATCACCTTGTGGCCCGGTTCCTTGGTGAGGGGCAGGGATTCGCCGGTGACCATGGATTCGTCGACCGCCGAGCGCCCCTCGGTGACGATCCCGTCCACCGGCACCTTTTCGCCCGGCCGGACGCGGATCGTGTCGCCCTTCGCGATCTTGCCGATGGCGACCTCTTCCTCGGCGCCCCCCGGCAGCAGCCGGCGCGCGGTACGCGGCGCCAGGCCCAGCAGGGCGCCGATGGCGCCCGAGGTGCGCTCGCGCGCCCGCAGCTCCAGCACCTGCCCGACCAGCACCAGCACGGTGATGGTCGCCGCCGACTCGAAATACAGCGCGAGCTGGCCGCCATGCCCCCGGAAGGTGTCGGGGAAGATCTGCGGGAACAGCAGGGCGACGGTGCTGAACAGCCAGGCGACGAAGGTGCCCAGCGCGATCAGGGTGAACATGTTCAGATGCCGGCTGCCCACCGAGCGCCAGCCGCGCACCAGGAACGGCCAGCCGGCCCAGAACACCACTGGCGTCGCCAGCGCGAACTGGATCCAGCCCGAGGTGGGCATGGAGACCAGGCCGCGCCAGCCCAGCAGGTGCGATCCCATCTCCAGCGTGAACAGCGGCAGGGTCAGCACCAGCCCGATCCAGAAGCGCCGCGCCATATAGGACAGCTCCGGGCTGCGCGGCGTGTGCCCGGTCGGCACCATGGGCTCCAGCGCCATGCCGCAGATCGGGCAGTCGCCCGGCCCTTCCTGGTGGATTTCCGGATGCATGGGGCAGGTATAGACGGCGTGCTCGTCCACGGGCTCGGCCGGCCCGGGCGAGAGATATTTCCGCGGATCGGCCTCGAACCTGATCTTGCAGCCGCCCGAGCAGAAATGGAAGGTCCGGCCGTCATGCACGGCCGAATGCTTCGCCGTCGCCGGGTCGACATTCATGCCGCACACCGGGTCCTTCACCGTGCCGCCGGGGGCGGTTTCATGAGCGTGGCCGTGCGCGCCACAGCAGCCGTGGCTTGCGGAATGAGCGTCTTGCTGGCTGTCCAACGTGGTAATCCGTTCCTGCCTGATTGCCGTTTATATATACCCCAGGGGGGTATATGGCAAGGCATGTGGCGAAGCCCCGGAAATCCGGGCCGGCAGGATATAGGAGCCGAACAGGGATTCGCCGTGGCGGCTACGCCGGCGAATGCACGCGTGACTGTTGCCGCGCGCCGCCGCTAGGATACCGGCCTCTGGGGAGAGGAGAGCACCATGCCGACGGATTTTCCGGAACCGACCTTCATCACCACCAACGGCATCCGCATGGCGGTCTACGAGGCCGGGCCGAAGGACGGTCCGCCGGTGGTGCTGGCCCACGGCTGGCCCGAGCTGGCCTATGCCTGGCGGCACCAGCTCCGGGCGCTGGGCGCGGCGGGGTATCACGTCATGGCGCCGGACCAGCGGGGCTACGGCCTGACCGAGAAGCCCTGCGTGGTGCGCGACTACGACATCCACCACCTGACGGACGACATGGCCGGCCTGCTCGATGCCTTCGGCCACGACAGGGCGGTGTTCGCCGGCCACGACTGGGGCGGCATCATGGTCTGGCAGATGGCGCTGCTGCACCCGGACCGTGTCGCCGGCGTGATCGGCGCGGGCGCGCCGTTCTTCCCGCGCGGCCGCCGCGATCCGTTGCGGGCCATGTGGGACGAATGGGGGCCGGACTGGTACATCTGCGACTTCCAGACCTCGCGCCGGGCCGACGAGGCCATGCTGACCAACGTGGAAGCCATCTTCACCAATCAGTTCCGCAAGCTGACGCGGACCTACGCCGAATACCAGGCGCTGCCCAAGGAAGAGCGCAACCGCACCATCCGCAAGCGCATCGACCCGCGCCCCGGCCGCGTCTATCTGACCGACGAGGAGCGGCAAGTCTATATCGACACCTACCGGAGAACCGGCTTCACCTCGACCATCGACTGGTACCGCAACTGGTCGTGGAACTGGGAAAGCACCGCCCATGTGGCGCAGCGGATCCGCGTCCCGTGCCTCTATATCCAGGCCGCCGACGACCCGGCCGTGCCGCCCGGTCTGGGCGACGACATGGAAAAGTTCATCGACGACGTGGAACGCCACAAGGTCGAGGATTGCGGCCACTGCATCCAGCAGGAGCACCCGGAAGAGGTGACGCGGGTGATGCTGGACTGGCTGGGGCGGAAGTACCGGAAATAGCCCGCCGCTCACGCCGGGCGTGGACCGTAACCCGGCTGTCTGGCGAGGCTGTCCCATTTGCCGAGGATGTCGGGCTCGTAGACCTTCTCCATCCAGTCTTCGGCGGCGACCTCCTCGAACGCCACCGAGACGGAGGTTTCCTTGGACCCCATGACCTGCGCCATGCTGCGGGCGATCGCCTCGGAAAGCTCGGCCTTCTGCTGCTCGGTCTTGCCGGGCCACAGCTTGACGATGACGTGCGGCATGGGTGTCTCCCTTCGGCGGCAAATCGCCGCGAAGCTTAGAGCAAAGCCGCCCCGGCCGACATCCCGGAGAGTCACCGTCCGGCGTTTTCGCTTCGCGACCGATGGTCAGTGCTTCAGCTTGATCTTTTCCTCGACCTTCGCGGCGGCCTTTTCCTCGCGCTTGCGCCGGTTGAACACGCTCTTCATGTGCCGGATGTCGCTGGCGGAAAGGTGCTTCTCGGCGGCGACGAACTGTTCCTGCTCCTCCTCGCGGATGTGGTGCAGGTACTTTTCCTTGAAGGCGCCGAAGCGTTTCATCCACCCGCGTGACGACATGTCCCGGGCGGCCAGGTCGGCGGCCATCTCGTCGATCTGCTTGTGCTCGTGCACGGCGTGCCGCGCGTCCTCGGTGGTCTCCGGGTCGCGCAGCACCGTGGACCACAGCGCCTGCTCCTCGGCCGCGGCGTGGCTCTTGACCTCCTTGACCAGTTCGCGGAACAGCCTGCCGCGCTCGGGCGCCTTCGGTTCGGTATCCTGGATCATGGCGAACAGGGCGCGGTGCCGGTCGTGGTCTTCCACCAGCCGGCCGAACACGTCGGGATTGCCCCGGAACCTGGTCGCGGGGGTGCTGCCGATCCGGGTGGACAGGGCGGGCGCCGCGGCTTTCGCCTTGGCGATGGCGGTCTGCTTGGCGCGTGCCTCCCTGAGGGACGAGCCATGTGCTGTGTCGGTTCTCGCGCTCATTCTCTTCGCTCCGGCGGGTGTTGAGTACGGTGGCGAGCGTCCGGGCCGCAGCGGCGCGTCGGGACACTCCAACCGGTCAACGGAAGCGCGGGGCAGGAAGTTCCTTCAGGGAGGGAGAGGCTCGTTACGCCGGCATCAGGATCGGCGGCTCGGGCTCCAGCTCGACCACGTCGACCGTGGCCTTCAGCGTGTGGGCGCCCGAGACGCGGATGACGCCTTTCACCGGGGCCACGTCCACATAGTCGCGACCCCAGGCCAGCGGAATGTGGTCGTTCCCGCCATAGCGGGCGTTGGTGGGGTCGATCTCGACCCAGCCGTGCTCCGGGCCGCACCAGACGGCGACCCAGGCGTGCATGGCGTCCGCCCCTTGCAGCCGCTCCTTGCCGGGCGGCGGGATGGTGCGCAGATAGCCGCTGATATAGGCGGCGGCGAGGCCCAGGCCGCGCAGGCCGGCGATCATCACATGGGCGAAATCCTGGCACACGCCCTTCCTCAGGTCGAACGCCTCGCGCGGGTCCGAGGCCACGTCGGTCACGCCCGGCGCATAGTCGAAGCCCGTATAGATGCGGTTGGACAGCTCGGTCACCGCCTCGAGGATCGGCCGGCCCGGCTTCATGCTGCGGGCGGCATAGGCGGTGATCTGCGGGTCCAGCGCCACGCGGCGGCTGGGGAAGATGAAATGCGCGGGCGAGAAGGGGCCGGGGTCCTGGTTGGCGGCGCAGGCGTCGCGCACGTCCTCCCAGGCGGGCGTGTCCTTGGGATCGGGCGGCTGGAACGCGCCGCGCTCGACGATCGCATGGGTGTCGATGATCAGCGCCGCGTGCGGCTCGAGGAAGGACAGCCACAGATTCTCGTTGCCGAAGAAATCGAGGAAGGCGCGTTGGGTGGTCGGCGTCGGGTCGACGTCGATCCGCTGGCGCAGGACCTTCAGGCCCGGCCGGTCGACCAGCGACAGGCGCACGAGCTGGGACGACAGCGCCACGTTGCTAGCGTATTCGTAGCGGGTGGTCTGGCTGATCTCGTAGCGCACCGCCGCCATGCTCAGCCCCGCACCGACACGTTGCCCTGGACGAAGAAGCGGGCGGTCAACAGGTCGGACAGCTTCATCACCTGCATCCGCACCCAGCCGACGGTGGCCGCGTCCACGTCGACGGCGTCGGTGGTCGCCAGCTCGGCGACGAGCAGCGAGGCGATCTTCTCCTCCTGGGTCGGCAGGCCGTCGGGCTGCCGGATCGGCAGCGCCGCCAGCGTGCGGGCGATGACCGCGATCTGGAAGGCGACGGAACGCGGGTTGCTGCCGTCGAGCACCACCATGTCCAGCACCGCCGGCCGGCCGGCCGAGGTGGCGTAGCGGACCCGGTAGGAAATCTGGCTGTCGGCGAATTCGAGCAGCACGTCGAGGGCGCCCCGCACGATCTCGCCGCGGATGAACCGCTCGACCATGGCGCAGGTCGCGGCCGCGCGCTCGATGCGCCGGCCCATCTCCAGGAAGCGCCAGCCCAGCAGCCGGTTCATGTTCTCCTGGCTCAGGCCCGAGAAGCCGGCCAGCAGGTCGAGCGCCTCGTCGGCGGCGTCGATGATGTCGCCGTCGGTGGCGCTGGCGGGCAGCCGGTTCTCCAGATGGCCGGCCAGCTTGGTCAGCTCGCGCCAGGCCTGCGGCGACAGGCGCTCGCGGATGCTCGCGGCGGCGCTGCGGGCCGAGCGCACCAGCGCGGCGGCCGCGCCGAACTGCCGGGCGTCGTAGAGCGCGGACACCAGGTCGGCGCTGGTCAGGCCCTGCCGGTCCTCGGGCTTGAGCGCGCCCAGGCCCACCAGCGCGCCGCGCAGGCGCACGATCAGCCGGTCGTCCAGCTCCTCCCGGTCGGACAGCCGCTGGGCGACGGCGCGGATCACGCGCAGGCAGGTCTCGGCCCGCTCCATGTAGCGGCCCAGCCAGAACAGATTGTCGGCCGCGCGGGCGGGCAGGGTGCCCGTGCTGCGGGTGATCTGGACCTCGTCGGGCCTGGTCAGCAGCGTGGTCTGCGGCGCGTCGTCCTCGGCCGGTATCCAGACGTCGACGGCGCGGCCGCCCTGCTGCATGGTCACGGCCCGCGCGTCCAGCCGCTCCGACACGCGCGAGAAGGCGCCGGGCATCACCGACCAGCCGCTGGGCGTGCGCACCGCATAGGCCCGCACCACGCAGGGGCGCGGCTCCAGCCCGTCGCCGGTCCATACCGGCGTGGTCGACAGGCGCACCACTTCCTGGCCCACGAAGTCGACGCTGCGGCGCCTGAGCGCGTCGAGCACCTTCTTCCGGTCGGCCCGGTTCAGGTCGCCGGCGATCCTCGGCTCGCCCTGGAACACGTCCAGCCCCGCGGCGCCGAAGGCGGGCGCGATGGCCATGTCGTCGAAATGCTCCAGCACGTGGGCGCGCTCGCGCTCCTGCCCGCACCACCAGGTGGCGATGTTGGGCAGCGCCAGCTCCTCGCCGAGGACGTGGCGGCAGAGGGCGGGGAGGAAGCTCATCAGCGCGCGGGACTCCAGCATGCCCGCGCCGATGGAATTGACCACGGTGGCGTTGCCCTCGCGGATCGCCTCGACCATGCCGGGCACGCCCAGCCGCGAGCCGGGGTTGAGCTCCAGCGGGTCGATGAAATCGGAATCGACGCGCCGCCAGATCACGTCGGCGGGCTGCGCGCCCTCGACCGTGCGCACCGCCAGCTTGCTGTCGCGCACCACAAGGTCGGCGCCCTCGACCAGCAGGAAGCCCAGATAGCGCGACAGGTAGGTGTGCTCGAAATAGGTTTCGTTCAGCGGCCCGGGCGTCAGCAGGCAGACCCGGGCGTTCTCGCGCTCGTGCAGTTCGTTCAGAGTGTCGCGCAGCGTCTGGAAGAACGCCGCCACCCGGCGCACGTTCATGCTGCGGTAGATGTCCGGCAGCGAGCGCGACAGGGCGATGCGGTTCTCGAGCGCGTAGCCCATGCCCGAGGGCGCCTGGGTGCGGTCGGAAAGCACCCACCAGTTGCCGTCGGGGCCGCGCCCCAGGTCCACGGCATAGACCCGCAGGTGAAAGCCGCCCTTCGGCGCGATCCCGACCATCGGGCGCAGGAAGTCCTCGCTGCCGGTTACCACGGCGGCGGGGATGTGCCCGCCGCGCACCAGGTTGGCGGGGCCGTAGAAATCGGCCATCAGCGCCTCGAGCAGCTCGGCGCGCTGGGCGATGCCCGCCTCCAGCATCTTCCATTCCGCCGGGTCGATCACCAGCGGGACGTGGTTGAGCGGCCAGATGCGCTCCCCTTCGTCCGATCCGTAGACCCGGTGGAACACGCCCGCGTCGCGCAGGTGCCGATCGGCGGCGCCGAAGCGGCGACGCAGCTCGGAAACGCCCAGCGCGCTGAAGGAATCCACCAGCTCGCGCCAGTGCGGCCGCACGTCGCCGTCGGGCGCCATGAGTTCGTCATAGGCGTCGGCCAGCGGCACGTATCCGTCAAGCAGACGCGCCCGCTTGCGCGAGGCCTCGGCGGCGTAGCTCTGTTCCAGCGTGCTCATCCCCTTTTCACTATTCCGGCGGACGGCGCAGGTCCAGCGTCGCCGGGAATTCCTCGGCGCGGTTCTCGGGCTGCGGGAAGAACCAGCCGGGCGTGTGGCCGTGGTCCTGGAACCGCGCGAGGCGCCGGGCCTCGGCCTCGTAGGCGTTGACCGGGAAGGTCTCGTAGTTGCGCCCGCCCGGATGGGCGGCGTGATAGACGCAGCCGCCCAGCGACCGGCCGTTCCACTGGTCGTAGAGGTCGAAGGTCAGCGGCACGTGGACGGGAATGGTCGGGTGCAGGCTCGACGCCGGTTGCCAGGCCTTGAAGCGCACGCCGGCCACATATTCGCCGTGCCGGCCCGTCGAGGTCATCGGCATGCGCCGGCCGTTGCAGGCCAGCACGTGGCGCTTGGGGTTGAAGCCATCGACGCGCATCTCCAGCCGCTCCACCGAGGCGTCGACGAAACGGACGGTGCCGCCGACGGCGCCTTCCTCGCCCATGACGTGCCACGGCTCCAGCGCCTGGCGCAGCTCCATGTGGACGCCGCCGTGGTCGACCGCGCCGAAGAACGGGAAGCGAAACTCGCGCTGCGCCTCGTACCAGGTGCTTTCCATGGGATAGCCCGCCTGGTTGAGGTCGCCCAGCACGTCGAGGAAGTCGGCCCACAGGAAATGGGGCAGCAGGTACTTGTCGTGGAGCTGGGTGCCCCAGCGCACCAGCCCGCCGGTCTGCGGCTGGTGCCAGAACCACGACACCAGCGCGCGCAGCAGCAATTGCTGCGCCAGGCTCATGCGCGCGTCGGGCGGCATCTCGAACGAGCGGAACTCCACCAGGCCCAGGCGGCCCGCCGAGGAATCCGGCGAGTACAGCTTGTCGATGCAGATTTCCG
>CAZVVC010000050.1:0-14963 GCA_964630425.1 uncultured Bifidobacterium sp. | reverse complement strand
GCGTGGATGAACATCGGCGGCCCCGAGCGGCTGGTGCCCGACGACGTGGCGCAGATCCTGACCGAGACCCTCGGCCGGCCGATCCGGTTCGTGCCGCGCTTCCCCGCCGAGTTCGGCAAGGCCCTGGCCGACGCGTTCGGCGATACGATCGGCCCCGAGGAGCACGCCGCCATCGTGAAGCGGATGGAAGAGTTCTACATCTACAACAACTTCGCCGAGACCAGGCCGTTCTGCGTCGATGTGCAGCCGGTGCTGGACCGCATCCCGATCAGGCTCGAGACCATGCGCGAATGGGCCGCGCGCCAGGAATGGACGCTGACCAACAAGCCGCGCCCGCCGGCCGGCTGATCCGGTAGCCGGCTACGCCCGGCGCCTCGAGGGCGGGCATGGATTCGACATGGGCGAGGATGTATCCTCTCGCCCATGTCGGCGTTTACACTACTTGCCGGGTAGGGTTTAATCGCCACCCCACAGAGGAGATCGACCATGTCGCTGCGCATCAATTCCGACGCCCCGAACTTCACCGCCGAGACGACCCAGGGCACCATCGACTTCCACCAATGGCTGGGCGACGGCTGGGGCATCCTGTTCTCCCATCCCAAGGACTTCACCCCGGTGTGCACCACCGAGCTGGGCTACATGGCCAAGCTCCAGCCCGAATTCGCCAGGCGCAACGTGAAGGTGATCGGCCTGAGCGTCGATCCGGTGACCAATCACGGCGCATGGGCCAGGGACATCGAGGAAACCCAGGGCGCGGCGGTCAACTATCCCATGATCGGCGACCCCGAGCTGAAGGTCGCCAAGCTCTACGACATGCTGCCCGAGGACGCCGGCGACACCTCGGAAGGCCGTACCGCGGCCAACAACGCCACGGTGCGCACCGTGTTCGTCATCGGCCCCGACAAGAAGATCAAGCTCATGCTGGCCTATCCCATGAGCACGGGCCGCAACTTCGACGAGATCCTGCGCGTGGTGGATTCCATGCAGCTCACCGCCCGGCACGCGGTGGCGACGCCGGTGAACTGGAAGAACGGCGAGGACTGCATCATCGTCCCGTCGGTGAGCGACGAGCAGGCCAGGGAGAAATTCCCCGGCGGCTGGAAGACCCTCAAGCCGTATCTGCGCGTCGTGCCCCAGCCGGAGTGAGCGCGCCGAACCGTCCCCTCTTCTCGTGTGGGTGAGGAGTAGAGCGGACCTTCCACCGTGCCTCTGCGAGCGTAGCGAAGCAGTCCAGCCCCTCCGGTGACGGCTGTGTGGCGGAAAGGCTGGACTGCTTCGCTACGCTCGCAGAGGCACCGAGAGGGAAACCCGAGGAATGCCAACCTGAACGGCTTTCTCTAATCGGTTGCTGGCTCAGCCGTGAAAGCCGCCGGTCAAAGCAGCTCCAGCGTCTCCAGCGTCCGCCTGACGTCGGCCGGTCCTTCGGCGTGGTGCGCGTCCCAGCCGAAGGCGCGGGCGCCCTCGACGATGTGAAGGTTGTCGTCGAAATAGACGATGCGGGCTTCCGGCCCCAGCGCCTCGGCCACATGGGCGAAGATCGCCGGATCGGGCTTCCAGTGGCCGATCAGGTGCGAGGCGAAGGTGCGGTCGAACAGGCCGGCGAGGCCGTGGATCTCCATGAGCGCGGCCCAGTGCAGCGCGTTGGTGTTGCTGAGGCAGGCCGTGGGGTGCCGCGCGCGGGCCTCGTCCAGCAGGCCGGCGGCGCCGGGCTTGGGCCCGCCCAGCCAGCCGACCCATCGCTCCAGCAGTTCGGCCGGCGGCATGTCCAGCGCCAGCTCGTCCGCCAGCATGGCGGCGAACGCGTCGCCGCCGATCCGGCCGCTCTCGAACAGGCGGCAGGCGGGCGAATGCTTCAGCGCGGCATGGATGGCCTCGGGGCCGCGGCCGGTGATCGCGGCCAGGCCGGAAAGGCCGTGGAAATCGAACAGCACGCCGCCCAGGTCGAAGACCAGCCAGAGACCGGGCTGCCTCATGGCGCGGCGGCGGGCGCCTACTTGCCGGCCGGCTTGGCCGGCTCGGCGGGCGGCGGCGGGGCGGCTTCGCCCTCGTGGCCGGTTTCCTCGGCGGCGGGCTTGGGCTTCTCGATCTTGGCCTTGCCGCGCAGCTCGCCCAGGATCTCCTCGACCGCCTTGTCGCGCTCGCCTTCCTTGAGCTGGGCCTCGACCGCGTCGAACTCGGGGGGCGTGCTCTGGCGGGTCTCCATCACCTTGATGACGTGCCAGCCATACTGGCTCTTCACCGGACTCGTCGACACTTCGCCGGGCTTCAGCGCGGTGACGGCCTGGGCGAATTCGGGCACCATCTTGTCGGGCGCGAAATAGTCGCCCAGATTGCCGCCGTCGGCGGCCGAGCCGGTGTCGAGCGACTTTTCCTTGGCGATGGCGGCGAAGTCGGCGCCCTTCGCCAGGTCGGCGATGACCTGGCGGCCTTCCTGCTCGGTCTTCACCAGGATGTGGCTGGCCTTGTATTCGGTGGCGGGCTTGAACGCGGCCACCATCTCGTCATAGGCCTTCTTCAGCCGCTCGGGCGACAGGCGCTTGTCCACTTCCTTGGTCAGCCAGACCTCTTCCAGGATCTGGTTCTTGGCCTGGGCCAGACGCTCCTTGTACTTCTCGTCCTTCTCGGTGCCGTCTTCCTTGGCCTTGGCGGTCATCAGCTTCTGGTCCACCAGCCGCTCGACGAGCTGGTCCTGCAGGAACTCGATGGGAAGCTGGCGATACTGGCCGGGCAGCGCGTTGTAGAGCTGGCTGACGTCCGACTGGTGGATCTTCTCGCCGTTCACCGTGGCGACCACGGCGTCGTCGGCCTTGGCCTGCTCGTCCGGCGCCTTCTTGTCGCAGGCCGACAGCGCGAGGCAGGCGAGCACGAGGCCCGTTACAGGTCCGAGAGCGAGTTTCATGTAGCAGCCTTCTCTGATGAGTGAGTCCGGCTTTTTAGGCTCAGGCCGGTTGGCGTTTCCTTCTGCATGCGTGTAGCAAGCAGCCGTGACAAAGAAAAGATGTAACTCCGCCGGAAGCGGAGGCAATGCGCTTCTGCGCGGGAAAACGCCCTAATGGGCGTGATCGTGGGACCGGCCGTGGCCGTGACCGTGGCGCAGGCGATGATAGGTGAGGTGGAGCAGCGAGCCGGCGACGAAGGCCTGCAGCCAGGCGAACTCGGCCTCGCTGGCGATGCTGGACACCGCCGAGGCCGCCACGTAGCCCGCCGCGGTCGCGGCCGCCAGCAGGCCCAGCACCACCACGGCGGCGCGCGTGCCCGCATTGGTCTGCACCAGCCACCAGATGGCGAGGCCGGCGGGCAGGTTGTGCAGCACCACCGCCACCGAAAGCGACTCGTGATGGCCCAGGTGCCCGCTCAGCAGCGCCGCGCCGTCGGCGGCGCTGTGCAGCAGCAGGCCGACCACGCCGACGATCAGGGTCGCCGTGTGCACGCCGCGCTCGCGGCGGAGCAGCGCCTCGGCGGCCAGCGGCCCGGCCAGGCCCGCGAGCGCGAAGCCCAGCGTCGCCCAGCCGCCCGTCTCGGCCGTGTCCCACAGGATCAGCAGCGCCAGCACGGTGATGATGGCGGTCACCGCCAGGTCGAGCACGCGCCGCACCCGCGTCAGCCCGTGCAGGAACTGATAGGCGATCGGCCCGATGAGCAGGGCGGTGATACCGGCGGCGAGATACATGTCTGCGTTATAACATAACATTGAAGGGTGCGCTGGGTTATCTTCCACTCCTGGGCGCGGCGCAACCATCGTTTCGTGGACGACGGGCTTGCCAATTCGCCGGGGCGCGGCATTAAGATGGCGCCCGGGAGGCACCATGCTCGCCAGAACGTTTCTAGCCCTCGTCATCGCGGTATCGCTCGCCGGTGCCGTCCGCGCCGCCGAGTCGGATCTTTCCGAAGCCAGCCCGGCCGAGCTGGAGGCGGTGATCTCCCGGATTCCCGCCAACGCCCAGGGCGAGGCGGCGCTCCGCCGCGCCGAGGCGCTGTTCCGGCTGGGCGATCTGCGCGGCGACGTCGCCATGATCCGCCAGGGCGCGGCCGCGTCGGGCGCCGTGCTCGCCGCGCTGGAGACGGGCGGCCGCGGCGCGCTGTGGGTGACCGCCAACAAGGACCTGGGCACGGCGCTGGTGATGCTGGCGCGCCGGACCAACGACCGCAGCCGGCTCGACGAGGCCATCGCCGCCTTCGAGTCGGCCACCCTGTTCGCCCGCGACTCGCTGCCCGACCAGTGGGCCGGCCTGATGAACAGCCTGGCCATCGCCCAATGGACCAAGGGCACCATGGCCCGCGACGTGGCATCGGTGCGGCAGGCCACCGACACGTTCCGCACCGCGCTGGAGAAAGCCACCGGGCTTGACCCGCGCGAGCGGGTGCGCATCCAGGTGAACATGGCGAGCGCGCTGGTCGAGATCGCGACGGTGGGCAGCGATCCCGCGCCGGTCGAGGAAGCGGTCACCATGCTGGACGCGGCGCTGGCGAGCGCCGGTTCGCTGGGCCTGCCGGCGCAGACCGCCATCATCCAGGGCAACCTGGCGCAGGCGCTGACCGTGCGCGGCTGGCACCGCCAGGCCGCGGCCGACGTGGAGAAGGCCATCGAGCTGGCGAAGGCCGCCATCGCGTATTGGGACTCGGTGGGGGCGACGGACGCCCGGGACAGCACCGAGGCCAATCTGCGCCAGAGCTATCAGGTGCTGACGGAACTTTACAACGCGCGGTAGCAACCGCGCCCAACCGGAACGGGAGAAGATCATGGTTGCGCTGGACGACTACCGCACGCTGGGCCGCAGCGGCCTCAGGGTTTCGCCGCTGTGCCTCGGCGCCATGACCTTCGGCGAGGACTGGGGCTGGGGCGCCAATGCCCAGGAAAGCCGCCGCATGTTCGACATGTATGCCGACCGGGGCGGCAATTTCGTCGACACCGCCGACGGCTATACCCAGGGCACCAGCGAGACCCTGCTGGGCGAGTTCATGAAGGGCCGGCGCGAGCGCTGGGTGATCGGCACCAAGTTCACCATGAACACCTCGCCGGGCGATCCCAACGCCGGCGGCAACGCGCGTAAGAACATCATGCAGTCGCTGGAATCCTCGCTGAAGCGGCTGGGCACCGACTACATCGACCTCTACTGGCTGCATGTGTGGGAGTTCCGCACGCCCGTGCACGAGATCATGCGCGCGCTCGACGACGCGGTGCGCCAGGGCAAGCTGCTCTATGTGGGCGTGTCCAACGCGCCGGCGTGGAAGATCGCCCAGGCCAACACCCTGGCCGAGCTGAAGGGCTGGAGCCCATTCATCGCTTTGCAGCTCGAATACAATCTGCTGCAGCGGACGCCGGAGCGCGACCTGCTGCCCATGTGCCGCGAATTCGGCCTGGGCGTCACGCCGTGGTCGCCGCTCGCGGCCGGCCTGCTCACCGGCAAGTACGGCCGCCAGCACGTCGCCCGGCCGGGCAGCGGCGACAACCGCAAGCTGGGCGGCGGCAACGGCACCCGCGAGGACATGGTGGCCTCGTCGGGACGGGTCACCGAGAAGGCGCTGGAGGTGAACGACGCGCTGATCGAGATCGGCAAGCAGATCGGCGCGACGCCCGCGCAGGTGGCGCTGTCCTGGGTGATGGCCCATCAGGGCGTGTCCAGCACCATCCTGGGCGCCCGCACGCCCGCGCAGCTCGAGGACAATCTGGGCGCGATGGACGTGGCGCTGTCGCTGGAGCACAAGGCCTGGCTCGACGAGCTGACGCAGGTCGAGCTGGGCTATCCCCACGACCTGATCCAGAGCCGCTTCATCCAGGACGTCGCCGACGGCGGCGCCAGGATCGACAAGCCGTTCGGCAGGCCGGCTTAGGGTTCCCATCAAACACAAGGTTTTTTCAGAACCACCCGCGCAGGTATTCGCCGACGCGGTTTATGCCGCGCGAGGATTCGGGGACGCCGTGGCCCAGGGCGTGCCAGACGTGGATCACGTCGGGCCAGCATTCCAGCGTGACGTCGACGCCGGCCGCCCGGGCAGCGTCCGCCACGCGCAGGGAATCGTCGAGCAGGGTCTCGTTCTCGCCCACCTGGATGAGCAGGGGCGGCAGGCCCTCGCAGGCGCCGAACAGCGGCGAGACGCGCGGGTCCCTGGGGTCGCCCGCGCCCACCACCATGCCGGCCATCCACGCGAGCAGGCCGTGACCGACCATCGGGTCCCTGTCCGCGTTGGAGCGCAGGGTGCCGCCCGAGCAGGTCATGTCGGTCCAGGGCGAGATCAGCACCGCCGCGTCAGGCCTGCGCAGGCCCTGGTCGCGGATGCCTTGCAGCACGGCGAGCGCCAGCCCGCCGCCCGCCGAATCCCCGGCGACGAAGACGCGGGCCGCGCCCTCCTCGCCCAGCGGGCCGTTGTCCAGCATCCAGCGATAGGCGAGCAGCGCGTCGTCGAACTGGGCGGGCGCCGGGTTCTCGGGAGCCAGCCGGTAGTCGACGTTCAGCACCGACGCGCCCGAGGCGGCCGAGATGTCGCCGCACAGCGCCCGGTGGGTGTCGAGGCTGCCGGCCGCGTAACCGCCGCCATGCAGATAGAGGATGCGCCTGTCGGGATCGGCGCCGGGCGCGCACACCCATTCGCAGGGCACGGTCACCGCGCGCGTCCTCGCCGTGCGGATGCCGTCCGGCGCGGCGGCGGTGAACACCGAGCCGGCCATCATCTCGCGCACGCCCTCGACCGACGGGGCGATTCCCGCCGCGGCGGCGGCCTCGTTGCCCGCGCGCAGCCTGTCGATGGCGCCCTGCAGTTCCGGCGATGCACTCATGACGGTCTCCCCTTCGTTCCCGGCGGACATTGTTAAGGGAAATCGCGCCGGAGTCGACCTCAGGCGGAGAGCGCCTTCACCAGCCTCTCGATGAAATCCGTGCCCGCGTCCATCTGGCTCAGCTCGATGAACTCGTCGGGCCGGTGGGCCTGGTCGATGGAGCCGGGGCCGCAGACCACCGTGGGGATGTCGGCCTGCTGGAACAGGCCCGCCTCGGTGACGTAGGCGGCCGTCAGGCTGTCGTTCTGGCCGGTCAGCGCGCGGACCAGCTCCTCGGCGGGGGAGTTCTCGCGCCGCAGCAGCGCGGGCGCGCGGGAAATCTGGGTGGTGACGATGGCCGCGCCGTCGAAGCGGGCGCGCATCCCGGCCTCGACCTCGCGGGCGAACGCCTCGAAGCGGGTGATGATCTCGTCCTCGTCGGCCTGGGGCAGCGGGCGGTATTCCCACACCATGCGGCAGCGATTGGGGGTGATGTTCACCGCCGTGCCGCCCTCGATCATGCCTATGTTGAGCGAGGTATAGGGCGGATCGAAGCGCCCGGTCTCGTCGCCCCGGTCCTTCATCTCGGCCAGGATGCCGCGCAGGAACTCGACCAGCCGGCCGGCGGCGACGATGGCGCTGACCCCGAACTCGGTGTTGCTGGAGTGGGATTCGCGGCCGGTGATCACCGTCTCGAAGGCGCGGATGCCCTTGTGGGCGGTCACCGCGCGCATGGTGGTGGGCTCGCCGACGATGCAGGCCTGGGGCAGCGGCGCGCGGCCGGCGGTGGTGCCGATCATGCCGGGGACGCCGCGGCAGCCCACTTCCTCGTCATAGGAGAAGGCGAAGTGGATGGGGCGCTTCAGCCCGGTGCTGGCGATCTCCGGCGCCAGGGCGAGGCAGATGGCGATGAAGCCCTTCATGTCGCAGGTGCCGCGGCCGTAGAGCCTGCCGTCCCTCTCGGTCAGCGCGAACGGATCGGTCGACCAGTCCTGCCCGTCGACGGGCACCACGTCGGTGTGGCCGGACAGCACGATGCCGGGCACGCCCGCCGGTCCGCCCACGGTGGCGAACAGGTTGGCCTTGGCGCCGGTCCCGTCGCCGATGATCTCGCTGTCGACGCCCAGCGCGGCCAGATGCTCGGATATGTAGCCGATCAGCGCGAGGTTGGAGTTGCGGCTGACCGTATCGAAGGCGATCAGGTCGCGGAGCAGCTCGACGGCGCGCCGGGCATTGGGACGCATGGTCTTAGCCGTAGGCGCGGCTGGCCGGGCTGCCGATCATGGCCATGAACTCGGCCCGGGTATGGGGGTTCTCGCGGAACGCGCCCAGCAGGGTGCTGGTGACCATCGAGACGCCGTGCTTGTGCACGCCGCGCGTGGTCATGCAGTGATGCGCGGCCTCGATCACCACGGCGACGCCGTCGGGCTTGAGCGCCGTGCTGATGCATTCGGCGATCTGGGCGGTCATCTTCTCCTGCACCTGAAGCCGCTTGGCGAAGGCGTTCACCACCCGCGCCAGCTTGGAGATGCCGACGACCCGGTTGGTGGGCAGGTAGGCGACGTGCGCCTTGCCGATGATCGGCGCCAGATGGTGCTCGCAATGGGATTCGAACGGGATGTCGCGCAGCACCACCATCTCGTCATAGCCGGCGACCTCCTCGAAGGTGCGCTCGAGATACTGGTTCGGGTCCTCGCGGTAGCCGGCGAAGAACTCCTCGTAGGCGCGCACCACGCGCGCCGGCGTGTCCAGCAGGCCCTCGCGCTCGGGATCGTCGCCCGCCCAGCGCAGCATGGTGCGCACGGCCTCCTCGGCCTCCTCGCGGGTCGGCATCCTGACCACTCTCTTGTCCACGATCTTCTCCCCTAGTTCAGGCTCGTCCGTTCGTACGGACTGTCCAGCGAGAAGGCGGGGATATCGATCTCGAAACCCTCACCGGCCTTCGTCTCCATGTGATAGCGGCCGACCATGATGCCGGAGGGCGTCGACAGCGGGGTGCCGCTGGTATATTCGAAGCTCTCGCCGGGCCGCAGCACGGGCTGCTCGCCCACGACGCCGTCCCCGCGCACTTCCTGCACCTGCCCGTTCGCATCGGTGATGTGCCAGTAACGGCTGATGAGCTGGACGGTTTCGCCGCCGGTATTCTCTATGTTGACCTGATAGGCCCACACATAGTGGTTTTCCTCGGGGTCCGACTGATCCTCGATGAAATAGGGCGTGACGGTCACGCTGATATGCCGGGTGACGGCGTTGTACATGGTCTGACCTTGGCTTCGCTTGACCTTGGTGTCGTTCTGGCCGGGCGGCAATCGCGGCTACTCTACGCCGCGAACGGCGTTTGTCCACACCGTTACGAGAATTGCTCAGCCCGACAGGCGGGCCAGGGCCTGCTCCAGATCCTCGATCAGGTCCTGCGGGTCCTCCAGGCCGATGGAAAGCCGCAGCGTCCCCTCGACGATGCCCAGCTCCTGCCGGGCCTCCTCGGTCAGCGAGCGGTGGGTGGTGCTCGACGGATGGGTCATCAGGCTCTTGGCGTCGCCCAGATTGTTGGAGATGTCGATGATCTGCAGCGCGTTCAGCAGGCGGAACGCCGCCTCGCGGCCGCCGGGCACGTCGACGGTGATGACGCTGCCGCCTGCCTTCATCTGGCGCATGGCCAGCGCGTGCTGCGGGTGGTCCTTGCGCCCCGGATAGAGCACCCGGTCGAGCTTGCCGCTGTCGGCCAGGAAATCGGCGATACGGGCCGCGCTGTCGCACATGCGCTGGACGCGCAGCTCCAGCGTCTCCAGGCCCTTCAGCAGGATCCAGGCGTTGAACGGGCTCATGGTCGGGCCGGTGTGGCGCAGATACTGGTTCAGATGGTCCTCGAAGAACTGCTCGCCGCACAGGATCACGCCGCCCAGCGCCCGGCCCTGGCCGTCGATGTGCTTGGTGCCCGAATAGACGACGATGTCGGCGCCGTAGTCGATGGGCCGTTGCAGCAGCGGGGTCGCGAACACGTTGTCGACGATCACGGTGGCGCCCACCGCGTGCGCGGTCCTGCAGACATGCTCCAGGTCGACCACGTCGAGCGTGGGATTGGCCGGCGTCTCGATGAAGACGGTCTTCGTGCCCGGCGTGATGGCGCGGGTCCAGGCGTCGTTGTCCGAGCCGGTCACCAGCTCGGCGGTGACGCCGAAGCGCGGCAGGATCTGTTCGATGATGTAGCGGCACGAGCCGAACAGCGCCTTGGCGCCCACCACCTTGTCGCCGGCGCGGACCTGGCAGGTCAGCGCCGCGTTGACGGCGGCCATGCCCGAGGCCGTCGCCTTGGCCACCGGCAGGCCCTCGATCAGCGACATGCGCTCCTCGAACATGGCCACGGTGGGATTGGACAGGCGCGAATAGGTGAAGCCGGTGGCCGATCCGGCGAAGCGGTCGGCCGCCGTCTCGGCGGCGTCATAGGTGAAGCCGGACGTCATGAAGATCGCCTCCGAGGTCTCGCCGAAGCCCGAACGCTTCGTGCCGCCGCGCACCAGACGCGTGGCGAGACGCCATTCCGAGGGGTTCTTCTTGCCGCTCATGATCCGTTTCCTTCTGCTTCGTTCGCGCCCATCGCCCCGGCGACGGCCATGTTGTTCTCGCCGCCGCGGACCCGCAACGCTGCAACCACCTTGCGGCGGTCGGCCTCGGTCCGGTTCTGCGACAGCTTCCATTTCGCCTCGACCCGCTCCAGCGGGATTTCCAGCCCGACGATGCCCCGCCGCAGGGCGGCCGCCACGCCGGCCGGCACGGTGGCCATATCCCAGGCGGGCTTGGGCGCCAAGGCCGCTTCCTCCTGCGCGACCAGCGCGCCCAGATGGGCCTCCAGCGCCGCCTCGGGCAATTCACGCGCGGTGCCGTGGACGTGCACCGCCATGTAGTTCCACGTGGGCACCAATGCCGGCGTCTCATACCAGTCGGGCGAGACATAGCAATGCGGACCGGAGAACACCGCCAGCACCCGCTGGCCCAGCGCCAGCCTCCAGATTGGATTCGGCCGCGCGATGTGGCATCGCAGCAGCGCCTGCTCCCGGTCCAGGACGAAGGGAATGTGCGCGGCCTCGTCGCCGGCCACGAGCAATCCGAAGGAATGGCGCGCGATCAGCCCCAGCGCGGCTTCGCGGTCCCCCTGTGCGAAATGCTCCGGCACGTACATGCCCAGCGCCCCATAACAAAAAACCCCGACCGGCAGGGTCAGGGTTCGCCCGACCGTTTAGCTGTTTGTTTTACGTGGCCGCAAGCTGGTCGCCAAATCACCACGGGTGCAGTGTTAGGCGTTTTCCGGCGCGCGGTCAAGCAGCCGGCCCAGCTGCTCGGCCAGTTCCTGGTTGCGGAACGGCTTGCGCAGGACCGGCGCGTCGACGCCCATCCGGCCCAGGTGATCGAGCGCGTCCTTGGGATAGCCCGACATGAACAGCACCTTGAGGCCGGGCCGCAGCGTCCGCGCCTCGATCGCCAGCCGGTCGCCGTACATGCCGCCGGGCAGGACGATGTCGGTCAGCAGCAGGTCGATGTCGGGCTGCCCGGGCAGGAGGTCGAGCGCCTTGACCGCGTCGTCCACCGCCACGACGTCATAGCCCATGCCGCGCAGGCGGCGTACCAGCAGGTCGCGGACCGCCGCGTCGTCCTCGACCAGCATCAGCTTCTCGCCGCGGCCGTGCCGGTCCGGCGGCCGGGCGGCGTTCTCGGCGCCCCCGGCCGCGTCGCGGTGCCGGGGCAGGTAGAAGGTGATCCGCGATCCCCGGCCGACCTCGCTCTCGGCGCCGATGACGCCGCCGGACTGGCGCACGAAGCCATAGGCCATGCTGAGGCCCAGGCCGCTGCCGCGCCCGGTGTCCTTGGTGGTGAAGAACGGCTCGAAGATGCGGCCCAGCACCTCGGCGGTCATGCCCTGGCCGGTGTCGGCGACCTCGATGGCCATGTAGTCGCCCGGCGCCAGGGTGTCCTTGCCGATGGCGGTCTCGGCGGTCATGGTCCGGTTGCGCGCGGTGATGGTCAGCCGCCCGCCCGACGGCATGGCGTCGCGGGCGTTGAGCGCCAGGTTGAGGATCACCGATTCGAGCTGGGACGGATCGACGCGCACCAGCCACGGATCGCGCTCCAGGTCGCGGGCGATGTGGATGGTGTCGCCCAGCGAATGTTCGAGGATGTCGCTGAGCCCGGCGATCAGCAGGTTGACGTCGACCACCTTGGGCGACAGCGCCTGGCGCCGCGAGAAGGCCAGCAGCCGCTGGATCAGCAGCGCGCCGCGCTCGGCGGCGTTCAGCGCCTTGCGCAGCAGCGCCCGGCCCTGGTCGTTCCGGTCCAGCGTCTCCTCGGCCAGCTCCATGTTGCCGATGATGACCGCCAGCAGGTTGTTGAAATCATGCGCCAGGCCGCCGGTGAGCTGGCCGACGCTCTCCATCTTCCGCGCCTGGAACAGGGCGTCCGCCGCCTCGATCTGCGCGGTGACGTCGCTGCACGCGCCGCGATATCCCCGGAACGCGCCCCGCTCGTCGAAGACGGGCGTGCCGCTGACCTGGAGGATGCGGCGCTGGCCGTCCATGACCGTGACGGGAATGCGCAGGTTGCGATAGGGCGCGTGCGCCTGCATGCACGCCAGCAGCTCGGGCCAGTCGGCTTCCGCCGCCTCGCCCAGCTGGTCGCGGAAGCCCTGGCGGCCCAGCAGCAGCTCGGTCTGGCTGCCGACGAATTCGGCGAACCGCTCGGACACGTAGAGCAGCCGGCCCCGCGCGTCGGTCTCCCAGAAGAAATCGCTGGCGCTGTCGGCGATGTCGCGCAGCCGCCGCTCGCTGTCCACCACCTCGCGCTGCATGCGGCGCATGGCCTCCATGGCGTTGTAGAGCAGCAGGGCGGTGAACGCCGACAGGATGCAGAACGAGGTCAGCGTGGTCCACTGCCCGGCGGCGTTGAAATCGCTCAGCGGCCCCGCGCCCTGGACCG
Organism: uncultured Bifidobacterium sp.; assembly: GCA_964630425.1. Taxonomy (GTDB): domain Bacteria; phylum Pseudomonadota; class Alphaproteobacteria; order SMXS01; family SMXS01; genus RI-34. Next base: position 2,245 of record CAZVVC010000050.1, on the reverse strand, counting down.
TCCCGTACATGGCGAAGACCAGCGAGAAGGCGATCAGGATGCCGGTGCCCAGCAGGTTGAACCGCACCGCCACCCAGGCGAGCAGCGGGAACTGGCTGACCACCATGGCGAGCTGGAGCGAGGCGGGAAGCGGTGAATTGACCAGTATGGCGGTGATCGCCTTGGCGCCGATGATGGCGAGGAACTCCAGCCACCGGAGCGGCCGGCGCGCGATCGGCAGCCGCATCCCGATCCCCATCATCAGCGGCACGAAGGCCATGCCGCTGAAGCAGCCGCCCAGCGCCCGCCCCAGCGTCGCCTCGGCTAGCGACACGCCGGGAGCGGCGAGGCCCGTGGCGGCGAAGATGGCCGCGTCGGCCGCGCCGGCGGCGAATCCGGTGGCCGGGATGATCGCCAGGATCAGCCAGCCCACGTCGCGGAAATGATCGAGCCCGGGCGCGAGGCGCACGCGCCGCGCCAGCCAGGCGCCGCCCAGCGCCGCGAGGGTGCCGCTCGCGGACGTCGCGGCGGCGGCGGGCAGGTCCATGCCCGCCAGCAGCGCGCCGAAAAGCCAGCCGACCGCCACGCCCGGCCAGACGGCGCGGCCGAAGGCGATCATGCCGCCCAGCGCGACGCCGATGGGCCACCAGGCCGCGGCCGGCACGGTGCTGGGAATGGCGATGTGGTCGCTGACCACCGCGATCGCCGCGCAGCCGAAGCCGATGGCGGCGGCCCAGGCAATCTCAGCCGATGTCCGTGGAATCATCACGCAAACCGCCAGCCGCGCCCATCGAACGGTGCCCGTGTCCTTGTCCCCAAGTATCCGCACTATAAGGAAATCCGCCGGGATTGGATATTGAATCCGCCGGCGTTTACACGGGTGGGTTGTGCAATTTGTGCTCGTTCAGCGCAAGCTGGACGTGGTCGTCGTCGAAGCGCTGCTTGATCGTCCTGACGAGATCGTAGCGGAACGGCCAGTAGTCCGCCGTGTTCACCCAGACGCGCACGGTGATCTGGACGGCCAGGTCGCCCAGCGCGCTTGCGACCACCTGCGGCGCCGGCGCCTTCAGCGGGCGCGGATCCGCGTCGATGGCCTCGCGGATCGCGGCGATCACCGGATCGAGCCTGTTGCCGTAGCCCACGTTCAGCAGCAGATCGATCCGCCGGGTCCGGTGGCCGCTGAAGTTCTTGATGGCCGCGCCCCACACCATGCCGTTGGGCAGGAACAACTGCACGTTGTCCGACATGGCCAGCTCCGTGGTGAACAGGGTGATGGCGCGCACCGTGCCGCCCTGGCCCGCCACCTCGATGTCGTCGCCCACCTTGAACGGCCGGAAGATCAGCAGCATGACGCCCGAGGCGAAGTGACTGAGCGTTCCCTGCAAGGCGAGGCCGATGGCGATGGAGGCCGCGCCCACCACGGCGATCAGGCTGGTGGTCTGCACCCCGAACTGGGACAGCACGGCGATGATGGTGAAGACCAGGATCGTCCAGCGCACGAAGCTGGCGAGGAACACGGCGAGCGTCGCGTCCATCCGGGCCGAGCGCCGCGACAGCCGCACCATCGCCCGGTTCGCCCAGGACGCGATCGACCAGCCGACGATCAGGATGAGGACGGCGCCCACCAGCTTCAGGCCGTAGACCGTCAGCAGGGTGGTGACATCGTGCAGGATCTGCTTCATTTCCATGTGGGGCCTCGCGCCGGTGTTTCCTTCAATACGGGAATTCGGCGGCGCTGGGGAGGTGCGAAAACACTCGACAGCCCCGGCCCATATGATATCTCAGGTCCAGCGGCAGGGGGCGCCACGCCTCACGGCATGCGGGTGTAGCTCAATGGTAGAGCAGAAGCTTCCCAAGCTTACGACGAGGGTTCGATTCCCTTCACCCGCTCCAGCCGCCGCCGCGCCATCGGAGCACCGGCCGTGCCGCCCGCCGCCGGGGGCCTGACGCCCTACGCCAATCTCAGCGGCGATTCCGGCGTGCGCGCCTACCGCATCCGCGCGGCGTCCATCGAGGTCCAGTTCGTCGACGGCCGCGTCTATGTCTACGACGCCGCCCGCCCCGGTCCCCGGCACGTGAACGCCATGAAGACGCTGGCCCGGACCGGCCGCGGCCTCAGCACCTATATCAGCCGTCACATCCGCGAGAACTACGCCGCGAAGCGGGGGTGACGGGTTGGGATGCAGGTGTCCCGGGATCGTACCCGCTGGCCCCGCCCTTCGCGACGCGGCTTCGCCGCTCCTCAGCGACTGTGTTTGCAGTCAAG
>CAZVVC010000049.1:0-14972 GCA_964630425.1 uncultured Bifidobacterium sp. | reverse complement strand
CGCCCAGTCCTATCTGGTGATCGACAAGATCATGGACGCCATCAGGCGCACCGGCGCCCAGGCGGTGCACCCGGGCTACGGCTTCCTGTCCGAGAACACCAGATTCGCCGAGGCGCTCGCCAAGGAAGGCGTGGCCTTCATCGGCCCGAACCCGCACGCGATCTTCGCCATGGGCGACAAGATCGAATCGAAGAAGCTGGCCATCGAGGCGGGCGTCAGCACGGTGCCCGGCTATATGGGCGTCATCAAGGACGAGGCCGAGGCGGCCAAGATCGCGGCCGAGATCGGCTATCCGGTGATGATCAAGGCGTCGGCCGGCGGCGGCGGCAAGGGCATGCGCATCGCCTTCAACGACGCCGAGGCCCGCGAGGGCTTCACCTCGGCCACCAACGAGGCGCGCTCCAGCTTCGGCGACGACCGCGTGTTCATCGAGAAGTTCATCCAGGAGCCGCGCCACATCGAGATCCAGGTGCTGGGCGACAAGCACGGCAACGTGATCTATCTGGGCGAGCGCGAATGCTCGATCCAGCGCCGCCACCAGAAGGTCATCGAGGAGGCGCCGAGCCCGTTCCTGACGCCCGAGTTGCGCAAGGCCATGGGCGAGCAGGCCGTGGCGCTGGCCAAGGCCGTGAACTACGACAGCGCCGGCACGGTCGAGATGATCGTCGGCCAGGACGGCGGCTTCTATTTCCTCGAGATGAACACCCGCCTGCAGGTGGAGCATCCGGTGACCGAGCTGATCACCGGCGTCGACCTGGTGGAACAGATGATCCGCTCGGCGGCCGGCCTGCCGCTCGATATCACCCAGGATGACGTGACGCTGACCGGCTGGGCGGTGGAAAGCCGCATCTACGCGGAAGACCCGCTGCGCAATTTCCTGCCTTCCATCGGCCGCATCACCCGCTACCAGCCGCCGGCCGAGACCGACGGTGTCCGTATCGACACGGGCATCTACGAGGGCTCGGAGATCAGCATGTTCTACGATCCCATGATCGCCAAGCTGTGCACCTACGCGCCGACGCGCGCCGAGGCGATCTCGCGCATGCGCCAGGCGCTGGACGAGTATTACCTGCGCGGCATCTCGCACAACATCTCGTTCCTGTCGGCGGTGATGGGCCATCCGCGCTTCCAGGAAGGCCGCCTGTCCACCAACTTCATCGCCCAGGAGTATCCCGAAGGCTTCCAGGGCGCCGCGCCGTCGCCGCTGGCGCGTGACGGCCTCTTGGGCGTCGCCGCGGTGGTCCATACCCTGTCCGTCCGGCGCGAGACCACCATCACCGGCCAGCTTCCCCACTGGAAGCCGGCCGAGGTCGACGACTGGGTCATCACCCTGGACGGCGAGCAGCACGAGGCGCGCCTCGCCGATGCGACCGCCGGCTGGGACGTTTTCCTCGAAGGCCGCTTCGTCAACATCCAGTCCAACTGGACGCCGGGCCAGCTCGTGTTCAAGGGCCTGCTCAACGGCGTGCCGTTCTTCGTCGAGGTCGACCGCCTGGACGGCGGCTACCTGCTGACCCATGACGGCGCGTTCCTGAAGGCGGTGGTGCAGACCCCGGCCGTCGCCCGGTACGCCGCGCTGATGCCGGTGAAGGTGCCGCCGGACACGTCGAAGTTCCTGCTGTGCCCCATGCCCGGCCTGATCGTCTCGGTCGCGGTCGAGGAAGGCCAGGAAGTGTTCCCGGGCCAGACGCTCGCCACCGTCGAGGCCATGAAGATGGAGAACATCCTGCGCGCGGAAAAGCAGGCCACGGTCTCGAAGGTCCACGCCAAGCCCGGCGACAGCATGGCTGTCGACCAGGTGATCATGGAATTCGAATAGGGCCATGCCGCGCACCGTCAAATCCCGTATCCGCGGCCGCGTCCAGGGCGTCGGCTTCCGGGCATGGGCGCAGCGCGAGGCCACGAAGCGCGGCATCCGGGGATGGGTGCGCAACCGCGGCGACGGCAGCGTCGAGGCGCTGTTCTCCGGCCCCAACGAGGACGTCATCGACATGATGATGGCCTGCTATCTGGGACCGGCCGGCGCGAAGGTGAATGAGGTCGTCTCCGACCCGTGCAAGGAAGCCCCCGGCGACGGCTTCGAGATCAGGCCGACGGCCTAGGAATTCATCTCGTCGAGCATTGCCGCGACGGCTTTTCGGAACGGTGGGACATGCATGGTGGCGATGTCCCAGACTTGCATATGCTCGATGGCGAAATAGCCGTGAACGACGTAGTTCCGGAAGCCGACGATGCTGGACCTATCGGGAAAATCGGCTATCCGTTCCGGCCAGAGCTTGCTGATCTGGGATAACGCCTCGCCAATGATGATGGCTTGCCGCTCGACGGCGGATCTCAACAGCGGCGTCCGGACATAGTCAGTCAGATTTTTGCCGTCGATGAACTCGGTGATCAGATCGCACGCTTCGACGATGTCGAAGAGATAAGCCCTGACGTCACGCTGCGTCATACAGGGGCTGCTTGTCGTGCAGGATTGCCGCCTTGCGGTATGGATTTCTGACGGCGTGCTCGAACACCAGGTCGACCTTGCGGCCGAACAGCTCTTCCAGTGCGTGCGAGAAATCGAAGAAGTTCCGCGACAGTTCCCCGGGAGGGAGATCTGCGAACTCGACAAGAAAATCCAGATCGCTCTTGGCCGGATCGAAATCGCCGCGCGCGGCCGAGCCGAACAGCGACAGGCTCACGACGTGGTGCCTTTCGCACAACGCCTTCAAGTCGGACAATTTTTCCGCGATCAGGTCGATCATCGGTCAATAATACCCTTTTTGCGGCAAGCCCGGAATGACCTTCCTCGGCTGAGGGCCTGCGATGACACGGTGTTTAAGCAGGCGCGGCGGCGAACACGCCATCGAACGTCTGCTTCAGCGCCACGTCCAAATCCGCCATCGTCACCGGCAGGCCCAGGTCGACCAGCGAGGTGACCCCGTGCCGGGAGATGCCGCAGGGCACGATGCCGGTGAAGTGCTCCAGGTCCGGCTCCACGTTGACGGCGATGCCGTGGAAGCTGATCCAGCGGCGCACGCGCACGCCGATGGCGGCGATCTTGTCCTCGCGGCCGCCGCCCCGGTCGATCCAGATGCCGACCCTGCCGTCGCGCCGCTCGCCCTTGACGTTGAAGGTGGCCAGCGTGTCGATGATCCATTGTTCCAGGCCGGATATGTAGCGCCTCAGGTCGCGGCCGCGCCGGTTCAGGTCCAGCATGACATAGGCCACCCGCTGGCCGGGGCCGTGATAGGTGTACTGGCCGCCGCGGCCCGTCTCGTAGACGGGAAAGCGGTCGGGCGTCAGCAGGTCCTCGCGGTGGGCGCTGGTGCCGGCGGTGTAGAGCGGCGGATGCTCGAGCAGCCAGACCGTCTCGGGTTCCCTGCCGGCGGCGATATCCTCGACGCGCCGCTCCATGAAGGACAGCGCGTCGGGATAGGCCACGGGCGTGTCGGCGATGATCCAGTCCGGCATGCCCGTCAAACTAAGGCGGGATCGGCGGCGATCAACCGGCCTGCACGCGGGTGCCCCGCGCGACCAGCTTGTGCCGGGCGATCTTCCATTCGCCGTTCACGCGCTTCATGTCGCTTTCATAGGTCGCCCACAGCGTCAGCGTGGTATCGGGCTTGTCTTTCAGGTAGTGCAGCGCCTGCACGTCGGTGCGGCAATGGGCCTTGTCGCCGTCGATGGTGGCGAGCTGCGGGCCGAGCATGTGCTGGGTCGGTCCGTACTGGGCCAGCGCCTCCTTGACGTATGCGGTCCACGCATCGCCGCCATGATAGGTATTCTGGCCGAAGCCGACGACCTCGACGTCGTCGGCGAACACGGACCGGTACAGGTCCAGGTCGCGGTTGTCCACGCCCTTGGTGTATTTCAGCATCACGTCCATCAGCGCGATGCGATCGGCCGCGTATTGCAAGGAATCTGACATGCTGGCTCCCCTTTCTGCCGCTTCGTCCGTCCCGGTCGGGACGCCAGAATAGGCACTCGGCGTGGCCACATCCATATCAACCTGCCGGCACCGGACTGGAATATAATACACAGATATTTTGCGTTATATTATGGGTTCTACATCGATCCTTGAGATTTTCTCCGATAACCCTAATATACAGTGTCGAATTGAGTCCGGCGTATCGCCGGCACAGGCACGGACGGTTTCCATGATCCCCGTCATGATAGATCCGGCACGGGTCACCATCGCGGTGGCGGGCAACGGACAGGCGGCCGAACGCCGGGTGCGGCAGGCCCGCGAGGGCGGCGCCAGGGCCGTGGCGGTGTTCGCGCCGGGCGAGACGGCGCGGTTCGGGGCGCTGACGGACGGCATGGTGCATGACCGCCTGCCGGAGCTGGCCGACCTTGCCGGCGTGGACCTGCTCTACGTCGCGGGGCTCGACCAGGACGCCTCGTTCAGCGTGGCGCTGCTCGCGCGGGAGCACAACGTGCTGGTGAATGTGGAGGACGTGCGCGAGCTGTGCGACTTCCACGTGCCCGGTTCGGTCCGGCGCGGCGATCTGCTGATCGCGGTCGGCACCGGCGGGGCGAGCCCGGGGCTGGCGCGCAGGCTGCGCCGCCACCTGGAAGAGGCATTCGGGCCCGAATGGGCCGAGCGGCTTGCGACGCTGTCGGTGCAGCGCCGCAAGTGGATCGAGGAAGGCGCCGATATGGCGACGGTCGCCCAGCGCACCGACGCCCTGATCGAGAAGAGCGAGTGGTTGAAATGAGTGCGGCGTTGCAAGTGAAGGACGAGGCCCGCCTGCCGGACGTGGCGTGGCTGCACGAACGCTACGGCCATCTGGACGGCAGGGACCTGCTCAAGGTCATGATCAAGGAGGTATTCCCCGGCCGCATCGCGCTGGTGTCCTCGTTCGGTTCGGAATCGGCCGTGCTGGTCGACATGGTCGCGCAGATCGACACGGCGACGCCGATCCTGTTCCTGAACACCGGCAAGCTGTTCGGCGAGACGCTGCGCTATCGGGACACGCTGCAAAGCCGTTTCGGGCTGACCGATATCCGCAGCCTGAAGCCCGATCCCGAGGAGGTGAAGGCCGAGGACAGGAACGGCCTGCTGTGGACCCGCAACCTCGATGCCTGCTGCGACCTGCGCAAGACGCGCCCGCTCGACAAGGCGCTCGAAGGCTTCGATGCGTGGATCACCGGCCGGAAGCGGTTCCAGACGGATACCCGTGCCAACCTGCCGCTGATCGAGGAGAGCGAGGGGCGCATCAAGATCAATCCACTGGCCAATTTCGGCCTGGAGGACCTGCAGCGCCTCGCCAACGAGAAGGACCTGCCGCGCCATCCGCTGGTCGCCGACGGCTATCTGTCCATCGGCTGCATGCCCTGCACCAAGCGGGTCGAGGCGGGCCAGGATTACCGTTCCGGGCGCTGGGCCGGCACCGACAAGACCGAGTGCGGCATCCATGTCGCCGAGAATATCTAGGCGCTCGTTTTCCGGGCCGTTCTTTCCTTGCGGCGGCCATCCGATTTTGCTACTTGAGCGCCTCACTGCGGTCGTGGCGGAATTGGTAGACGCGCAGCGTTGAGGTCGCTGTGGGCGCAAGCTCGTGGAAGTTCGAGTCTTCTCGACCGCACCAAGTTCAAGGACCTGCAGGTAAAAAGATCGCCTGCAGGTCCTTTTTCTTCTGCGAACCCGTTCTGACAAGGGGGTGCCGATGCAGAACGAAGAGATGGAACTGGAAAACCGCCCCGTCTCCGAGGCACCCGAAAACTCGCCCTACCGCGTTTCCGAGGAAGAGGTCGCGCAGCTCGTCGAGGCGCTGAAGAACGACGACACCGCCTTCATCCACGGCCTGCTCGACGAATATCACGCCGCCGACCAGGCCGACCTGATCGAGCAGCTTTCGTCGAGGAACCGCGCCCGGCTGATCGAGCTCGCCCGCGACCGGATCGAGCCCGAGGCGCTGACCGAGCTGGAAGAGACGGTCCGCGACGAGATCATCGAGCTGCTGGAGCCGCGCGAGATCGCCGCGGCCATGACCGAGCTCGAGGCCGACGACGCCGCCTACCTGATCCAGGACCTGGACGACGAGGACCGCCGCCAGGTGCTCGACGCCATGCCGGTCGAGGACCGCGCCGACGTCGAGGCCGCGCTGTCCTATCCGGAGGAATCGGCCGGCCGCCTGATGCAGCGCGATTTCATCGCGGTGCCGGCCTACTGGACCATCGGCCAGACCATCGACTACATGCGCGAGCACGACGACCTGCCTGACGATTTCTACGAGATCTTCGTCGTCGACCCGAAGATGAAGCCCATCGGCTCGCTCCCGCTCAACCGGCTGCTTCGCGCCAAGCGCGCGATCAAGGTCGAGGAGATCATGGCGCCCGATCCGGTGCTCATCAGGGCGATGACGGACCAGGAGGAGATCGCCTTCCTGTTCAAGCAGTACGACCTGGTCTCGGCGCTGGTGGTGAACGACGACAACCGCCTGCTCGGCGTCATCATGGTCGACGACATGGTCGACATCATCCACGAGGAAGCGCAGGAGGACATCCTGCTGCTGTCCGGCGTCAGCGACGCCTCGGTGCACGAATCGGTGCTGTGGACCGTCCGGGCCCGCCTGCCGTGGCTGCTGGTCAACATGCTCACGGCGGCGCTGGCCGCCTCGGTCATCAAGCAGTTCGATGCGACCATCGAGCAGATGGTCGCGCTCGCGGTGCTCATGCCCATCGTCGCCAGCATGGGCGGCAACGCGGCCACCCAGGCGCTCACGGTGATCGTCCGGGCGCTGGGCATGAAGGAACTGACGTCGAGCAACGCCATGCGCACCCTGTTCCGCGAGGTGGGGGTCGGGCTGCTGAACGGCATGACCATCGCCCTGCTGGTGGGGCTCGCGGTGGGGTTCTATTTCGGCAACTGGGTGCTGGGGGCGGTCATCGGCAGCGCGATGATCATCAACCTGCTGGTGGCCGCCTTCGCCGGCGTGCTGATTCCGCTGGGGCTGTCGCGGGCGGGTATCGATCCGGCCGTCGCCTCCAGCGTCTTCGTCACCACCGTCACCGACGTGGTCGGCTTCTTCGCCTTCCTCGGCCTTGCCGCGCTGATCCTGCTGTAGGCGGTCATGGATCTCGTCACCGACGCGCTGAAGGACCGCTACCGCGAACCGCAGCGGCGGTATCACACCTTGCAGCACGTCGCCGAGCTGCTCGCGCTGCTCGACGCGCACCGGGCCGCGCTCGCCGATCCCGCGGCCGTTCACCTGGCGATCTGGTTTCACGACGCGGTCTACGAGCCGATGGCGCCCAGGGGCGACAACGAGCGCCGCAGCGAGGCGCTCTTCGCCGCCGAATGGCAGGACGCCGGCGGCGCTTCCGCCGCGCCGCGCCTGCGCCTGGTGTCGGACATGATCATCGCCACCATCGATCACGACGTGTCGCGCGCGCATCCGTCCGACGTCGCCTATTTTCTCGATTTCGACATGAGCATCCTCGGCGCGCCGGACGGGCGCTACCGCGAATATGCAGGCCAGGTGCGCGGCGAGTATCCGGACGTCCCCGACTCGGCATACAGGGCAGGACGGTCGGCTTTCCTGCGCGGCGCGCTGGAGAAGCCGGTGCTCTTCTACACGCCCACGTTCCGCGCGCTGTGCGACGCGGCCGCGCGCGGCAACATGCGCTGGGAGCTGGATCAGCTTCGGGGTTGACTCGGGGGCCTCCGGCGCAAGACAAACACCACCGTCATTTCGCCGCCCCGGCGCACCGCAACGAAGGAAATTCTCAATGTCCGCAGACTCGATCGTCATCACCGGCATCGGCCGCACGCCCATGGCCACCTTCCAGGGCGAGCTGGCGTCCCTGACGGCACCGCAGCTCGGCGCCGCCGCCGTCGCCAAGGCGGTGGCCGAGACCGGCATCCCGGTCGCCGACTATGACGAGTGCATCATGGGCTGCGTGCTGCCGGCCGGCCTGGGCCAAGCCCCGGCGCGTCAGGCCAGCCTGGGCGCGGGCATCCCGGACACCACCGGCGCCACCACCGTCAACAAGATGTGCGGCTCGGGCATGAAGGCGATCATGCAGGGCCACGACATGATCGCCGCCGGCGCCGCCGACGTGGTGATCGCGGGCGGCCTCGAGAGCATGACCAACGCGCCCTACCTGCTGCCCAAGGTCCGCCAGGGCCTGCGCATGGGTCACGGCGAGGTGAAGGACCACATGTTCACCGACGGCCTCGAGGACTTCCGCCACGGCCGCCTGATGGGCACCTATGCCGAGGCGACCGCGCAGAAGTACCAGTTCACCCGCGAGGAGCAGGACGCGTTCGCGGTGACCTCGCTGACCCGCGCCAAGACCGCCAACGAGGACGGCACCTTCCGCCGCGAGATGGCCGCCGTCACCGTCAAGACCCGCAAGGGCGAGGCGGTGATCGACAGCGACGAGCAGCCGCGCACGGCCGATTTGTCCAAGATCCCCAACCTGAAGCCGGCCTTCGCCAAGGACGGCACGGTGACCCCGGCCAATTCCAGCTCGATCTCGGACGGCGCCGCCGCCCTGGTGATGATGACCCGCGCCAACGCCGACAGGCGCGGCGTGAAGCCGCTGGCGCGCGTCGTCGGCCAGGCGACCTTCGCCCAGGAGCCGGAATGGTTCACCACCGCTCCGGTCGGCGCGGTGAAGAAGCTGCTCGACCGCACCGGCTGGAAGCTGTCGGACGTCGACCTGTTCGAGATCAACGAGGCGTTCGCCGTGGTGCCGATGGCCGTGATGCGCGACCTGGGCATCGGCCACGACATCATGAACATCCACGGCGGCGCCTGCGCGCTGGGCCATCCGGTCGGCGCCTCGGGCGCGCGCATCATCGTCACCCTGATCAACGCGCTGGAGAAGCACGGCCTTAAGCGCGGCGTCGCGGGCATCTGCCTGGGCGGCGGCGAGGCCACGGCGCTGGCGATCGAGCTGGCCTGATGGCCAGCGTTCACCTGTTGCGCCCGGCGGTCGGGGTCTCGGACCTCGACCACCTGCGGCAGGTGATGAAGGCGCGCGGGGACGAGCGCTGCATCCACACGCGCAACATCCCCAGACGCGCCGACGAGCTGCTGCGGGGCGGCTCGGTCTACTGGATCATCGCGCGCAGGATCCAGGCGCGGCAGTTGCTGACCTCCATCGAGAAGCTGGAGGACGACGAGGGCCGGGCCTTCTGCCGCATCTATCTGGATGGCGCCGTCGTGCCGGTCCATCCCTGGCCGCGCCGCCCGCATCAGGGCTGGCGCTACCTCAAGCCGGAAGATGCGCCGCCGGACCTGGCGGAGGGCGACACCGGCGACATGCCGCCGGAAATGGCGGCCGAGCTGCGTGAGCTCGGCCTGCTTTGAGGCGGGACGCGCGATCGCAGTGCTTCGTCTCGGCCGTCTACACGGCGGCCATCTTCCTCAGCGCGGCGCTGATCTTCTGGATCGAGCCCATGGTCCCCAAGGCCATCCTGCCGCAGATGGGCGGCACGCCGGCGACCTGGGTGACCGCGCTGATGTTCTATCAGGCGATCCTGTTCCTGGGATATTCCTATTGCTTCGCGCTGACCCGCTGGGCGCCGCACTGGATGCAGGCGGCGGTCCATCTGCTGATGCTGGCGGCGGCCGCGTTCTTCCTTCCCCCGGCCGTGCCCGAACCCGCCGCCGCGCTGGCGGACCTGCCCGCGATCCAGGTGGTCTACATGCTGACGCTCGCCGTCGGCGTGCCGCTGTTCGTGCTGTCGGCGACGGCCCCGCTCCTGCAATACTGGTTCTCCAGGACCGGGCACGTCCATGCCCATGATCCGTATTTCCTCTATGCCGCCAGCAATGTGGGCGGGCTGGGCGCGCTGCTCGCCTATCCGTCGCTGATCGAGCCGTGGATCGGCCTGGGAGAGCAGGGCCTGATCTGGACGCTCGGCTTCGCCGTCTTCGCGCTGTTCATCGCCGGCTGCATCGCCCTGACCAAGCCGTCGGCCGCGGTCCCCGGAACCACGCCGGACACCGCCGCGCCGGACATGGGCGCGCCGCCCGGCCGGGAAACGTCGCGCTGGATGTGGCTGCTCCTTGCCGCGGTGCCGTCCAGCCTGCTGTCCGGCACGACGACGCGCATCACCACCGACATCGCCGCCGGCCCGCTGTTCTGGGTGGTGCCGCTGGGCCTCTACCTGCTGACATTCGTGCTGGCCTTCGCGCGGCGGCGGGTGCTGCCGCTCCGCTGGGCCCTGCTGCTCCAGCCCCTGGCGCTGGCGCCGGTGGTCATCGCCGCGTTCGGCGGCGAGCGGCTGCTGGGGGCGTGGACCGTCCTCGGCGCGACCGTCCTGCTGCTGTTCCTGTCGGCCTATATCTGCCACGTGCGGTTGGTCGACAGCCGCCCGCCCGTGCGCCGTTCGACGGAATTCTACCTGATGATCGCGCTGGGCGGCCTGCTGGGCGGCACCTTCAACGCGCTCGTCGCGCCCAGCCTGTTCAACGACGTCCACGAATTCCCGCTGGCCCTGGTGCTGGCGGTGCTGCTGCGCCCGAAGGCGTCGCAGGCGGGCGGGGGCGGCCTCGTCCGCGACCTTCTCGTTCCCTTCGCCGTGGCCGCGGCGGCGACCCTCGTGCTGGTCCTGACGCCGCGGGACAAGGTCACGCTGGTGGCCGGGATCACCGGGCTGGTGCTCGCGGTCGGCGTCGTCCTCCTGGCGGGCGCCCCGCGCCGGTTCGCCGCCGGTGTCGCGGCGGCGTTCCTGGTCAGCCAGGTGCCGGCCATGCTCTACCCGCCGATGGATCAGGACCGGAACTTCTTCGGCGTCGTCCGGGTGGTCCACGACAGGAACCGCGACATGAACATCTTCGTGTCGGGCGGGGTCAATCACGGCTCGCAGCTTCGCGATCCGGCGCAGCGCACCCGGATGCTGACCTATTACAGCCTCGAAGGCCCCTATGGCGACGTGGTCGCGGTCCGCAAGGCGCGCAACCGGACCGACAGCGTGGCCGCGCTCGGGCTGGGCGCCGGCAGCGTGGCCTGCTCGGGCTTCCCGGACGCCCGGTGGACGTTCTACGAGATCAACCCGGTGGTGGTGCGGCTGGCGCAGGACCCGCGGTTCTTCTCGTTCCTGGCCGATTGCCAGCCGGACGGGACGATCCGGATCGGCGACGGCCGCCTGCTGCTGGCGCGCGAGACGCAGCGGTTCGACCTCGTCGTGCTCGATGCGTTCACCGCCGATTCCATACCCGTCCACCTGATGACGGTCGAGGCGTTCGGCGCCTATCTCGACCGGTTGCAGCCCGACGGCATGATCGCCATGAACATCTCCAACCGGTTCGTCGACCTCAAGCCCGTGCTGGCGGCCATCGTGCGCGCCCACGGCCTTGCCGCCGTCACGCGCTTCGACACGGGCGAGACGGCCTACAGGACGTCGAGCCGCTGGGTCGCCGTCGCCCGCGAGCCGGCGACGCTGGCGCCCCTGCTGGACAGGGGCTGGGAGCCGCTGACGGCGCGGGAGGTCCGGCCCTGGACCGACGACCGGTCCAGCCTGTTCCGTTATCTGATCCCGTGAGTCAGATTTCCCAGTTGTCGATCAGCCGCGTGGCGCCCAGCCGCGCCGCGCCGAACACGCGCGCCGGCCGGCCCGGTGCCGTGACCGGCTCCAGCGAGGCGGGATCGCGCACCTCGATGTAATCGACGCTGTCGAAGCCGGCCGCCAGGATGTCCTCGCGCGCCCTAGCCGCCGCCGCCACCGGATCGCCGCCGGCCCTCACCGCGTCCCTGACCGCCTTCAGCGCCGTGGGCAGCGCGACGGCAGCCCGCCGCTGTCCGGGCGACAGGTAGCGGTTGCGCGACGACAGGGCGAGGCCGTCGGCCTCGCGCTCGATCGCGCCGCCCAGGATGCGGACCGGGATGTTCAGGTCGGTGGTGAAGCGCCGGATGATCTGGAGCTGCTGGTAGTCCTTCTCGCCGAAGATGGCGACGTCGGGCAGGGCCGAGAGCAGCAGCTTGACCACCACCAGCGCCATGCCGTCGAAATGGCCGGGCCGGTGCGCGCCGCACAGCACGTCGCCCAGCCGCTCGACGTGGACCTTGGTGGCGAAGCCCTCGGGATACATCTCGCGCGCATTGGGCACGAACGCGGCATCGACGCCGGCGCTCGCCAGTCGGGCGACGTCCTCGGCCTCGGTGCGGGGATAGCGCTCGTAATCCTCGCCCGGCCCGAACTGGGCCGGATTGACGAAGATGCTGGCGACGGCGCGGTCGGCCTCGGACCTGGCCAGCCGCATCAGCGACAGATGGCCATCGTGGAGCGCGCCCATAGTCGGCACCAGGGCGACGGTTTCACCGGCTTTTCGCCACGCGGCCACTTGTTCCCGCAGCCCGGCGACGCCACGTAGAATGACGGGTTCCTTCGACATGGCGGCACGATACTGAAGCATGGCAGGCAAGACACCTAAAATAGTCGCCGGCGCGACCGACGTGGACGCCTTCCTGCGCACGCTGGCCATGACGCCCGCGCCCGCGTCGCCCGGCAGGGGAAAGCTGGTCTTCGCCCTCGACGCGACCATGAGCCGGCAGCCCACCTGGGACCGGGCCTGCCACATCCAGGCCGACATGTTCCGCGAGGCCGAGGCGGTTGGCGGGCTCGACATCAAGCTGGTGTTCTTCCGGGGTTACCGCGAATGCAAGGCGAGTTCCTGGTACGGCCAGTCGGCGCCGTTGTCGCGCGCGATGACCTCGATCGTGTGCCAGGGCGGCTATACCCAGATCGAACGGGTGCTGAAGCGCGCGGTGAAGGAGGCGCGGGAGGGCCGCGTCGATGCCTTCGTCTTCGTCGGCGACGCCTGCGAGGAGGAGGTCGACGCCGTCTGCGCCGTGGCCGGAGAGCTGGGATTGCTGGGCGTGCGCGCCTTCATGTTCCAGGAGGGCGCCGATCCCTATGCCGAAACCGTGTTCCGCGAGGTGGCGCGGCTGTCGGGCGGGGCGTGGTGCCGGTTCGACGAGGGCAGCGCGGCGCAGCTTCGCGACCTGCTCGGCGCGGTGGCGGTGTTCGCCGCGGGCGGACGCAAGGCGCTCGCCGACTATGGCCGCCGCAAGGGCGGCGAGGTGCTGCGCCTCGCCCGGTCGCTCTCGTCGTGACCGGTCCGCCTATGGTCTGCGCGGCCAAGCTGGGCCATGATGCTTCCGGACCGATGATGTTGAGGTAGATCGAGTGCCTTGGGTGTTCTTTGGGGCGGTTCTTCTCGTCCTGCTGGTGTTGCTGGTGAACTGGGCCGCCCGGACCGGGCGCACGACCGTGAGGCGCGCCATGCGGTATCTGGCGGCGTTCCTGGTCGCCGCCGCGGCGGTGTTCCTGCTGGTGCGCGGCCAGGCCGGGCTGGCGCTCGCCCTGGTCGCCCTGGCCACGGCGCTGGCCTCGCGCCGGCGTCTCGCCATGCTGGGTGGCGGCGCCAAATCGGCCAAGCAGCAATCCCAGGTCGATACGCGCTATCTGCGCGTGACGCTCGATCACGACAGCGGCGACCTGGACGGCCTGATCCTGACCGGCCGGTTCGGCGGCCGCTACCTGAGCGACCTGGACCGCGACGAGCTGGGCGCGCTCTATGACGAGCTGCGCCGCGCCGATCCCGAAGGCGCGCGCCTGCTCGACGCCTATCTGGCGCGGCTCTATCCCGGCGAATGGAGCGAGGAAGCCGACACCGCGCCGCCCTCGGACGGGCCGATGAGCCGGGACGAGGCCTTCGAGATACTGGGGCTGGAACCGGGCGCGACCGTCGAGGAGATCAAGCAGGCGCATCACGGCCTGATGAAGAAGTTTCACCCCGATCAGGGTGGCAGCACCTACTTCGCGGCGCGGATCAACGAGGCGAAGGATTTGCTGTTGAAAACCTGAATTCCGCCCTCAATATCCAACCGTAACGATCGGCGGCAACAAATTTTCGCCAAGCTTGCCCGATATACAGCCGCACCCGCCCGGGCGCTGAGTCACCACCCGAAACCTCCAGCAGACGCGGAGATCATGATCAAACCAGTCCGTAAAGCCGTATTCCCCGTCGGGGGCATGGGGACCCGATTCCTGCCCGCCACCAAGGCGATGCCGAAGGAAATGCTCCCCGTGGTGGACAAGCCGTTGATCCAGTATGCGGTCGAGGAAGCGCAGGCCGCCGGCATCGAGGAATTCATCTTCGTCACCGGCCGCGGCAAGACCGCCATCGAGAATCATTTCGACCGTTCGACCGAGCTGGAAGCACTGCTGAGCGAGAAGCACAAGGACGAAACCCTCAACGAGCTGCTCGGCTCCATGCCGCTGCCGGGGCAGGTCTCCTACACCCGCCAGATGGACCCGCTGGGCCTGGGCCACGCGGTCTGGTGCGCCCGCTATCTGGTGGGCGACGAGCCGTTCGCCGTGCTGCTGGCCGACGACCTGATCCAGGCCGGCGTCTCGTGCCTGAAGCAGATGGTCGACGCCCATGCCGAGGTGGGCGGCAACATGATCGCGCTGATGGACGTGCCGCAGGCGCATACCTCCCGCTACGGCATCATCGCGCCGGGCGCGGTGACCGGCCGCCTGACCGAGGTCACCGGCATGGTCGAGAAGCCCACGCCGGAGAACGCGCCGTCGACCCAGGCGGTGGTCGGCCGCTACATCCTCCAGCCCGATGTGTTCACGCATCTGGCGGGGCAGCAGAAGGGCGCGGGCGGCGAGATCCAGCTCACCGACGCGCTCGCACGCATGATCGGCGACATGCCGTTCCACGGTTATCGGTTCGAGGGCACGCGTTTCGATTGCGGCGACAAGGTCGGCTTCTTCGAGGCCAATCTGGCGTTCGCGCTGGAACGTGCGGACCTGCGGGATGGCGTGACTTCGTTCATCAGGAAGTTGGGCCTCTAGCAACCAGGAATAGCGGATGCGGATTACGATGATCGGAAGCGGGTATGTGGGCCTCGTTTCCGGAGCATGTTTTTCTGAGTTCGGTCACGATGTGGTCTGTGTCGACAAGGACCCCGCCAAGATCGGGGCGCTGCAGCAGGGACAGATACCGATCTACGAG
>CAZVVC010000048.1:0-15075 GCA_964630425.1 uncultured Bifidobacterium sp. | reverse complement strand
AGTCGATCGTGCACACCACCGAACGCCAGCTCGCCGAGCACGGCGACAAGATCGGCGCGGGCGAGCGGCAGGCCATCGAAGGCGCGGTCGAGGCCCTGAAGACGGCGATCGCCGGCGAGGACACCGCCGACATCACCGCCAAGACCGAAGCCGCGGTGCAGGCCTCCATGAAGCTGGGCGAGGCGATCTACAAGGCCCAGCAGGCCGAGCAGGCCCCGCCGGCCGGCGGGGCCGGTCCGCAGGACCAGCAGGCCGGGACGGACAATGACGACATCGTCGACGCCGATTTCGAGGAAGTCGACGACGACAAGAAGACCTCGTAAGAGGAGAGGACCAGGCGGGCGGCAGGACGGACTGCCGCCCGCATCTTTCGATCTTCCAGGGACGCGGGATGGCCAAGGTTTGTTATTACGAGATGCTCGGCGTCGCACGTGAAGCGTCGGACAGCGAGATCAAGAAGGCGTTCCGCGGCAAGGCCATGGACTGCCACCCGGACCGCAATCCGGGCGATGCCGACGCCGAACGCAAGTTCAAGGAAATCAACGAGGCCTACGACGTCCTGAAGGACCCGCAGAAGCGCGCGGCCTACAACCAGTTCGGCCATGCCGCCTTCGAGAACGGCGGCGGACGGCCGGGCGGCGGCGGCTTCGACTTCAATTTCAACGGCTCGTTCAGCGACATCTTCGAGGATCTGTTCGGCAACGCCTTCGGCCAGCGCGGCCAGCGCCGCGGCGGCCCGCAGCGCGGCTCGGACCTGCGCTACAATTACGAGGTCTCGCTGGAGGAGGCGTTCTCGGGCAAGCAGGCCGAGATCTCGGTGAACACCTCGGTCGCGTGCGAGCCCTGCGGCGGCTCGGGCGCGGCGCCGGGCTCCAAGCCCGTCGACTGCCCCACCTGCCGCGGCATGGGCAAGGTGCGCGCCCAGCAGGGCTTCTTCACGGTCGAGCGCACCTGCCCCACCTGTCACGGCGCGGGCCAGACGGTCAGCGACCCGTGCGGCCATTGCGGCGGCGCGGGCCACGTGAACCGCGAGAAGACCCTGTCGGTCAACATCCCCGCCGGCGTCGAGAACGGCACCCGCATCCGCCTGTCGGGCGAGGGCGAGGCCGGCGCGCGCGGCGGCCCGGCGGGCGACCTCTACCTGTTCCTGTCGGTGAAGCCGCACCGCATCTTCGAGCGCGACGGCATCGACCTGCACATGAGCGTGCCGATCCCCATGACCACGGCGGCGCTGGGCGGCAGCATCGAGGTGCCGACCATCGACGGCAGGAAGGCGCGCGTGGCGATCCCCGAAGGCACCCAGACCGGCCGCCAGTTCCGCCTGCGCGGCAAGGGCATGCCCCGGTTGCAGCGCGGCGGCGTGGGCGACCTGTTCGTGCATGTGGGCGTCGAGACCCCGGTCAACCTGACCAAGGAGCAGGAGCGCCTGCTGCGCGAGTTCGAGGCCGCCGGCGGCGGCAAGTCCAGCCCCGAATCCGAGGGCTTCTTCGCCAGGGCGAAGGAGTTCTGGGACGACTTGATCAAGGATTAGGGGTCACCCCGATTTTCGTGGTAAACGGCGGCGGGGTTTCCCCGCCGTTTCCTTTTCTTCAATTATTGGAAGGTGGATGACATGAGCGACCTTGCGATCGGCATCCTGGGCGGGGCGGGCCGGATGGGCCGGGCGCTGGTGCGCGCGGTGACCGAGGCGAAGGGTGCGGTGGTCGCCGGCGCGGCCGAGGCGCCGGGCAATCCGGAGATCGGCAAGGACCTGGGCGCCCTCACCGGGATCGACCCGCTGGGCATCGTCCTCACGAGCGACGTGCGCGCCCTGTTCGCCAGGGCCGACGTCGTCATCGACTTCACCGTCCCCGCCGCGACCGTGGAGAACGCCCGCGTCGCCGCCGAGACCGGCACCGCCATCGTCATCGGCACCACCGGCCTCGAGCCGGCGCAGCAGGCGGCGGTCGCCGAGGCGGGCAAGCGCGCCGTGGTGGTGCAGGCGGCCAATTTCTCGCTGGGCGTCAACCTCGCCGTCGCCCTCACCCGGCGTCTGGCCGAGGTGCTGGACGACAGCTTCGACATCGAGATCGTCGAGATGCACCACCGCCACAAGGTGGACGCGCCCTCGGGCACCGCGCTGGCGCTGGGCCGTGCCGCCGCCGCCGGGCGCGGCGTCGACCTGGACGCGGTCGCCGACCGGGGCCGCGACGGCATCACCGGCGCGCGCAGGCGCGGCGACATCGGCTTCGCCGTGCTGCGCGGCGGCAACGTGGCCGGCGATCACACGGTGGTCTTCGCGGCCGACGACGAGCGCATCGAGCTGACCCACAAGGCCGGCGACCGCATCATCTTCGCCCGCGGCGCCGTGCACGCCGCGCTGTGGACCGCCGGCAAGCCCGCCGGCCTCTACACCATGCAGGACGTGCTGAAACTCTAGCCGGCGAATCGCGGATTGCGGCACTGGCGCAGCGCCCGGTCCAGCGCGGCGCGGAAGCTTTCCTTGTCCTCCGCGACGAGGAAACGGCCCAGCTCGACCGACCGGCCGTGCGAGCGCAGCAGCAGGTGGCCGTCCTCGACCAGCACGCGGGTCCAGTAGGGCTGGAACGAGGCCCGTGTCTCGCGGCCGTCGGGCGCGACCCGCAGCACGTCGAGGCTCCGCTCGCCCAGCACCACCCGCTCGTAGCGGCGGCCGTCGCGGAAGTTGCGCTTGAAGGCGACGTAGACCAGCGCCGCGTCAAGGCCCAGGAAACCGAACACCGGCCAGGCGCCCATCGCCAGGAACATCATGCCGCCGGTGAAGCTGACCGACCCGATCAGGAGCATCAGGATCAGGAAGCCCCTGGGGCTGAGCGACCGGTGCGGGTGCAGCACCGCGTCGAAATGCACGGCGGAGTCGGTCATGGGGCAAGCATAGGCCCTCGCTTGCCCGCGCGTCATGCGGCTTTAATATGGCGGCCATGAAAAAGGCCGACATCGAGGAATTCTTCACCAGGCTGGAGGGCGCGGACAGCGCGCCGCGCACCGAGCTCGACTACATCAATCCCTATACGCTGCTGGTGGCCGTGGTGCTGTCGGCCCAGGCGACCGACGTGGGCGTGAACCGGGCGACCGGGCCGCTGTTCAAGGTGGTGACGACCCCGGCGCAGATGCTGGCGCTGGGCGAGGAGAGGCTGCGCGGCTACATCAAGACCATCGGCCTGTTCAACGCCAAGGCCAAGAACGTCATCGCCCTGTCGCGCATCCTGATCGAGCGGCACGGCGGCGAGGTGCCGCGCGACCGCGAGGCGCTGGAGGCGCTGCCCGGCGTCGGGCGCAAGACCGCCAACGTGGTGCTGAACGTGGCCTTCGGCGAGCCGACCATCGCCGTCGACACCCACATCTTCCGGGTCGGCAACCGTACAGGCCTCGCCCCCGGCAAGACGCCGCTGGCGGTGGAGCTGAAGCTGAACAAGGCGGTGCCGGACCGCTTCAAGCTGCACGCGCACCACTGGCTGATCCTGCACGGCCGCTACATCTGCAAGGCGCGCAAGCCCGAATGCCCGAAATGCATCGTCGAGGATCTGTGCGCCTACAAGGCCAAGACCATCTGAGCTATCGCTGCGGCGGGACCGGATCGCCCGGCGAATAGACCGGCGTGCCCGAAAGCGGGCCGCCGGCGCGCATGGGCGCGGGCGCCGCCTGCGGCGCGGCCGAGGCGTTCGCCGCGGCGCTCGAGCGCGGTCCGGTCAGGCAGGCTGCCGCCTGGCTCTCGCGGCCGGGCAGCATGCGGCCCTGGGCGTATTTCACCTTGGGCGCGCCCTTGCCATCCTTGGGATCGTAGAGCACGACCAGCAGCACGCAGGTGTCGTCGGCATATTGCCAGATCTGGGCGGGCGGCTCCTTGCGCAGCAGCCGGGGCTCGCCGTAGCGGGCGCGCACCGCCTCGGCCTCCTGGTCGATCAGCTCGCGGGCGCGGGCGGCAATGTCGGGCACCGCCGGCCGGGCCGGCTGGGCGGCGGTCTGCTGGGCCGGCGGCGGCGGCTGCTCCTTCTTCTTCCTGGCGAGGGCGGGCGTCGCCGCCATGGCCGTGATCGCCGCCGCGAGTACCAGGGTCTTGAATCCGCGCAACCTTCGCCTCTCCCTTGAACAGATGCACCGTGAATGCCGGGCCGCCACCATCCCGAAATATCGGCGCGAGGGCAACCATCATCGACCGCCTGCACGGTGCGGTTGCGCGGCAGGCGGGCCCGCCTATACTCGCCCCGACGCAACCGCCGGAAAGTCCCCATGATGCATGAAATCGACGTCGTCGGCCTTGGCAACGCCATCGTCGACGTCCTGTGCCAGATCGACGACGCCTTCCTTGCCCGGTTCGAGCTGGCCAAGGGATCCATGACGCTGATCGACGCGGGCGAGGCGACGAGGCTCTATGCGGCGATGGGCCCGTGCGTCGAGGTTTCCGGCGGCTCGGCGGCCAACACCATGGCCGGCATCGCCGCGCTGGGCGGCCGCGGCGCGTTCATCGGCAAGGTGCGCGACGACCAGCTCGGCGAGGTGTTCGCCCACGACATCCGCTCCATCGGCGTCAGCTTCATGACCCCGCCGGCGCTGGAAGGCCTGCCCACGGGCCGCTGCCTGATCCTGGTCACGCCCGATGCGCAGCGCACCATGAACACCTTCCTGGGCGCGGCCAACGACCTGCGCGCCGCCGACGTCAACCCGGACGTCATCAAGGCCGCCAAGGTAACCTATCTGGAAGGCTATCTGTGGGACCCGGAAGAGGCCAAGGCCGCGTTCCGCAAGGCGGTGGAGGTGGCGCACGCCGCCGGCCGCAAGGTGGCGCTGACGCTTTCGGATTCCTTCTGCGTCGCCCGGCACCGGGACGAGTTCCGGGCCCTCGTGGACCAGGTCGACATCGTCTTCGCCAACGAGGCGGAGATCACCTCGCTCTACCAGACGGACAGCTTCGACGCGGCGCTCCAGGCGGTGCGCGCCGCCGGCACCCTGGCCGCGCTGACCCGGTCGGAGCAGGGCTCGGTGATCGTCGACGGCGCGGACGTGCACGTGATCGGCGCCGAGCGCGGCGTGACGCCGGTCGACAGCACGGGCGCGGGCGACCTCTACGCCGCCGGCTTCCTCACCGGCTACACCAGCGGCCGGTCCCTGGCCGATTGCGGCCGCATGGGCTCGATCGCTGCCGCCGAGGTGATCGGCCACATGGGCGCGCGCCCCCAGGCCGACCTGAAGGCGCTGGTGGCCCGCACGCTGGGCTGAGGGGGCCGCCTACGGGTTGAAGATGGGGCTGTCGCCCGGGCGCCACAGCTCGTGCGCCCGCTTCCAGGTGGCGAAGGCCTGCAGGATGTGCGGCGGATCGCCGTGGATCTCGGTGAAGCAGCCGCTGACCGCCCGCGTGTCGAAATAGGCCGCGTCGACCCTGTCCGCATAGAGACGGCAGGCCGCCGTGAATCCCATGTCGAGCAGCCGCTGGTACTCGGCCTCGAAGTCGTGCACCAGGATGCCCACATGGTGATAGCCATGCTCGCCGCGCCTGAACATGTCGCGGTAGATGGATGGCGTCTCGTCATGCTGCTCGATGAACTGGATCATCACGTCGCCCAGATAGCCGAAGGCATAGGACACGTCGGCTTCCTGGTCGGTGTCCCGGTACATGAACCTGTCGGTCTTGTGGTGCGGCGTCAGCTTGAACGGGCCGGCGCCGTACAGCCGGCTCCATTCATGGACCGCCTGTTCGAGGTCGTTGACCAGATAGGCCTTCTGGAACAGCGGGTAACGGTCGAGCGGCATGGTTTCTCCTATGCGTAATGGTCCGGCAGCTGGCTGGCGGGCACCGGCCGCAGCCTAGGATAGAGCGGATGCCGCAGCGGGTCTCCCGGCTTGAGCTGGAGCGACAGGCCGGGCGTCGCCGGCGCCGTGCGGCGCGAGGCGGGCCGCTGCGCATAGACCACGTCGTCGCCGAAGCAGCGCACGGACAGGGTGCGGCGCGCGCGGCCCTCGCTGGTCTGGCCGCCGCCATGCAGCAGGCCCGGATGGAACACTACCACGTCGCCGGGTTCGATGGCCCACGAGACGATATCCCACTTCTCGCGCTCCGCCTCGATGTCAGGCAGGCGCGGGAACTGCTCGCCGTAATAGGGCGCGGTGGGATCGCCGGCGACCGAAGGGTTGAAGCCGTCATAGAGCGGCCGCCGGTGCGAGCCGACCACGAACTCCAGCGATTCGTGCCGGGGAATCCGGTCGAGCGTGATCCACATGGAGGCGAGCTGGGTGCCCGCGACGGGCCAGTAGGTCAGGTCCTGGTGCCAGGGCGTGCGGTTGCACCGGCCGCCTTCCTTGACGAAGACATGGTCGAACAGCAGCCACACATTGTCCGAGCCGATCATGCGGCCCAGCATGTCGGCGATGGGCGAATCGTAGAGCAGCCGCTGGAATTCGGGCGTGACGGAGAAATTGCGGGTCGCGTCGAGGAACTCGCCCGGCTCGCCCTCGAAGAACTTGAACTTGTAGGGGCTCGAGCCGGCCAGCACTCGGCGGATGCCGATCTCGATCAGCGACAGCCATTCCGGATGGATGATCCGGGGCAGGAAGACGGCGCCGTCGCGCCGGTACTGCTCGACGACCTCGGGCGTGATCCGCTCCTTCCAGGCCTGCATGGGATCGGTGGTCATGGACGTCTCCATCAATGGAAGCGGTAGGTGATCTGGAACATCACCTCGCGGCCGCGCTGCACGCCCACGGTGACGTCCGAAAAGGTCTGGCCGGGCGTGCCTTCGGGCAGGCCGGACGAACCGCCGGTCAGCGGCCGGCCCAGGCCGGTGAAGGCGATGGCCTCGTTGCTCAGGTTCCGGCCGATCACGGCGAATTCCCAGCGGTCCCTGGTGTCCAGGAAGCGCAGGCTGGCGTCCAGCAGCACGTAGGATTTCTGTTCCGCGCCGGGCGTGACCTTCTCGTCGAGCAGGTAATCGTCCGAATAGGCCATGTCGCCGGTCAGCAGCATCCGCCAGTCGTCGTTCAGCGGCACCTCGTAGTTGAAGCCCAGGCGGAAGGTCCAGTCCGGCGCCTTCAGCAGCTTCTGGCCGGAGCGGTCCTGCGAGGTGTAGCGGCCGTTCGCCGGGTTCAGCACCTGGTCGCAGCCCGCCTCGATGGACTGGCCGGAATAGCAGCCCACCAGGAAATCCACATAGTGGCCGTCATTGTAGGCGGCGGCGCCGCGCAGGGTGAAGGCGTCGGTGACCAGCCAGGTGAAGTCCATCTCGACGCCGGTGGTGCGCGCCTTGCCGGCGTTGCGGATCTTGAACTGGGTGGTCTCGGTGTCCAGCTCCTGCACCTGCAGGTTCTTGAAGGTGTAGCGATAGGCGGTGGCGTTGATCTGCAACGTCCGGTCGAGCAGGCTGGCCTTGGCGCCGATCTCGAAGCCGTTCGACGTCTCGCTCTTGAACGTCAGGTCCTCGCGCTCGGCGGTGGTGTTGGTCAGCAGGAAGCTGTTGTCGAAGCCGCCCGACTTGAAGCCCTGGCGGTAGGCGCCGAACAGGGTCAGCGACTCGCTGGGGCGCCAGGTCAGGGTGGCCTGCGGCGAGACGTTGGAGTCCTTGAATTCGTTCTGGAGGCTCCGGTCGGTCAGCGAGCCGCTGAGCAGGCTGTGCACATAGGTGGACTGGAGATCGGAATCCTTGGTCTCGCGGGTATAGCGGGCGCCGCCGCTCAGCTCGATCGCGTCGGTGATGTTCCAGGTTACCTCGCCGAAGGCCGACCAGGTCTTGCCCCTGGTGGTCGAGATCTTGTCGTAGGACCAGTAGCGGCCGGTCACCGGATCGCGCGGCGCGGCGAAGATGCGGGCCGAGTTGCGGAACGAGAAGTCGACGTCCTGGAAATAGGCGCCGAGCAGGAAGTTCACCGGCCCGTCGAAGGTGGTGACGGCGCGCAGCTCCTGGCTGAACGCGCCGTGCCGCTCGTTCTCGTAGACGCCGACCTGGCCTTCGGCGGTGAACTCCGAATTGCCCAGATACTGGTTGTCGTACCAGGTGTAGGCGGTGATCGAGGTGAGGGTGACGTCCTCGAGCGTGTAGTCGGCCTGGAAGGCGGCCGAGAAGGATTCGAACTCGGACCACTGCTCGCCGCCGTTCTTCTTGAACGCGTCGGGCTCGCCGGACATCAGCTCGTCGGGGAAATCCGCCAGCGACTGGGTGAAGTTCTGCTTGCAGTCGTCGAACGGGTCGTTGACGCCGAAGATGGGCTGCGGCTGGCCGTTCGGGCCGTAGCAGACCTTCTGCTGCAACGTGCTGTAGCGACTGTCGTCGGTGTTGCGGGAGGCGGAGACCTTCAGCTTGGCCTGGAACGCGTCGTTGGGCGTCCATTTGAAGGTGACGCGGCCGAGATATTCCTGTTCGTCGGGCAGGCGCCTGTTCAGCGCGCCGGGGATGGTGAAGCCCAGCGGGTCCTCGCCGACGATGGGCTCGGCCTGGTTGCGCATGAAGCCCTTGAGGTCGGCATAGCGCAGGGCGATGCGGACGCCGAAGGTGTCGGAGACGGGGATCGAGGCGACCGCCTCGCTGACCAGCTCGCGCGCCTCGATCTCGTAGCCGATGCGCGCATAGCCCTCGAAGTCCGGCCCCGGATCGGCGGTGGTGAGCGAGATCAGGCCCGCCGAGTTGTTCTTGCCGAAATAGAGCGCCTGCGGGCCCTTGAGCACCTCGACCCGGTCCACGTCGAAATAGCCCTGCTGCACCCAGCGCCCGCGCGAATAGGACACGCCGTCGACGACGATGCCCACGGCGGGATCGAAGCCGGCGCTGCCGCCGTTGGTGCCGATGCCGCGCAGGTGGAGCGTCGGGCCGCTGCCGCTGACGCCGCGGCCGACGATGAGGTTGGGCGTCTCGGTCGCCACCTTTTCGAGGTCGTTGAGATTGTACATCTCGAGCCCTTCGCGCGAGAAGCCGGTGACCGCGACGGGCACGTCCTGCAACGTCTCGGTGCGCTGGCGCGAGGTGGTGACCACCTGCTCGATCTGCCTGCCCTGGTACTGGACCGAAGCCGGCGGCGGTGCATCCTGGGCGAGTGCCGGCGCGGCGGCCATGAGCGGCAGCAGCGACGATGCGGCGAGACGCCGCGCGATCCTATGGCATTCCATGAAAATCTCCCCTCCATTATCGGCGCGCGGCCACGTCTCCCCAGACGGCCGCGCCGCGAACCAGTCCTGCCCATACCCGTGAGCGGCGCCTTGAATTAGAATACATATTCTGATTCTATTTACGCAACAAAAACAAACCGGCCGGCAGGCCCCGGAAACACCCTGCACCCGCGGAGAGCTTCATGCGAAAGTGGCCGCGCAAGGCCGAGACATCCTGACGAGGGCGCCAACTTCCATGGACAGCGGCAAGATCGGAAAGTGGAAGCTGGATTCCGAATGGGTCGTACGGCCGCGCCAGGCGCGCAGCCGCAGGAGCCTCGCGGCCATCCTCGACGCCGCCGAGCGGCTGTTCACCACGCGCGGTTACGAGAACACCTCCATCGGCGACATCGGCGCGCTGTCGGGCGTCTCGACCGGCTCCATCTACAGCCGGTTCCCCGACAAGGACGCCATCCTGCAGGTCATCCACGACAGCTTCTCCAAGGCGCTGACCGACACCTCGGCCCGCGCCTTCACGCCCGACATCTGGCACGACGCGAGCGCGTCGCGGATCGTCATGGCCGTGGTGGACCGCTTCTTCTTCGCCTATCGCACCTATCCGGGAATCCTGTGCCTGATCGAGCGGCAGAGGCTGGTCAATCCGGCGGTCGACGAGCGGGCGCGCAAGTGGAACAGCCTGTCCATCGCCAAGTTCCAGGACCTGCTGGCCCGCCACGCCGCCGAGATCCCCCATCCGGACATCGCCGCGGCGGTAACGGTCATCCATTACCTGCTGCACCAGACGCTGGCCATGACCGCGCTGTTCGAGCAGGAGAACGCCGCGCCGCCCTTCAGGCTGGCCGACGACGGTTTCGAGCGGGAGATGATGCGCGTGGCGCTGCGCTATCTGGGCCTGCCGGACGACACCGGCAACTGGCGGCCCCACCGCTGGGAGCGGCTGGAGGGCTGGTGATCAGCCCTTCGCCCAGTCCTTGACCAGCATGGGTCCGAGGCGCTGGCCGCCGAAGACGTGGACGTGCAGATGGGGCACTTCCTGGTGCGAGTCGGGGCCGTGATTGGCGAGGATGCGGTAACCCGGCGCCGTCAGCGCCAGTTCCTCCGCCACCTTGCCGACGGCGCGGAAGAAGCCGAGCACCAGCGCGTCGGGCGCGTTGGCGGTGAAATCGGCCATGGAGACGTACGGCCCCTTCGGGATCACCAGCACATGGACAGGCGCCTGCGGGTTGATGTCGTGGAAGGCCAGCGCGTGCTCGTCCTCATAGACCGTCTTCGCCGGGATCTCGCCGCGCAGGATGCGGGCGAAGATGTTGTTCTGGTCGTAGGCCGTCACGTCTTCCTCCCCTTCTTCTCCTCGATGCCCGACAGCCCCTCGCGCCGGGCCAGCTCGTCGAACACGTCCCCAGGCTCGATGCCCTTGGCGGCCCAGAGCACCATCAGGTGGAACAGCAGATCGGCGGATTCGAGGACCGTCTCGGCCTTGTCCTTGGCGACGGCCGCGACGATGGTCTCGATCGCCTCCTCGCCCATCTTCTCGGCGATCTTGTTGAGGCCGCGGCCATACATCCTGGCCACGTAGCTCTTGTCGGGATCGCCGCCCTTGCGCGACTGGATGGTGGCGAAGAGCCGGTCTACGAGATGCTCGGTCATGGCCAGACCTTATGTGCGCACGGGGCGGATGGCAACGCCGGCCGCGGCCATGTGCGCCTTGGCCTGCGCCACCGAATAGGTGCCGAAATGGAAGATGGACGCGGCCAGCACGGCGGTCGCGTGGCCGTCGCGGACGCCCTCCACCAGATGATCGAGCGTGCCCACGCCGCCCGAGGCGATCACCGGGATGCGCACCGCGTCGGCGACGGCGCGGGTGAGCGGGATGTTGAAGCCCGCGCCGGTGCCGTCCCGGTCCATGGAGGTGAGCAGGATCTCGCCCGCGCCGTTGCGTTCCGCCTGGCGGGCATAGTCCACCGCGTCGATGCCGGTGGCGTTGCGGCCGCCGTGGGTGAAGATCTCCCAGCGGCCCGGCGCGACCTGCTTGGCGTCGATGGCGACGACGATGCACTGGGAGCCGAACTTCTCGGCCGCCTCGCGCACGAAGTCCGGGTTGTTGACGGCGGCGGTGTTGATCGAGGCCTTGTCGGCGCCCGCCAGCAGCAGGTTGCGCACGTCCTCGACCGTGCGGATGCCGCCGCCCACGGTCAGCGGCATGAAGCACTGTTCCGCCGTGCGGCGCGCCACGTCGAGGATGATACCGCGGTTCTCATGGCTGGCGGTGATGTCGAGGAAGCACAGCTCGTCGGCGCCCGCCGCGTCATAGACCTTGGCCTGCTCGACCGGATCGCCCGCATCGCGCAGATTGACGAAGTTGACGCCCTTCACCACGCGCCCGTCCTTCACGTCGAGGCAGGGGATGATGCGCGCCTTCAGCATGGGGGCCTCGCCTGGGGCAGGCAACGCCCCTCACCCAACCCTCTCCCAAAGGGAGAGGGCTTTTCCGCGCCGCACGCCCATTCCCTCTCCCTCTGGGAGAGGGTCAGGGTGAGGGGCGCTCCATCCACGTGCACCGCCCTCACTTCAGCAGCTCCAGCGCCGCCTTCGCATCGAGCCGGCCGTCATAGAGCGCGCGGCCGGAGATCACGCCCTCGAACGGCGCGCCGGACGCCTTCAGCGCCGTCAGGTCGTCCAGCGAGGCGACGCCGCCCGAGGCGATCACCGGGATCGACGTGGCGCGCGCCAGCGCGGCGGTGGCCTCGACGTTGACGCCGGTCAGCGCGCCGTCGCGGTCGATGTCGGTGTAGATGATGGCCGCGACGCCCGCGTCCTCGAACCGGCGGGCCAGGTCGACGACGGTGATGCTCGAGGTCTCGACCCAGCCTTCCACCGCCACCATGCCGCCGCGCGCGTCGATGCCGACGACGATGCGGCCGGGGAAGCGCCGGCAGGCTTCCTTCACCGTGGCCGGATCGCGCAGCGCCATGGTGCCCAGGATGACCCGGCGCACGCCCTTGTCCAGCCACATGGCGATGGTCGCCATGTCGCGGATGCCGCCGCCGAGCTGCACCGGCAGCGAGACCGCCTTCAGGATCGCCTCGACGGCGGGCGCGTTGACCGGCCTGCCCTCGACGGCGCCGTTGAGGTCGACCAGATGCAGCCACCGGAAGCCCGCGTCCTCGAACGTCTTCGCCTGCGCGGCGGGGTTCTCGCCATAGACGGTCGCCTTGTCCATGTCGCCGTAAAGCAGGCGCACGCACTTGCCGTCCTTCAGATCGATGGCGGGGAACAGGATCACGGCGTCCACCTCAGGAAATTGGCGATGATGCGCAGCCCCGCCTCCTGGCTCTTTTCCGGATGGAACTGGCTGCCGACCATGTTGCCGCGGCCGATCATGGCGGTGATCTTGCCGCCATAGTCCACGCTGGCCAGCAGGTCGCCCGGATCGGCGGGGCGGAAGGCGTAGGAGTGCACGAAATAGACGTGGGTGCCGGTGCCGATGCCCTCGAGCACCGGGTGCGGCCGCTCGACCAGCAGGTCGTTCCAGCCCATGTGCGGAATCTTCAGCCCGGCGTCGTCCGGCGCGATGATCGACACCTCGCCCCCGAACCAGCCCAGCCCGGCATGGCGCCCGTGCTCCAGGCCCCATTCGGCCATCAGCTGCATGCCGACGCAGATGCCGAAGAACGGGACCTTGCGGACGGTGACGGCCTGCGCCAGCGCCTCGCCCATGCCGGCGATGCCCAGCAGGCCGCGGCGGCAGTCGGCGAAGGCGCCCACGCCCGGCAGCACCACGCGCCCGGCGGCGGCGACCACCGCCGGATCGGCGGTGACGACGATGTCCTGGCCCGTGCCCGCGTCGGCGGCGGCACGGGCGAAGGCTTTCTCGGCCGAACGCAGGTTGCCCGAGCCGTAATCGATGATCGCGACGGTTTCAGCCGTGGCCATGGCCTTGGTCTCGCGGGGTTTGGTTGAGGGGGCATATGCCCGCATCGGGCGGGCAAGACAAGCTCAAACTACGCCGGGATCGCCGGCGCGGCGGTATGGAGCCGCTTGCCGAAATAGCGGATCTCGGCCTCGTCCACGGAATCCCCCGAGGAAAGCCCGGTCTCGGCGAAACCGCGCCGGGCGAGCGCGGCGCGGTGGAGGTCGTTGCCGAAGATGCCGACCCCCGCGCTGATGGCGAACTGGGCGGCGATGGTCACATGGTCGGAAATGCCCAGCGCGCCCTGGCCCAGGCCCAGCAGCAGCATGGCGCCCAGCACCGCCAGGCCGGCCAGCCACGCCCGGTGGGCCCACAGCCAGAGAAAGGTGAACAGGAAGGCCCAGACACTGAAACCCTCGCGCACGAAGCGGACGTCGCCCTCGAGACCGCCCTTCTCGTGCACGGTGTAGATCGTCGTGGCCATCAGAGGCTTCCGCCCAGGACTCCCTTGGTCGAGGGCACCGCATCGGCCTTGCGCGGGTCGATGGTGAAGGCCTGCTTGAGGCTGCGCGCGACGCCCTTGAAGCAGCTTTCCACGATGTGGTGGTTGTTCTCGCCGTACAGGTTCTCGATGTGCAGCGTGCAGCCGGCGGACTGGGAGAACGCCTGGAACCATTCCTTGAACAGCTCGGTGTCCATGTCGCCCAGCTTGGGCCGGGTGAAGTCCACCTTCCAGATCAGATAGGGCCGGTTCGACAGGTCGAGCGCCACGCGGGTGCAGGTCTCGTCCATGGGGATGAGCGCCGAGCCGTAGCGCTCGATGCCCTTGCGGTCGCCCAGCGCCAGGCTGACGGCCTCGCCGATGGCGATGCCGCTGTCCTCGGTGGTGTGGTGGAAATCGATGTGCAGGTCGCCCGTGGCGCGGACCTTGAGGTCCATCAGCGAGTGGCGCGAGAGCTGCTCCAGCATGTGGTCGAGGAAGCCGATTCCGGTCTCGACGTCATAGACGCCGGTCCCGTCGATGTTCACCTCGACGGAGATCTGCGTTTCCTTGGTGTTTCGTTCGATCTTGGCGGTGCGCATGGGCTGCTGAACTAGCACGATGGGGGGTTTTCGCCTAGTGGGGATTATGTGGGGGAAATCGGCTGAAGTGTGCCGGTTTCAAGCTTGTCGTGCCGGCGATCAAAATCTGTATGGGAAGTTCTTTGCAAAAAATGCAAATTGCTCCCTCCTCGACCCACCGCATTTGATGTGGATCTTGCCAAAAACGCCGCGACCCAAATAGAACGGGTTGACCGCATCGGCTTCTGGCCGTTGCAACCCCTCGCCAACATCCCTATGTAACCCGCCATGTCCGATATTCCTTCCTGGCACGGAACCACCATCCTCTCGGTCCGCAAGGCCGGCACGCTCGTCATGGCGGGCGACGGCCAGGTTTCCATGGGCAACACGGTCGTCAAGGCCAATGCCCGCAAGGTCCGCCGCATCGGCGAGGGCGACGTGATCGCCGGGTTCGCCGGCGCCACGGCGGACGCCTTCACCCTGTTCGAGCGGCTGGAGGGCAAGCTGGAGAAGCATGGCGGGAACCTCACCCGCGCCTGCGTCGAGCTGGCCAAGGACTGGCGCACCGACCGTTATCTGCGCCGGCTGGAGGCGCTGCTGGCGGTGGGCGACAGGGACGTCAGCCTGCTGCTGACCGGCACCGGCGACGTGCTGGAGCCGCAGGACGGCATCATCGCCATCGGCTCGGGCGGCAACTACGCGCTCGCGGCGGCCAAGGCGCTCTACGACCTGGACCTGGGCGCCGAGGAGATCGTGCGCAGGGCCATGAAGATCGCCGCCGACATCTGCGTCTTCACCAACGAGAACCTGACCGTCGAGAAGCTGGAGTCCAAGTGAGCGCCTTTTCCCCCCGCGAGATCGTCTCGGAGCTCGACCGCTACATCGTCGGCCAGAAGGACGCCAAGCGCGCCGTGGCCATCGCGCTGCGCAACCGCTGGCGCCGCCAGCAGCTCGAAGGGCAGATGCGCGAAGAGGTGATGCCGAAGAACATCCTGAT
>CAZVVC010000047.1:0-15239 GCA_964630425.1 uncultured Bifidobacterium sp. | reverse complement strand
GTCCGCGCTGGGCGATCACCACGCGGATCGGCGTTTCCGCGCCGAGGATGTTGCGCAGCCTGCTGGGCATTTCCGTCGCGGCCTCGATGCCGGTGAATCCCCCGCCGGCGACAACCACCGTGTTGCGGGCGCCCGACACAGGCCGCCGGGCCAGGTCATGCAGGTGCCGGTCGAGAGCGATCGCCTCGTCGAGCTGGTCGACGCTGAAGCCATATTCGGCCAGACCGGGAAGAGGCGGCCGGAACAGACGGCTGCCGGTCGCGATCACCAGAGTGTCGTAGACTATGGTCTCGCGCTCACCGCCAGGATCCACGACCGCGATGGAGCGCGCCGCCGTATCCACCGCCTCGGCGTAGCCGCGCACGAACAGGACGTCGATCGCGTCCAGGACCGGGCGGAGGGGTGCCCCAAGCATCTCCGGTCGGGCCTCGTAAAGTCGCGGACGGACGGCAAGCGTCGGTTCCGGCGCCACCATGACGATTTCGAGCTGTTCCGGAGAGACGCCTTGGGCGTCGCGCAACCTGGCTGCGGAAAGAGCGGCGTACATGCCGGCAAACCCGGCGCCGACGATGACAAGTCGCTGTTGCATGGGAATATCTCCATTTCCTGTCGAGCGTGCGTCCCTCCCGAACCGTTTCGGGCGCTCACCGCGTGGAAAGCCCAATAGTCGCGGGCTTCCTCGGAACGGCAGGATGATCATGCGTGGCGCAACGCGGCGATATTGTTCGGGCAGACAGTTGGCCGCCACCAGCCGCTGGGTCTACCTGTCCCTTGGTATTGCATGCCCGATACGGGCTGCCAGGCGGTGAAGCGGCGGCGCGGGAGACCAGGCAAGCCCAGCCTCCAACGGTATAGGCATGGCTGGCGATTTGGCGGCCCGGCCTGTTCGGCCGCGCGGTGTCGCGGCCAGGCACTGCGTGCGAATATCTCGGATATGAACCCTCGAACAGAAGGACGAGCAAATGACGGACTTCGTTACGACAAAAGACGGTGTGCGCATCTTCTACAAGGACTGGGGCTCAGGTCAGCCGATCGTGTTCCACCATGGCTGGCCGTTGAGCGGCGACGACTGGGACACCCAGTTGCTGTACTTCCTGGCGCAGGGATATCGCGTTATTGCCCACGACCGACGCGGTCACGGACGGTCGAGCCAGGTTTCCGATGGGCACGACATGGATCACTATGCGGCAGACGTCGCCGCCGTGGTGCAGCATCTCGATCTGCGTGACGCCATCCATATCGGCCATTCGACCGGCGGCGGCGAGGCCGCCCGCTACGTGGCTCGCCACGGCGAGGGCCGTGTCGCGAAACTGGTGCTGATCGGCGCCGTTCCGCCGATCATGGTCAAGACGGCATCCAGCCCGGGCGGCTTGCCGATCGAGGTCTTCGACGACCTGCGCCGGCAACTCGCCGCAAACCGCGCCGGGTTCTACGCCGACTTCGCGGGTGGTCCGTTCTACGGCTACAACCGTCCCGGCGCGACTGCGTCACAGGCGGTCGTGGACAACTGGTGGCGTCAGGGCATGATGGGAAGCGCGAAGGCACATCACGAGGGCATCAAGGCGTTCTCCGAGACCGACTTCTCGGAGGATCTGAGGGCGATAGACGTGCCGACACTGGTCATGCACGGCGACGACGACCAGATCGTGCCGATCGGCGCCTCGGCACCGTTATCGGCGAAGCTGCTCCGGAATGGAATTCTGAAGATCTACGAGGGACTTCCGCACGGCATGTGCACCACGCACGCGGATATCGTCAATCCCGAGTTGCTCTCGTTCATCCGGGCCTAGCCGTCCCGGACAACCGAGTGGCGCAGCGGCAGGCCGTGGCGACACGGCCTGTTCGCATTCATGCGGTCCGGGCGTCGCGGACGTCCGTCGGCAGGCTTTCCCAGACCCGGATCAGCTCGCCGATGGAGCCGGCCTCCAGCTTGCGCATGACGTTCGCGCGGTGAAGCTTCACGGTGACTTCGCTGATGCCGAGATCATATGCGACCTGCTTGTTGACTCGCCCTTTCGCCACCTCGCGCAGCACCTGCCGCTCCCGCGGGGTCAGCGTCTCGAGGCGCTCGATGTTTCGGTTCACGACAGCAGCCTCCGTTCTCAGGATGGCGTCGCGCTCGATCCCCGCAACCACCGCGTCCAATAGCGTCTGGTCTCTCACCGGCTTGGTCAGGAAGTCGATGGCGCCGGCCTTCATCGCCTGGACCGTCATGGGAATATCGCCGTGCCCGGTAAGGAAGACGATCGGCCGCGGGTTGCCGCTCCTCGAGAGCTGCGCCTGCAGGTCGAGCCCGCTCGGCCCCGGCATCCGAACGTCCAGGATCAGGCAACCGGGTCGTTCCAGGGCGTCGGACTCCAGCAGATCGCGTGTCGATGCAAAACACCGTGCCTCCAAACCGGCCGATTGCATCAGTTCGGCCAGCGCCTCGCGCACCGATGCATCATCATCGACGACAATGACCAGCGGCTGGTCACGCTGACCGAGTTGAGGTGACCGCTGCGTTCGAGCTGCATTTGTGGACCGGTCCACCGACATCTCCTACCCTCCATCAAACTGGTGCAATGCTTTACTGACTTCCGAAAGCAGGCGGCGGGTATCGAATGGCTTGCGAAAGATACCGCTTATGTTCCTGGCGGCGGCGCGCTGCTGGTCGGCGATCTCGTGCCGCCCGGTTATGAGGAAAACAGGCAGGCTCGGATTTGACTGCTTCACGGCCTCCAGCAGATCGAAACCATCCATTCCCGGCATACCGATGTCCGTGATCAGGCAATCGACGGGCATGTGCTCATGTGCCAGCAGCCCGGTCGCTTCCGTGAATGTCAGGACGGCATAGCCGACTGATTCCAGAAGATCCTGGAGCGATTCCAGGATGCGCTGATCGTCGTCCACGACGGCTATCACGTGCTGTCTCTCGATCAAGGTCACAGGCCTCCTGTGCGACGCGAGTGCGTCACGGGGATCTCGAGCCGCTGGGCGATCCGAACAAGGTCGGCAAGCGATGCGGCCCCCATCTTCTGCATGACATTCCTGCGATGGAGCTGAAGCGTGACTTCGCTGATGCCCAGTTCCGCGGCGGCCTGCTTGTTCAGAAGCCCGCTGACAACCAGCGGCAGCACATCGCGCTCGCGTGACGTCAGGTCGGCATATCTCCGTTCCAGCATTGCCAGATCAGCTCTCTGGACACGCGCTACGGCATCCTGGGCAATCGCCGCATGAACCGCTGCGAGCAATTCGGCCTCGCTGAACGGCTTGGTCAGGAAATCGACCGCGCCTTGCTTGATCGCCTGGACGGAAGACGGAATGTCGCCATGTCCGGTGATGAACACGATAGGCGGATGATCGCCGGCCGCGATCTGCTTCTGCAGGTCGAGGCCATTGATATCCGGCAGCTCGATATCCAGGATGAGGCATGCCGCAATGTCCGGCTTGCACGCGCCGACGTAGTCGCCGGCCGATCCAAAGGCGGCGGCCCGCAATCCGTTCGATCCCAGAAGTTCCACAAGCGCCTCCCGGATGCGCTCATCGTCATCCACGATGAAGACAATGTGCTCGCCTTCCGTCATGACGCCTCTTTCACCTCGATTGGCAACGTGATGACGAAGGTTGCGCCCCGCGCCCTGTTTGTCTGTGCCTTGTTTGCCTCCGCCCAAAGCCGGCCGCCATGGGCTTCGATGATGGACCTGCATATGGCCAGTCCCATTCCCATGCCCCGCTCCTTCGTCGTGAAGAATGGCTCGAAGATCTTCTCCGAAGACTCGATGCCATTGCCGCGATCGCTGATCCTTACCTGGACGTCGCTTCCCGATCGACACGCGGATATCCGGAGCACCCGTTCCTCCGCAGTGTTTTCCATCGCCTCCATTCCGTTGCGACTGATATTGACGAGAACCTGCTGTATCTGGACATGATCGAGGAAGATCGGCGGCAGACCCGGTTCAATATCCAGATCCATGCGCACCCGGCGGCGTGCGGCCTCTTCGGCAAGGAGGTCGCGCACCTCGTCGATCAAGCTGTGCAGGGCCGCGTCGCTCCTAGGCCCGGAAACCCGCTGGAAAAGCGCTCGTATGCGGCCCACGACATCTGCGGCCGAATTGGCGTCCCGGATGATCCGCTCGGCCGTGACCTTCGCACGCTCGACATTTGGCGGCTCGACCGACAACCACCTGTAGCATGCATGGGAATTGGCGACGATCGCGGCCAATGGCTGGTTCACCTCATGCGCGATCGAGGCGGACAGCTCCGCTAGGCTGGCGGCTTGAGTGGCCCGTGCCAGTTGCTCCGAGGCATGTCGCAGGGCCTCCTGAGCATTCATCTGCTCGCTGATATCGTGACAGAGGCCGTACCACTGGACGATGCTTCCGCTCTCGTCCCGCATCGGCTCGGCGCGGCTCGACATCCAGCAATAGACACCGTCGCTGCGGCGCAACCGGTAGCGCATGGCGAAGCTTTCTCCGGTGGCGAGGCATTCCCTGAGCGCCCGGCCCATCTCGCCTGCGTCCTCCGGATGGACGGAAAGCGCCAGCAATGCGTCCAGTGGTGTCATGTCCGGCCTGCGGATGTCGGAGACATCCATGCCCAGGAAGTCGATCATCCGCTTGTTGAAGAAGGTCGGCACGCCGCACGAGGTGAGCCGCCAGATATGGCTCGGGATCATGTCGACGAGGTGGGATAGCTCGCTTTCCCGCTTGTATAGCGCCTTCTGCGTCGTCATCAGGTCCTCGATGTCGACACACACGCCATACCACTGGACGATTCGGCCCGATTCATCCCGGAGAGGCTCCGCGCGCCCCTGGGTCCAGCGGTAGCCGCCGCTGGCCCGGCGCTGACGGTATTGCCGAGCGAAAGCGCCTCCGGTCGTGAACGAATGGGTCAGCGCCTCTTCCACCTCCATGCGGTCGGCAGGATGGACATCGGCCAAGGATCGCGGCGCGTCGACAGCGACCAGATCCTGTACCGTGAGGCCAACCGTTTCCGTGAGGCGCTTGTTGACGTAAGAAGGGGTGCCGTCGGGAGTCGTGCACCATATCAGCGCCGGGACGGCATCGATCAGCCGCTGAAGCTGCCGTTCCCGTTCGCGCAGCGCGGCCTCGGTCTGTTTGTAGACATCGATGTCCGTGCCCGTTCCGTACCATCCGGTGATCCGTCCCTGGTCGTCATACGTCGGCCGGATGGCGTATCGATGCCAGACATAGTGTCCGGTCGCGCGCAGGATCCGGTATTCGTAGTTGAAGTGCTCGCCGGTCCGCAGGCAATGACGCAGCGTCGCGGCGGCGCCGTCATAGTCGTCCGGATGGACGCCCAGTTTCCAACCCAAGTCGCCGCCGTCGATGAACGCCTTCCCGTC
The DNA here is from genome assembly GCA_964630425.1 of uncultured Bifidobacterium sp. GTDB lineage: Bacteria > Pseudomonadota > Alphaproteobacteria > SMXS01 > SMXS01 > RI-34. The sequence continues at coordinate 9,892 of CAZVVC010000047.1, read as the reverse complement.
CAGCCGGCGGTTGAAGTCATCCAGCGTCATGGCGATCGACGTCTGGGCGACCGGCGTCGCATAGGTGAACGTTCCGGATGCGTCGAAGGCGAAGGCCGCGCCATACAGGTTCTCGAGAACCTGTGCCGCGCGGACGGCGTCGGCGGTTTGCCCAAGGGACTCGGCGATGCTCCACCGTTCGTCGGCTGCCTGCACCATCGGCTCGACATCGACGCTGACGCGGTAGTCGGGATCTGCCCGCAGCTCGGTCCAGCGATAACTGCCGTCGGGCTGGCGCTGCCTGTAGCTCATGACCTGAGGGACACCGCTCGCGAACGCGCGCGACGCTGCCTGCGCTGCCGCCGGCATGTCGTCAGGGTGGATCAGGCTGACGGACGGCGATTCATAGGACGGTGTCCCGCCGCCCATTACCGTTCCGTACCATCCTGCGATCCTTCCCTCCGCGTCGCGCACCGGCTGGCCCGAACACCGGGTCCAGCCATAGACACCGGCCGCCCGCAGCATACGGTGCTCGATGTTGTAGTGTTCGCCCGTCTGCAGGCAACGACGCCAGCTTTCCGCGGCGGCGTCGTAGTCGCTTGGATGGATGACACGCTTCCAGCCGAATGAACCTTCGTCGAGCGATACATTGAGGTCCTCCTGGGTGAGACCGAGAACCGCCAGCATCGCCGGGGTCACATAGGTGAACTGCCCGGCGGGATCAGCGGCCCACGCATTGCCGACGACGCTCTCGACGAGCTGCGCCGCCCGCACGGCGTCGGCACTGGATAGGTTGGCCAAGTTCAGTCCCGTTGTCATCGGCTGCTCCCGCCCGAGGGGTCCTGACGCCCGAGCTGGTCAGGTTACCACGCCCTCCGCGCTTCGGTTTTGCCCGTTGACGCCCAGCGTAGCGCCGCGAAGACACCGAAGCATCCCATGGAAATCCATAGATGGCCGCGTGCTCGACTCCGGAGCAGGTGAGGCAACACCAAGGACCAGTTCGACCGATCCCTTGGCCCGATAGGCGGGGCGCGGCGGCTCGCGCAGCCTTCGTCATCAGAGCAACGGAGACCTGGCTGCGTCCCTCGACCCCGCGCAGCAGGCTCCATCGTCAATGGAGAGACCCATGAAAAAACTCGCAGACAAGGTCGCCGTCGTGACCGGCGGCAACAGCGGCATCGGCTTCGCCATCGCCGGCGCGTTCGTCGCGGAAGGCGCGCAGGTGATGGTGGTCGGGCGCCGCGCCGAAGCCGTGGACGCCGCCGTGGCGGCGCTCGGTGCCCGAGCGTCGGGACTGACCGGCGATGTCGCCGACCTTGAAACGCACGACCGGGTGGCGTCGCTGGTGTCAGAGCGCTGGGGCGGCGCGGACATCTATGTCGCCAACGCTGGCGTCAACCACATCCAGCCCAGCATGGAGGTCGCCCCTGCCGACTACGATGCGCAGTTCCACGCCAACGCGCGCGGCACGTTCTTCGGCGTACAGCGTATCATGCCGCTGCTGCGCGATGGCGGCGCCATCCTGCTGACCAGCTCGATCGCCACCCACAAGGTCCTCGACGGCCATGCCGTCTACGCCGCCAGCAAGGCGGCGATCGAAGCCTTCGCACGAAACTGGGCGCTGGAGCTCAAGGACCGGCGCATCCGCGTGAACGTCCTCAGTCCCGGTCCGACGGCGACGCCGATCATCCGGAAACTGGGCGTATCGGCGGAGGCGCTGCCGGCGTTCGAGCGGGAGGTCGCCGGCAAGATGCCGCTCGGCCGGCTCGCCGAGGCCGACGAACTTGCGCGGGCAGCCGTATTTCTCGCGTCGAACGACGGCAGCTTCATCACGGGCGTCAATCTCGCCGTCGATGGCGGCATGACACTCACCTGATCCGACTGCCCCGGAGACCTTCCTGCGATGCGACCGGGGGCCTTCGGAATAGGTCGCCTAAACGCTTCGATTAAGACATCAGACCACTCGCACGATAGTACGCCGCGGCTGCGCTTCGCATTGTCGGAACGATCCAGAACGGATCTGTGAGAACCCACAATGATGGAGATCATGTATCATGACGCAGCAAGCAAGTTACCTTCGGCAATCGCCTGGGATTCCGGCGAAAGCCTCCGGTTGGTCAACGCCGGACGATCTGGTTCCGTCGCGTTACGCGCTGCGGGTCGGCGCGCTCGATGTGCTCGTGGTCAGCGACGGTGTGCTGCCCCTGCCCACAGCGACGCTGGCCACCAACGCGGACCCGTTGGTCAGGGCGGCATGGTTCGAAGCCATGTTCCTGCCGCCGGACGCGTTCGATTGGCCGCTGAACGTGCTCGTGGTGCGCAGCGGCGACCGGACCATCCTGGTCGACGCCGGCCTGGGCGGACAGTTTCCGGGCTTCCCTCGGGCCGGGCAATTCCCTCGGCGGCTGGCCGCCGCCGGTGTCGATCTCGGGGCCGTGACCGATGTCGTGCTGACCCACATGCACATGGATCATATTGGCGGGCTGCTCGTCGACAAGGTGCAGGCCCGGTTGCGTCCTGACCTGAGGATCCATGTGTCGGCCGCGGAGGTCAACTTCTGGAGCACGCCCGATTTCTCTCTCACCGACATGCCGTCGCCGGTGCCGGACGTGCTCCGCTCGACCGCCATGCAGTTCATGGCCGCGTATCGCACCCGGCTCCGGACGTTCGAGACCGAGGCCGAGGTCGCGCCGGGGGTGACCGCCTGTCTCACTGGCGGCCACACGCCGGGGCACGCCGTGGTTCGCCTGGCCTCCGGCGGCGAGCGTCTCACCTTCGCCGGTGATGCCATTTTCCCGGTCGGGTTCGACCATCCTGACTGGCACAACGGCTTCGAGCATGATCCCGAGGAGTCGGTTCGCGTCAGGATTCGCCTTCTGCGCGAGGCGGCAGCAACTGGCGAACTGTTCGTTGCCACGCACCTGCCGTTCCCGTCGGTCGGCCGGGTGGTAGTCGATGGCGACGCCTTCCGTTGGGTGGCCGCCTTCTGGGACTACTGATTGCCGCGTGGTCATTACGCTCTTGGGCGAGTACTCATCAGTTTGATGGGCACTCGTCCTAGGTGCCGACGAACTCGGCCGTTTCCCTTTTCCTGGCGGTTCGGTGAGAAATGAGCATTGCGGCACATAGCCGGTCGCGCCAGATCGCGCTTGGCCGATCGCACGCCGAACGCCGGAAGATTTATCTCGATACAAAGTTTTGGATTATCTTGCGAGATGCCGCGCTGGGCGTCCGGACCGACCCTGCTGCACGTCAACTTCTCCACGATCTACGCCGGGGCGTAGCAGATGGTCGATTTCTGTGCCCCATCAGCGCCAGCACGTTTATTGAGGTGCTGAAGCAGCCTTACTCCTCTAGTCGCAGGGTAGGCACGGCCCAACTCGTCGATGAACTCAGCCTGGGCGTCAGCATGATCCCGTCGCGGATGATCATGGGGACAGAAATCCATTCGTTCCTGCTGACGGCCGAAGGGGCTGCAGACCTCTATTCCATGCAAGAGCTGATATGGACCAAAGTAGCTTACGCGTTAGGCGATACATATCCTTCGCTGGCTCAGCTTTCCCCCGCCGATGAACTTGCAATCCAGAAGGCCTTTTTCGATCACCTCTGGGATTACCCATTAAGCGAATTGGTGAAAATAATGGGCGACAAGATCCCGCCACCTGATCGTTTCGAGGATCTCAGCCGGGAGATCAATGAGAAAAACGCGCAACATAGGGACGAGCTTCGTAGTTTCGTCCAGACCTACGATATTGAGCTAAAGGGCGCCATCGATGTAGCAGGCGACTTAGCGGCTGATGTCCTTCACCGCCTTGCTGAGAAGGAGGCTATGCGCAAATTGTCACCTACTCACGGTGAGTGGGCCACATGCGTAAATATGTGTCGTAACCTTCTCTACCATGCGTTCAAGAAATCAGGCACCAAGGATATCCTTCGTTGCATCCACATCAGCGCGTCCATCCATGCGGTAATGCGTTGGGATAAGAAGCGGAAATTTAAACCTAATGATTATTACGACTTTGAGAACACCGTAGCCGCCCTCAGCTATTGTGATGTATTTCTGACAGAAGGCCCGCTTCATCACCTTGTGATCCAGCCGCAGATTAACTTGGAGGCCGTCAATGCCTGCCGCGTTTTCTCAGATATTGAAATGGCAGCGGATCACATAAGGGAAGTCGCTCGATAACCCTTACCGCTTGTGACTGCAGGCTCAGAAGTTATTCGGCGGACGCTTCAACGTCCGGTTCTTACCTCACTGGCCCAAAAGCGGACGGGCTCCAAACGGTCACAAGCTACCGGAAGCGCATCAATGTAATCAGCCCAGTCGTTGCACATCAGGCAAGCATATGCTCGCGAAGATTGCATCCAAGCTGGTCCGCCCTTCACATCAATAAGGCGGGAAGCCGGTCCTCTCAGTCAGCTACGGCGGTGCGCGTCATTTCGAATAGAGCGTCGCTCGCACCGCTTTCTTCGATCAATTCGATCATGAAGCCTAAGTGCGAGACCGTATCCATATGGGCGACTCTCATGCCGCCGTACTCAATCCAGGCGGCTGTCGTGATGCCGAGCGCTTCCATTCGGCGCACTTCCGCGTCCAGGTCTCCCACGATGATCGCCATGTGGTGGAGGCCTTCCGCGCCTTCCGGAATGGCGTCGCGATAGAGGGAGGGGCCGGGCGAATTCTGCTGAATCAGTTCGATCTGTAACTGGCCGGCCTGTCCGAGTGCGCCTGAGGCCGCCACCGTCGCTGGTTTGCCCCGATGAAGGTATTCCAGGTGTACTCCGGGCATGAGGATGAATGGCCCGGCACCCAGGATCGCATGCCATTCGCGTGCGGCCCGTTCAACATCTGCTACCAGATAACCGACCTGAACGACCGCGGATCTGCTGCGCATCCTCGTGCCCCAAGGCTTGGGTGATGGGGTGCAACCGCCGCTATGGTTTCAGAATGACCCGCGTGTGAGAGATCGCCCGGCTTCCGATCCCGGTGAACTCGGGGCGCCCCAACGCAGGGTCCCATTCGAGTCCGCTTGTCCGGTCCAGAAGTTCGTTGAGGGCGATGCTCATCTCCAGGCGCGCGAGGTGCATGCCCGGACAGATGTGAGGGCCGAACCCGAATGTAAGGTGAATCTTGCCTTGAGCCGGCCGATCCAGATCGAAGGTATCGGGGTCGTTCCAGGCTGTGGGATCCCGGTTGGCCATCATGAGGTTGATGGTGATGGGCGTTCCCTCAGCGATCGGACAACCGGAAACCTCGTTGTCGGTCTTGGCCTTGCGGCCGATCACGGGGCCGGGCGGGTTGAGGCGCAAGGTTTCCTCGATCAGGTCGGCGATCCGCGAACGGTCCGACTTTACGCGCTCGAACAGGCCAGGTTCCTCGATCAGGTAGTAGATGATGTTGCACAGCGTCAGGTAGGTCGTGTCGCTTCCGGCGAACAGGAAGAAGAACAGGTTCGGGACGATCTCGGCGTTCGACAGGCGATCCTCGCCATCGCGCGCCTTGACCATGAGGCTGATGATGTCGTCCCGTTCCGCCAATTCGGCCTCCGGCAGGGAGCGTCGGTGCTCGACATGCGCCGCGAAATAGTCGCCCATCCGGCGCTCGGCTTTGCGCCCTTCTTCGTTCACCGGACCGGTAAACATGAGGAAGGCCATCATGTTGAAGGCGTCGAGATCCTCGTCGCGCAGACCCAGTACGGCGCCGACGGCCGTACCCGGTAGTGGACGGCAGAAGCCCTTCGCAAGATCGACAGGCTCTCCCAAAGGAAGGGAGTCGAGCAGGTGGGTCACCACGGGTTTGATCATCCGGTCTTCCCAGACCTTGATGGACCTCGGATTGAGACCCTGGCCGAGCAGCCGGCGCAGGCGAAGGTGCTCCTTTCCTTCGAGCAGCGGCAAGCCTTCATGTGCCGGTTCGCCGTCGATGCCGGAGTTGAAGCCGTCATAGAGCTTGCCGTTGAAGTTCTTCTGATCGAACAGGCACTTTCTCACTGCCTCATAGGACAGGGCCATCAGGGTGGGCGATTCCGGCAATGGAAAATTCCGTGCAACCGTCACGTCGTCGCCGACCTGGTAACCGTGGCCGGGTGCGAAGGGCCCATAAGCCTGCAGCAGGTGCTGGTATTTCGGCAGATTATCCGGCTCGAAGCGGAGGACGATGGTGTCCATGATCTCCTCGGCTTCGTCCAGGGTGGTCACGGCAAGCCCGTCAGTCGAGAGAGACGGTAGTTCGTTGGTCATGGAACGCTCCCCTATGCAGCGTCGTGCTGCAGCCTGGTGGCCGTGCCGCCCAGCATCCTCAGCCGCCAGGACAGGGGCAGGATCTGGATGGCGCGTGTGAGAATCCGCATCGGCAGGTGCGGGATGAAAGTGACCGGGCCGCGCTTCAGCGCCCGGAGCGACGCGTCTACGCAATCGTCGACCGATTGCACCAGGGCGCGCGGCACGGGCATGTCATCATTGCCCAAGGCAATCCGGCTGAATTCGGTCGGCACCGGGCCAGGACACAGGGCCTGGACGCGCACGCCCGTTCCTTGAAGCTCATGGCTGAGCGCCTCGGTCAGCCGGATCACGCCCGCCTTGGCCGCGGAGTAGGTGGCAAAGCCCGGACTGGGGTTGCATCCGCCGGTGGACGAGATGTTGATCACGACGCCGGCGCCGCGCGATATCATCGGCGGCAACGCCGCCCGCGTCAGCAGCGCCACCGCGACGAGGTCCAAGAACAGCTCATTTTCTATCCGTTGAGGGTCAGCGCGGGCGAAGGCGCCGCCCTTGGTGAAGCCGGCGGCGTTCACCATGAAGGCGAGGTGTTCGGTCCGCCCGATAGCCTCCATCATCGTTGCAAGCGCTGCACGGTCGGTCAGGTCCGCCTCGAGGATGTCCACATGGGTTCCGTGATTCGCATGGAGTTCGGCGGCGAGGGCATCGAGCCGTTCACGGCGTCTGGCGACGATGACGAGGTCCATGCCCCGTGCCGCAAGGCGCTGGGCAAAACACAGGCCAATGCCGGATGATGCGCCGGTGACCACCGCAACGTCGCGAGCGACTTGGGAGGTTCCGGGGAGCGCGGTCATGGTGTCAGGGCCACTGGCAGGGCCGAAGGACCCTCGCTCAGGAAGCCACGAATGACCGGCGGCGGCGCCTCGGGATCCAAGCGGATGGCTGGGAAGCGATCCAGCAGGGCGTTAACCGCGCATCTGATCTGCATGCGGGCCAGATGCATGCCAAGGCATTGATGCGGTCCGGTGGCAAACGACAGATGCTGGTTGAGAGGCCGGTGGATGTCGAACGTGTCGGGTCGGTCCCAATGCGCCGGATCGCGATTGGCGGTCATTTCGCACGTCACGACCGGCATGCCCTCGGGAATAAGTGTGCCGCTGACCTCGACATCGCGCACCGCCTGCCGCACCTCGAAGATCCCTGCCGACGGGACAAGGCGCATGGTTTCTTCGATCAGGGGCGGTATCAGGCGCCGGTCCGCCTTCACCTCGCTCAGGACGTCCGGATGGCTCAGCATCATGTACAGCACGTTGCCCAGCGCGTGATGGGTGGTGTCCACGCCGCCGATCACCAACAGCTGGCACGTGGCCATGATCTCTTCACGGCTCAGTCGGTCCGGACCGTGACGCGCGCTGGCCAGGAGGCTGATCGCATCCCCGCGTTCAGCCAGCGCCGCGTCGGTGAGCCCCATGCGCTCGTCGACGAAACGGCTCAGATAGTCCGCCGTCTCTCCGACAAACCGCTCCAGGGCGGGGTCGATTCCCGCTGTCCCCTGCAGCACGCCGAGCGCCCTGATCCTGTCCGCATCGCCTGCGGGAAGGTCCATGATTCCACGGAACACCATGGCGGGATAAGGCCTGACATAGGTGGGCAGAAGGTCGATTGCGCGATGACCTTCGAGGTGACCCAGCAGTTCATCGAGCACGCCAGGCACGGTGCCGGTTTCCCAGCGGCTCATGGCGCGGGGCGAGAATACCGGGGCGAGCAGCAACCGATATCGGCGGTGCTTCTCGCCATTGAGATGAATCAGGGTTTCGCCGCCGAACATGGGATAGAAGGCGTGCCGGAAATCGTCGCTTCTCAGAACTTGGGTGACGCCGTCGTAATCCATCACCAGCGCCGACCTCAGGCCGTCGATCTTGAAAACCGGCGGGATTTCGAGCCTGCCGAAGCGGCAGCCGGTGCCGAACACGACGGGGCCCAGTGCCCGCAACTCCTGCAGCAGGGGCAATACCTGGACAGTTCCACCGGCATTGGTGACCCGCTCGAACTCGTCATATGCCTTGTCCAGCAGGACTCCGATTTCGGCGCTGCTCGCGGTTTCGGATCGCATCATGCCGGCTCCTTCCAGTTCGCACCGATCGCGGCCATCTTCATTTCGAACAGCTCCCTGTCGAAATAATCACGCCAGCTCGTGATCTTCCCATTCCGCAGGGACGACCTATGACGCAGGCGGCGCGCCGGGCCACGGTTTTGTCGTGAAGACGACCAGCGGCGCCGACGGCCTCGCCAGCATCCCCGTCGACCGCGGCGGCCTCTGGCTGGTCCGGGCGCGGTATGGCCTCGACGAGAGCCGCGACGGTTACGTGCGCTACAACGGCGCGGCCAACCTCGTCTTCACCGTGGACTAGAGGTTTGCGCGCCATGATCCGCGGCTCTCCCAACTGGGCGGCGCTCGTCCTCATCGCCGGGCTGCACGTGGCGGCGCTGGCGGCGCTGGCGACACTGACGCGAACGGCGTTCGCGCCGCTCGAGATCGTGCCGATCCGGATGGTCGAGACGCCCGATGCGCCGCACGCCCCGCAGGACCAGCCGCTCGAGCTGGCGCAGACGTCGCATCCGCTGTTCATCGCCCCCGTGATCAAGCCGGTCGCGGTGTCGCCTTTCACGGTCGCGGCCGAGGAAGTACGCAGGCCCGCGCCGCCCGTCACCGCCGTGGCGGTCGATGCGCCGCCCGCCGAGACGCCCGCGCCCGCCGTCACGCCGCCGGGATTCGATGCCGATTACCTCAACAATCCTCCGCCCCGCTATCCGGAAGCCTCGCGGCGCGCGCGGGAGCAGGGAGAGGTGATCCTGAAGGTACTGGTCTCGCCCAAGGGCGGCGCGGAGGACGTGCAGCTCCATAGCAGCAGCGGGTTCTCGCGCCTCGACAACGCCGCCATGCGCGCGGTGGCCCGCTGGCGCTTCACCCCCGCCCGCCAGGCCGGGCGCACGGTCACCGCCTGGGTCCTGGTCCCGCTGACCTTCTCCCTCGATCAGGCCTGAGCCGCACCCGCCGTCACGCCGCCGAGGTCATCGTTCCGTGACGCCGGCGGAATCCGGCGTGTCGAGCGCCCGCCTGAGACGCCGCAGGACAATCGCCTTCGCGCGCTCGTCCGCGGCCATGTTGACCGCGTCGCTGATGTCGAGCAGCAGGCTGGAAAGGTCGTTGTGCCAGTCCAGATGGCCTGGTTTCTCGGCGGCGATCCTTGGTTTCTGGGTGTCGGTCAGCAGCCGGAGCCCGGCGGCGGACAGCTCGAACGCGCTGTCGAGGGTCGGCGCCGCGACCGGCAGGTCCGGGCATCGTCGCTCCAGACGCTGCTGGAGGGAGGCGATCGCCCCGCCTTCGCCGTGGACGAGAAAGACCGCGCCGCGAACCGGCTGGCGCTTCTCGATCCATTCGACCAGTTCCTGGCCGTCCGCGTGGCCGGAATAGATGTCGAGCGACCGGATCCTGGCCCTGACGTTGATTTCCTCGCCCTGGATGCGCACGCGCGCGGCGCCGTCCTGAAGGATGCGGCCCAGCGAGCCCTGCGCCTGGTATCCCACCAGCAGCACCGTCGCGTTGCCGTTCCACAGCCAGTTCTTCAGGTGGTGGCGAATCCGCCCCGCATCGCACATGCCGCTGGCCGAGATGACGATGTGGAAGCTGCGC
>CAZVVC010000046.1:0-15479 GCA_964630425.1 uncultured Bifidobacterium sp. | reverse complement strand
CGCCCCCCTTCCCCTCAATCAAACCTTCCAAACGAATACTCAGACAGGCTCCTAGTCGTATCCGCACCCCCGAACGTGTCGAAGAATCTTGCACGAACGCCGACGCAAGACGCTTCGATAAGCTTGAGGGCACGGTAAAAATAGCGTGTCGGATACCGGCGCACCGGGCGAATCGTCGGCGATGACCAGCGAATCAGAGACGCCGTGCCGCCTCGGGGTCGAATTCGTAGCCGAGCGCGGTCAGCCCCTCCTCCAGGAAGTCGCCGAGTTGCGGCGTGCCGATCAGATAGTCGGCGGTGGCATTGGTGGCTTCCTGGCGGGCGGTCTCGACAGCCTCCTCCCAGTCCTCGGCCTCATAGGTGCCGCGTCCGATCCACATCATGGCGACCAGCTCGCAGGCCGCGTCGTCGTCCAGGTCGTCGATCGCCTCGCGAAGCTCCTGATAGGTGGGATCGTCGGCGAAGTCCTCGAGCACGATGGCCTGGCCGTCATCGACCTCGTCCGAGCCGGGGTTCTCGTCCACAGGATCGACCTTGGCGTCGAATTCGCGGGCCTTGACGATGATGTAGGAAACAACCTCGACGTTCAGCGAGTCCATGACATCCTCCAGCAGCGCACGAACGGTAAATAAGCACGCCGCGCGAAGGTTCCACCCTGCGGGTATCAGACGGGCGGGTCCTGGAGCAGATGGCTGCCGTCGCGGGATTCCACCTCGACGACCCAGAGATCGGGGTCGAACGTCGCCTGCTTGCCGATGAAGGCGTCGGCCTCGAACTCGGGTACCGGATCGGGGCCGGTCGCGCGCATCCAGGCCCGGTTGCCGTCGAGGTCCACGGTGCGCTCGAACACGGTCGCGCCGATGCCGTGCTGATAGAGCTTGATCAGCACGGTGCCGGCCGTGTCGTCGCCGTGGCGCACGACGACGGCCGGGATGTTGCGGGTCTCGCAGAGGCGGATATAGGCCTGGACCCAGAACTTGGCGCCGAGGCGCGGCTCGCTCAGAGTTCGACCTCGTGCAGCGCCTGGATCTCGAGCCCGCCCTCGACGACGCCGCCGAGCCGCGGCAGCACCGCCTTCACATGCGGCGTGTCGCGGTGCGCCTGGAGCGCCGCCTCGTTCTCGTAGATCTCGATCATGATGAATTCCTGCGGGTCCTCGGTGCGGAACAGCTTGTAGACGACGGTGCCGGGCTCGTTGGCCTCGACGACGCCGCTCATGGTGCGGCCCACCGCCGCGAACTCCGCTTCCTTGCCGGCCTTGACCCGGACCTTGACGATCTGTGCGAACATGCTTGCTCCTTCCCTGTCGAAGCGGCCACGCTAAGGCCGCGCCCGGGCCATGACAATGGGAGGTTTGCCTGACGATGACCGACAATGGGGAACAGATGCGGGAATCACGGACACTGCGCGTGCCCGCGCCGGCCGATGCGTTCTGGGAGGTGGTCGCGGATTTCGCCGGCATGCTCCGCTGGTGGCCGGGCGGCATCGACGCCGTGACCGCCGAGGGCGAGGGTCAGGGCATGATCCGCACGCTGCACATCGCCGGGGGCCGCACGGTGAGCGAGCGGCTCGTGCTGCTCGATCCGGTACGCCGGGTCATGGAGCTGGAACTGCTCGACGGTCGGCCCGCCTTCATGCGTCGCTATTTCTGCCGCTACGAGGTCGCGCCGGACGGCACCGGCAGCGTGCTGACCTGGTCGCCCCGATGCGAAGTCGATCCGGGCGCCGGCGACAGCGCCCGCGCCTATATCGATGCCGGCTGGAAGGCGGTGGGCGGCGGGCTGTGCGCCTGGGGCGAAGCGCATCCCGCCTGACCGGATCAGGCCTCGCCGATCTTCAGCAGCAGCTTGCCGTCATGGCTGCCGCTGAACAGCTTGTTGAAGACTTCAGGGGCGTGTTCCAGCCCCTCGCGGACATCGACCTTGAACTTCAGCCTGCCCTGCTTGATCCACTCGTTGATCTGGACGTAGCCGTCCATGGCGCGGTGGAAATAGTCGGACACCAGCAGCCCTTCCACATGGGCGCGCTTGACCAGGATGTTCCACATGTTGCGCGGGCCGGGCGGCGGATCGTGGGTGTCGTTGTAGGCCGAGATCATGCCGCAGATGGCGATGCGGGCGTGCAGCGCCATGTTGTCCATGGCCGCCTCCAGCGTCGGGCCGCCGACATTCTCGAAATAGACATCGAAGCCGTCCGGGAAGTGCTTGCGGATTTCCGCCGAGAGGTCCTTGGCAGCCCGGTAGTCGATGGCCGCGTCGAAGCCCAGCTCCTCGGTCAGCCAGCGGCACTTGTCCGCGCCGCCGGCGATGCCGACCACCTTGCAGCCCTTGATCTTGCCCATCTGGCCGACCAGCGAGCCGACGCCGCCCGCCGCGCCGGAGACCAGCAGGTTCTCGCCGTCCTTCAGCCGGCCGATCTCGAACAGGCCGTAATAGGCGGTGGCGCCCACCGCGCCCAGCGGGTGCAGATAGGTGGTGAGGTCATGGCCCCATTCCACGGGCACCGGGCCGAGGAAGCCGGGCTTGGCGACAACGTAATCCGCCCAGGCGCCCAGGCCGGAGACGATCTGGCCGACCGAATAGCCCTCGACATTCGACTTCACCACCTTGCCCAGCACCACCGAGCGCACCGGGGTATCGAGGGGAATGGGCGGCGCATAGTTGCCGTCGGCGTCCATCCAGCCGCGAATCGCCGGGTCCATGGCGGCATAGAGGATGCGCACCAGGAACTCGCCCGGCCCCGGCTCGGGCACCGGCCCTTCGCGCCACTGATAGTCGCTCGGCTTGGGCTCGCCCTGGGGACGCTGCACCAGCAGCCATTCGCGGTTCGTGTCGGCCATCGCTCCCTCCCTGAAATGCCCTTCATCAATACGGCCAAACCTCAACAAGGAACAGGCCGGGTTTTGTCGACGATCACCCGTTTGCCCGGTTGGCTTTGATGGCGATGATGCGCCACTATACGGCGAACCGTCATCAGGGGAGAGAACGATGGCACTGCCGAGCGAGCGCAAGATTTTCCAGAACGCGTGGGTCGTCGACGACCTCATGGCGGCCTGCAACCGCTGGATCAACTTCTATGGCGTGGGGCCGTTCTACATCACCCAGAACCTGACCATCGGCAACGTGCAGTATCGCGGCGGGCCGGGCGAGCTGCGCATGTCGGTCGGGCTGGCCCAGGCCGGCGACGTGCAGATCGAGCTGATCGAGCAGCACAGCGACAGCAACAGCGCCTACCGCGACATGTATGCGAAGGGCCAGCACGGCTTCCACCATTGCTGCGTGTGGAGCAGCGACTACGAGTCCGACATGAAGGCCTATCCGGCCGCCGGCTATCCGGCCGTGACCTATGGCGGCGGCGACGGCAGCGCGCCGCGCTTCGCCTATTTCGACGCGCGCAGGGACTTCGACATCTTCCTGGAGATCGTCGAGCCGAACGACGCCATCCGCGCCGCGTTCAAGCGCGTCCGCGAGGCCGCCGAGACCTGGGACGGCAAGACCGACCCGATCCGCATCAACCAGCCGGACGGCAGCTACAGGGTTCCCTGAGGGAGGTTTCCATGACGCTGGGCAGGCGCGCCGTCTGGGCCGGGCTCGACGGCTACACGGCGAAAGAGGCGGCCGCCTTCGCCCGGCGGCTGGAGGATTGGGGCTACGGCACGCTATGGATCCCGGAAGGGCTGGGCCGCGAGCCGCTGTCGCTGGCCGCCTGGCTGCTGGCGAGCACGGAAAGGCTGACCGTCGCCACCGGCATCACCAACATCTATGGCCGCGACGCCCGCACCGCGCGGGTCGCGCAACTGGCGCTGAACGAGCAGTCGGGCGGGCGCTTCCTGCTGGGGCTGGGCGTGTCGCACAAGCCGCTGGTGGAAGGCTTCCGGGGCCACGCCTACGGCAAGCCCCTCGCCGCCATGACCGGCTATCTCGACGCCATGAAGCAGGTGCAGTACATGGCGCCGCCACCGGCCGAGCCGCCGAAGACGGTGATCGCCGCGCTCGGCCCGAGGATGCTGGAGGTGGCGCGCGAGCGGGCCGACGGCGCCCATCCCTATCTGGTGACGCCGGAGCACACCGCCGAGGCGCGGCGCATCCTGGGCGCGGGCAAGCTGCTGTGCCCGGAGCAGAAGGTGGTGCTGGAGACCGATCCGGCGAAGGCCCGCGAGATCGCCCGGAAGGGCATCGCCATCTATCTGGGCCTGCCCAACTACCGCAACAACCTGCTGCGGCTGGGCTTCACGGCCGAGGACATGGACAAGGGCGGCTCGGACCGGCTGGTGGACGCGATCATCGCGTGGGGCGACGAAGCGGCGATCGACGCGCGCATCGAGGCCCATCTGAAGGCCGGCGCCGACCAGGTCTGCATCCAGGCCCTGACCGCGGACGGGCGGGCGGACGAAACCGCGCTGGAGCGGCTGGCGAAAGGCTGAGGGCTACGGTGAAGGTGGTGTATTGCGCGGGGCTGGATCGCCGCGCCGCACTTGCGATGACAGCGAAGGATAGCGCGCGGATGGCTCCCGGTTCTACCGCCCCAGATCGGCGTTGACCGGAGTCATGGGGCTGGGGCGGAACGGCTCCTGCAGCATGATCATGTCGGAGTATTCGGCATCGTCCTTCCGCGCCTCGGCGCCCTGCGGGTGCTTGGAGGCCGCCGGCTGGACCGCGACCGCGTTGACCGGCTTGATCGTCTTCTCGACAGGCTTCCCGGCGCGCTGGTTCTCGGCCTGGGCGGACCCGGCCGCGAGAACGAGGCCAAGCACACCTGCCAGCATCAGGGAAGCGCGGGAGAAGGTATGGCTGTTCATCGTATCACCTGCTGGCGAGAATCGCCGGCCTCGCGACCGGAAGACGAAGATGCGCGGCGCCTGTTGAACCCTACATGAACGGATACGCCGCGCGCCATCGTCAAATCCGCCGGTCCATGCCGGCCCAGTAGGGCTCGCGCAGCTTGCGCTTGAAGATCTTGCCCGAATCCTCGCGCGGCAACGCCGAGGCGAACTCGACGACTCTCGGGACCTTGTAGCCGGCGAGCCTGTCGCGCAGGAACGCCCTGATGCTGCCCGCGTCCAGCGCCCCGCCCTGTTCGGGTTCGACGACCGCGCACAGCGCCTCGCCGAACTCGGGGTCGGGAATGCCAAACACCGCGCAGTCGCGCACGCCCGGCATGGTGATGAGAACCGCCTCGACCTCGGCCGGATAGATGTTCACGCCGCCCGAGATCACCATCTCGATCTTGCGGTCGCACAGGAACAGATAGCCGTCCTCGTCCAGGTAGCCGACGTCGCCGATGCACACCAGGTCGTCGCGGCCGATCTCGCCGCGCTTCTCGTCGAGGCCGTGATAGGTGAAGTCGGGCATGCCCTCCATCCACACATAGACCTCGCCGATCCCGCCGGGCGGCAAGGCGTTGCCGTCCTCGTCGTAGATGCCGATCCTGGCGCCGGTGATCGCCCTGCCGACGGTGCCCGGCTTGCGCAGGGCTTCCTCGCTGTTGACGGTGGTGATGAGGCCGATCTCGGTGCCGCCGAAATACTCGTTGATGACCGGGCCGAGCCACTCGATCATCTGCCGCTTCACGTCGGGCGAGCACGGCGCCGCGCCGTGGGTGATCCATTGCAGCGAGGAGGTGTCGTAGCGGCGCTTCACGTCGTCGGGCAGCGCCAGGAGACGCACGAACATGGTCGGCACCATGATGGCGTGGGTGATGCGGTGCCGCTCGACCTGGCGCAGGAAATCCTCGGCGTCGAAGCGCGGCTGCAGGACCGTACAGGCGCCCATGCCCGCCGCCGCATTGGCATAGCCGTTGGGCGCCGAATGGTACATGGGGCCAGTGACGAGGATACGGTGATCGGTGCCGGTGAAGCCCCAGGCTTCCGAGGCGGTGCGGATCATCAGCCCCATCACCTGCTGGATGTCGACGACGCCGCGCTTGACCCCTTTGGGCTTTCCCGTCGTGCCCGAGGTGTAGAACATGGCGCCGCGCGAGGCCGAGGACGGGTTCTCCACGGGCGCCAGCGACCCGAGCCACGCGTCCCAGTCCGTCATGCCCGCGGGCACCGCGGCGCGGTCGGCTGGCACGCCATAGGCCTGCGCCACCTCGGCCGGCGTCTCGACCACGATCACGTCGACGCCGTCCGGCACCGCGCCTTCCACCTGGGGCAGCAGATCGGCATGGACGACCAGGGCGCGCGCCTGGGAATCCTTCAGGATGTAGCGGACCTCGTCGCCCTTGAAATGCCAGTTCACGGGCACCGCATAGGCGCCCGCGAAGGTGGCGCCGCGGCTGGCCTCGAAAAAGCTGAAATCGTTGCGCAGCATCACGGCGACGCCGCTGTCGGGGCCGACGCCCATGGCCTTGAAACCGGTCGCGGCGCGCAGCGCGCGTTCCATGACGGCGCCGTGCGCACGCACCCGCTCGCCGCTGTAGATGGCGGTCATGATGGCATCCCGTTTCGCTTCCCTGCCCTCTTGATAGGCGAATGCGCGCGGCTTTGCCAAGCCAATACAAACCGGCTATCAGAAAAGGGTTACCATTCGGAAACGGGAGCAGGACGATGGAAGACACGACGCCCATCCTGGTCGGCGGCGGACAGTTCACGGAAAAGGGCGTCGCTCCCGAGAAAGCGCATCCGCCCATGGGCATCGCCGCCGAGGCGGCCAAGGCGGCGATGGCCGATACCGGCCTGGGCGTCGCCCTCGCGGCGCATGTCTGCACCCTGGCAATGGTCCGGATCTTTCCGGATTCCACCAACCGCCCCCGCCTGACGCATGGCTTCGGCCGCGCCGAGAATCCGCCGCGCGCCATCGCCCGCCGCATCGGCGCCAATCCGCGCAACGCCATCTACAGCCAGGTGGGCGGCAACACGCCGCAGAAACTGGCGAGCGAGATGTGCGAGCGCATCGCCGCGGGCGACGTGTCGGTGGCGCTGATCGCCGGCGCCGAGGCGATCCAGACCACCAAGGACGCCCTGCGCGCGGGCATCACGCTGGACTGGCACGAGGAGGACGAAGGCTCGCTCGACGACCGGGGCCTGGGCAGCGGTCTCGTCACGCCGCATGAATTCGCCCACGGCATCGGCATCCCGATCCAGACCTATCCGCTGTTCGAGAACGCGATCCGCCGGCGGCAGGGGCACACAATCACGCAGCACCTGCGCGCCATGGGCGAGCTGTTCGCGCCGTTCACCCGGGTGGCGGCGGCCAATCCCTATGCGTTCTACGGCACCGAGCGCACCGCCGCGGAGCTGGCCGACCCGAGCGGCCCCAACCGCTTCATCGCCCTGCCCTATCCGCGCTGGATGAACGCCATGGACGGCGTGAACCAGGGCTCGGCCGTCATCATGACCTCGGTCGGGAAGGCGCGCGAGCTGGGCATCCCGCAGGAAAAATGGGTGTTCGTCCACGGCGTCGGCGAGGCGGTCGAGAAGCTGATCAGCTTCCGCCAGCACCTCGACCGCGCGCCCGCCATGAAGCTCAGCGGCGGCAAGGCGCTCGACATGGCCGGCAAGACCATCGCCGACATGGACTTCATCGACCTCTACAGCTGCTTCCCGTCGGCGGTCGAAGTCGCCTGCGACGAGCTGGGTCTGGCCTATGACGACCCGCGCGGCCTGACGGTCACGGGCGGCCTTCCCTTCTTCGGCGGGCCGGGCAACTCCTATTCGCTGAACGCCATCGCCGCCATGCTGCCCAGGCTGCGCGCCAGGCCGGGCTCGTTCGGCCTCGTCGGCGCCAATGGCGGCTATCTCAGCAAGCAGGCCACCGGCATCTATTCGACCACGCCGACGCAGGGGCACTGGACGCGCGAGGATCCCGCCGCCTATCAGGGCGAGATCGACTCGCTGCCCGACGTGCCGTTCACCGAAACGCCGGCCGGGAACGCCAGCATCGAGAGCTATACGGTGGTGTTCGGCAAGGGCGGGCCGGAACGCGGCATCGTCATCGGCCGCCAGAGCGACGGCACCCGGTTCGTCGCCAACACCCCGGCGGACGCGGCGACGCTTGACAGCCTGGTGGCACAGGACAGCATGGGCCGGCCGGGGACCGTGGCCTCGCGCGAGGGCAGGAACGTTTTCACCCCGGCTTGATTTCAAGCAATGCGCCGAGGCGCGAAGCCCGGATGATCGGAGCCATGATGAAGCTGTTGAAAAGTCTCGCAGGCGCCGCGCTCGTCTCGCTGCTCGCCTCGCCCGCCCCGGCCCAGCAGGCCGCGCCCGGCATCGATCCCTATCCGCTGGCGGAAAAGGGGGCCGACCTGGCCCGCATCTGGTGCAACGCCTGCCACGTCACCGGCGCCGAACAGCCGGAACGGGGCATGGATTCGGCCCCGCCCTTCGCCACGCTGGCGCCGCTGGTCGGCGCCGACATGGCCCGTTACCGCACCTTCCTGACCAAGCCCCACGGTCCGATGACCGAGATCGACCTGAGCCGCGACGAGATCGAGGCGGTGCTGGCCTACATCCTGTCGCTGGGTCCCACCCGGCCTTAGGCGCCGCCGCCGCGGCCTCCCTCGCCCGTCCGTCAGAACGTGCGGGCCTGCGCCCTGGCGGCGAACTGGTCGGCGACGGCGAAGAAGCTCTCGACGGTCTCGTCGATGATCTGCTTCACCGGCTTCACCTCGTGGATCAGGCCGATGCCCTGGCCGGCGAGGCCCAGGCTCGCCTCCATGTCGCCGCCGAAATAGAGATCGAGGATCGAGCCGAAGCCCTTGGAGCGCTCCATGATCCCCGCCTCGGCGATGGCCATTGAGCGCTCGGTCTTCAGCGCGCGCACGCAGGGCGTCGATTTCTTGTTCAGCACCACGGTGTCGGTCTCGTCGCCGTCGACGATGGCCTGCTTGAAGTTCCGGTGCACCGGGCTTTCCAGCGAGCTGACGAAGCGCGTGCCCATCTGGATGCCCTCCGCCCCCGCCGCGAAGGCCGAGGCCATGCCCCGGCCGTCGACGATGGCGCCGGCGGCGACCATGGGGATGTCGGTCTTCTCGCGGATGGTCTGGAGCAATACGGCGAGCGAGACTTCCTCCGGGTTCTTGTAACCGCCGCCCTCGGCGCCCTCGACGATCAGGCCGTCGACACCGGCGGCGACCGCCTTCATGGCCAGCGCCGTGGTCGGCACCGCGTGATAGACGGTGAGGCCGCCCTTCTTCAGCTTGTCGATGTACTTGGCCGGGCTGCCCGCCGAGGTGGTGACGAACTTCACGCCCTCGTCGATCACCATGTCGACCATGCGCTCGTCGCGCAGGAACAGCAGGGCGAGGTTCACGCCGAACGGCTTGTCGGTGAGGGTCCGCATCTTGCGGATCTCCTCCATGCACTGCTCCATCTCGCCCGACGAGGTCTCGATGATGCCGAGCGCGCCGGCATTGGACACGGCCGAGGCGAGCTGCGAGCGGGCGATCCAGCCCATGGGCGACTGGATGATGGGATATTCGGTGCCCAGATGGGCCAGAACGCGGTTCATCGGTGCTTCCCTGAGAATGAATTTGTATGGGCTTTTTTTAGGCTGCCTATCGTGCATAGTGGAAGGCTCAAATCAACGGGGAACAGTCACGCATGAAGGCTTTATTCGACATCTCGGGCAAGGTGGCGCTGGTGACCGGCGGCTCGAGCGGCATCGGCAGGATGATCGCCGCCGGCTTCGCCGCCAATGGCGCCAGGACCTATATCGCCTCGCGCAAGCTCCACGTCTGCGAGCAGGTGGCCGAGGAACTGTCGAAGACCGGCACCTGCATTCCCCTCCAGGCCGACCTCTCGACCCATGCGGGCATCGTCGACCTGGCCGAGCGCATGAAGGCGCTGGAGCCGAAGCTGGACGTGCTGGTGAACAATTCGGGCGCCGCCTGGGGCGCGCCTTTCGACGAGTTTCCCGAGGCCGGCTGGGACAAGGTCTATGCCCTCAACGTCAAGGCGCCGTTCTTCCTGATCCAGCAGCTGCACGGCGCGCTCAAGGCCGCGGCCAGCGCCGAGCGGCCATCGAAGGTCATCAACATCGCCTCCATCAACGGCCTGACCGTGCCGGACATGGATACCTTCTCCTATTCGTCCTCGAAGGCGGCGGTCATCCACCTGACCCGCGTGCTGGCGAAGACGCTGGCCAGGGACAACATCCGCGTCAACGCCATCGCGCCCGGCCCCTTCCCCAGCAAGATGATGGCCGAGACCATCGAGAAGACCCGCGACAAGATCCTGGCGCGGGTGCCGGCGAACCGGCTGGGCGAGCCGGAGGACGCGGCCGGCGTCGCCATCTTCCTCGCCTCGCGGGCGAGCGACTACGTGCACGGCGCCGTCATCCCGATGGATGGCGGCTCCTCGACCACGGTGTAGCCCTATGGATCTGAGCTTCAGCCGCGAGGACATGGCGTTCCAGGACGAGGTGCGCCGGTTCATCGACGCGAACCTGACCGACGAGCTGCGCCATGCGGCCATGACGCAGACGGCCATCTTCGCCGAGTTCGAGCCCACCATGCGCTGGCACAAGGTGCTGCACGACAAGGGCTGGATCGCGCCCGCGTGGCCCAAGGAGCATGGCGGCACCGGCTGGAGCGTCACCCGGCGCTACCTGTTCAACAAGGCGATGACCGAGGCGCACGCGCCCAAGCCGCTGCCCAACGGGCTGGGCATGGTCGGCCCCGTCATCATCAGGTTCGGCACGCCGGAGCAGCAGGCCAAATACCTGCCGCGCATCCTGTCGGGCGACGACTACTGGGCGCAGGGCTATTCGGAGCCGGGCTCGGGCTCGGACCTGGCCTCGCTGCGCACCAGGGCGGTCAGCGACGGCGACCATTACGTCATCAACGGCTCGAAGATCTGGACCACCTACGCCCAGTACGCCCAGCGCATGTTCTGCCTGGTGCGCACCAGCGACGCGGGCAAGCCGCAGGAAGGCATCAGCTTCCTGCTGTTCGACATGGACACGCCGGGCATCACCGTCGAACCGATCATCACCCTGGGCGGCGACCACGAGGTCAACCAGGTGTTCTTCGACGACGTGCGGGTGCCCAGATCCGGCCTGATCGGGCAGGAGAACATGGGCTGGACCTATGCCAAGTACCTGCTGGAATGGGAACGCGGCGCCGGCGCCTGGGCGCCGCGGCTGACCGCCGACTTGAAGCACCTGCGCCGCATGGCGGCCCGCGAACGCTCGGACGGCGGACGCCTCGCCGACGACCCGGCGTTCGCCGCCAGGCTGGACGAGGCCGAGATAGAGTTGCTGGCGCTGGAGATGATCGAGCTGCGCATCATGTCGGCGCTGTCGAAAGGCGGCTCGCCGGGACCGGAAGCCTCCATGATCAAGGTGCGCGGCTCCGAGGCCATGCAGAAGGTCACCACCCTGACGATGGAGGCCGTCGCCTATTACGCCGCGCCGTTCACCATCCACGAGGCGCGCAGCCGCAACCAGCGGCCCGTCGGCCCCGACTATGCCCCGCCCGCCGCGCCGCACTATCTGAACGCCCGCGCCGGCTCGATCTATGCCGGCACCAACGAGGTGCAGCGGGACATCATGGCCAAGCTGGTCTTGGGGTTGTAATCACAGCGATAATAAAAATCAGACCTGCCGAAAACGCCTATGCGCCCGGAAGTCTTGCCGGTATGCTTGCGCCATCAACAACAGCCGTGATCGAGCAGTGACGACACACGAAAACGCTTCAGCCTCGCGCGACGCGCGCCGGCACCAGACCAAGAAGAGCATCGCCACGCGGAACAGCATCCTGGATGCGACCATCCAGTGCTTCCTGGAGCTCGGCTATCACCGCACAACGACCACGGAGATCGCCAGGCGCGCCAATGTGACGCGCGGGGCGGTGCAGTATTATTTCCCGACCACGCCCGACGTGCTGCGCGCCTCGATCGACCACATGATCGACCAGTGGATCGAGACCTATGCCGAGGAGCTGCGCAAGATGCCCACGCAGGAAAAGCGGCTGCAAGGCGGCGTCGACATCTATTGGCGCTTCGTCCAGAACCCGCTGTTCGTCGCCTGGCAGGAATTGCAGGCGGCCAGCCGGACCGATCCGGCGCTGCGCGCGATCGTCAAGGAAGCGGGCAAGCGCTACGACCAGCGCCGGCTCGAGCTGGGCCGCGAGGTCTATGGCGGGGTCGCCGCCATAGACGACCCCAGCTTCTCGGTCGCCCGCGACCTGCTGCGCGTGGCCCTGGAAGGCCTGTCGGTCGCCGAGTTCGGCCAGAACAAGGACGCGCGCCAGCAGGCGGTGATCGACCTGCTGAAGCGGGTGATGGGCCGCATGATCGGCGGGAAGTAGAAGCCGCGCTGCGGCACCCGCTCACCCTGTCCCTCTCCCCGTTGGGGCGAGGGGACGCCGGCATCGAGATTGGCGCCCTTTCCCCTTCTCCCCTCCTGGGGAGAAGGTGGCCGCGCAGCGGCCGGATGAGGGCAAGCCGCGTAAGCGGCCCTACCCCTTCAGCCGCGCATAGGCCGAGTATTTCGGGTTGTCGACGCCCAAATTCTCCACCGCCACCCGGCGCAGGTGCTCCAGCAGGGCCGGATCGTCGAGCGATGCCTTGCCGCCGCGGATGTCCTCGCACAGTTCGCGGTTGAGGTCCTGCAACGCGCCGTCATGACCGAGCAGCGCCGTCAGCCGCTCGCGCTGATCGGCCTCGATCTCCGGCGACTGAGCGATCTCGCGGCGGACCGAGGCGATCACGTTCGCGGCGACGCGGGCGTGGAAGTTCAGGTGGCCGGAGACGGCGGGCATGATCTTGTCGCGCAGGAACTCCTCGACGGCTTCCAGCATCTCGTCGGCGGTGGGACGGTCGGGACGCATCAGTTCCTCCCCAGCAGGATCATCAGGTCGGCCTCGCATTCGGACGAGCGGCGGCCGATGGCCGGACGCTCGACGGAGCGGTCGTGGCCGGTCAGATGGGTGAAGGCCATGGAACGGCAGGTGATGCCCCATCTGAGAGTCCCGAAGATCTCCCAGAACCTGACGCGCCCGGGATCGACCTTCACGCCGGAGACCTTCTCGTAGCCTTCGAAAAGCTGCTCGCGCTGGCCGAAGCCGCCGACCGGCTTGTCGATGTTGCCGAACCGCCACGAATTGACGCAGATCCAGGCCAGATCCTCCATGGGATCGCCGAAATGGGCGATCTCCCAGTCGAGGATGGTGCGCACCCCTTCCGGGCCATAGATGATGTTGCCGTTGCGGAAGTCCCCGTGCACCAGCGTGACCCGGTCGCGCGCCGGCACCCGCTCCTTCAGCCAGCGCAGCGCGTAATCGAAGACCGGCGACGGCGACCATTCGAGGAAATATTTCTCGTAGGCGTTCCAAGTGTTACGCCACTGCTGCTCGGGCGTGATCTCCTCGAGGAAATCGAGCTCGTGCATGGGCACGCCGTGGATCGACGCGGCCGCCTCGCCGCACTGCCCCGCCAGCCTGGGGCGCACATCGGCATAGAGATCGTCGCGCAGGATGCGCGGCGCCAGAGTCTCGCCCTCGACCCGGTCCATGACGAAGCCGACGCCGAGCCCGTCCTCGGGCGCGAGCACGTAGCGCACCTTGGGCGCCTTGACGCCGTGCGCGTGGGCGATCTGGATCAGCCTGGCCTCGCGCACCTGGCCGATGGCGGTGGAGCGCGCCTCGGGCACGCCGCCCGGCGCGCGGCGCAGGATCAGCGGCTCGGCGCCCCGGCCGGTCAGCGCCTCGAACGCCCAGGTCTCCTGGGATGCGCCCGCCGAGAGCCGCCTGAGGTCGGCGATGCCCGCCGCCGACAGATATTTCCGTGTCGCGGCCTCCAGCGCCGCCTCGATGCTACCACCCGCCATCAGAAAGCCACTTCTCCACCATCCAAAGCCTGTCGGAGCCCCAGAAGGGCTCGCCATCGACGATGATGTAGGGCGAGCCGAACACGCCCTTTTCCATCGCCTCCTCCGTGATGCGCTTGTAGCGCGCCTTCTGATCCGGGTCGCCGATGCTGTCGCGGTAGGCGTCCGCATCGAGGCCCAGCCTGCCGATCTCGGCCGCGAGCCACTCCGGCACGCAGGCGTCCATCGCCTCGCAATAGAGCGCATGGTAGACCCGCAGGGCAAGCTGCCTGGCCGCCTCGGGACTGCGGTCCGCGGCCCAGTAGAACGCCCTGCCCGCGGCGGCCGCGTTGATGCCGCGGATGTCCGCCACGTTCCACGGCTCGACGCCGTGGAGCCGCGCGAGCCGGGGCACGTCGCGCCTGAAATAGTCGCCCTTGATGGGATAGGCGATCATGGGCCGGTCGAAGCCGGTGGCGACCGCCACGGTGCGCAGGTTGAACGGGCGCCAGTCCACGCGTCGCCCGTATTTCGCCGCCAGCGCGTCGATCCGCCGGGCCGCGAAGAAGCCGAAAGGCGAGATGAAGTCGAAATAGAATTCGATGGACGTGCTGATCGCTGCCTCCCCTGGCCGGCGGCCATCCTGTAGCACGGTTGCATCAATGCAAGAATATTCTGCGACACACGGGCCGTGCACCTTGCCAGCGCATCGGTGGCCACCTACAACAACCCCTGCCTGCTGCCGGATTCACTGCATTGTCGAAGGTTCTCACCGCGCCCGTTTCCGAGGCCCCTGCAAAGGGGCTCGCGCCGGCGTATTCGGCGCGCTACCGCTGGTACGTCCTCGGGCTGCTGACCGTCGTGTTCTCGTTCAGCCACATGGACCGCAACATCATCGCGATCCTGCTGAACTCCATCGCCACGGACCTGGCGCTGACCGACGCGCAGGCGGGCGCCATCTCGGGCCTGGCCTTCGCCACCACCTACATCCTGTTCGGCATCCCGCTCGCATGGGCCGCCGACCGCCACAAGCGCAAGCGCATCATCTCGATCTCGCTGGCGGTCTGGAGCGTCATGACCGCCCTGTGCGGCATGACCCACAACATGTGGCAGATGTTCCTGGCGCGCATGGGCGTCGGCCTGGGCGAGGCCGGCTGCGTCCCGGCCGCCCAGTCGATCATCTCGGACTACGTGCCCAAGGAGCGCCGCGCCTTCGCGCTGGCGATCTTCGGCCTGGGCGTTCCCATCGGCACGCTGGCGGGCTTCGCCCTGGGCGGCATCATCAACGACCATTACGGCTGGCGCGTCGCCCTGTTCGTCGTCGGGCTGCCGGGGCTGCTGATCGCCTTCGTCCTGCAACGCACCCTGCGCGAGCCGCCGCGCGGCTTCTCCGACAGGCTTGCCGACGACAGATCGGAGGCGCCGGCCACGTTCAGGGAAGCACTGCTGTTCCTCGGCAGACGCCGGTCGCTGGTGCACATCGTCATCGGCACCTCGCTGATCGTGTTCGGCGGCTACGGCTCGCAGACCTGGATCCCCGCCTTCTTCGAACGCTCGCACGGCCTCACCTCGGGACAGATCGGCCTGTGGCTGGGCCCATCGCTGGTGGTGGGCGGCGTCGGCGGCACGCTGCTGGGCGGCTGGCTGGCCGACAGGCTGGCGGCGCGGGATGCGCGCTGGTACGTGTGGATTCCGGCCATCGCCATGATCCCGGCGATCCCGCTGTCGG
>CAZVVC010000045.1:1160-15606 GCA_964630425.1 uncultured Bifidobacterium sp. | reverse complement strand
GGATCATGGCGCCGGAGACCGCGATCGTCCGGGGAACGTCACGGGTGGAAACGGGGGACTGATGACACAGCCGCAGGTTCTGGCGTTCGCGATCGTCGCCGCCATGATGGGGCTCTTCATCTGGGGCAAGCTGCGCTACGACCTCGTCGCCGTGATCGCCCTGCTGGCGTCGGTCGCCGTCGGCACCGTTCCCGTGAGCGAAGCGTTCTCGGGCTTCAGCGACGACATCGTCATCATCGTCGGCAGCGCCCTGATCGTCAGCGCGGCCGTCGGCCGCTCGGGAATCATCGAGGCGTCGCTCGGACGCATCGCCTCGTGGGTGCCGCGCGTGCGCTGGCAACTGGCGATCCTGGTGTCCTCGGTCGCGGCCCTGTCGGCGCTGGTGAAGAACATCGGCGCGCTGGCCATGCTGATCCCCGCGGCGCTGCGCATGGCGAAGAAATCCAACGCCTCGCCCTCGGTCTTCCTCATGCCCATGTCGTTCGCCTCGCTGCTGGGCGGACTGATCACGCTGGTCGGCACGTCACCCAACATCATCGTCTCGCGGGTGCGCGAGCAGATGACCGGCCAGCCCTTCGGCATGTTCGACTACGCGCCCGTCGGCCTGGGCCTGACGGCCATGGGCATCGTGTTCCTGTGCATCGGCTACCGGCTGCTGCCGCGCGACCGGCGCGGCCCGCCCAGCATGGGCGAGGCCCTGGACATCCAGGACTACAGCACCGAGGGCAAGGCCGTCGCCAACTCGTCCGCCATCGGCAAGCGCCCCGAGGAGTTCGAGGCCATGTTCGAGGGCGAGGTCGAGGTGACCGGCGTCATGCGGGCCGGCGAGCGGATGCTGCCGGGCACGATCATCGGCCAGAACGACACGCTTCAGCTCAAGGGCAGCCCGGACGCGCTGGAACGCGCCATCTCCAAGGGCGGGCTGGAACTGGAGGGCAAGGCGCGCACCACGCTGGCCGGCAAGTCGCCCGGCGACGTGGGGGTGATCGAGGCCGTCATCACGCCCGCGTCCATCCTGGTCGGACGCGGCGCGGGACAGATCCAGCTCCATGCCCATTACGGCCTCAACCTGATCGCCATCTCGCGCCACGGCGAGCGCCTCGTCGCGCGGCTCAGCGACACGCTGCTCCAGGCGGGCGACATCATCGTGCTGCAAGGGCCGCTCGACACGCTGCCCGAGCAGCTTCGCGGTCTGGGATGCCTGCCGCTCGCGGAGCGGCCGCTGGCGCTGGGCGCCGTCCGGCGCGGCCTGCTGCCGCTCGCCATCCTGGGGCTGGCCATGGTCCTGACCGCCTTCGGGATCGTGCCCGTCGCCATGGCGTTCTTCGGCGCCGCCGCGCTGGTCATGCTCACCGGCGCGCTGCCGCCGCGCGAGGCCTACGAGCATGTGGAATGGCCGATCCTGATCATGCTGGGCGCGCTGATCCCGGTCAGCGAGGCGATCCAGGCCACGGGCGGCACCGACCTGATCGCCGGCTGGCTGTCCGCCGCCGCGGCGGTGCTGCCGCCGTGGGGCGCGGTGACGCTGATCCTGGTGGCGGCGATGGCGGTGACGCCGTTCCTCAACAACGCGGCCACGGTGCTGGTGATGGCGCCCATCGCGGCGACCTTCGCCACCGAGATCGGCCTGCGTCCCGAGGCGTTCCTGATGGCGGTGGCGGTCGGCGCCGGCTGCGACTTCCTGACACCCATCGGCCACCAGTGCAACACCCTGGTGATGGGACCGGGCGGATACAGGTTCGGCGACTATTTCCGGCTGGGCGCGCCGCTTTCCGTGCTCGTGGTGGTGGTGGGCGTGCCGCTCATCATGTCGGTCTGGCCCGTCTGAACCGTCGCTCTCAGGCGGCGCGTCCGGCGGGCTCCTCGTCCCGCCCCGCCCAGCCGGCATCGGCCGGCATGGCGAGAAGCTCGCCGAGCGTCGGCGCCCGGCCCCGGGCCAGCGACCAGCACAGCAGGTTCTGCTTGCCGAAGCGCGGATCGCCGGTCACTTCCTGGCCGAGCCAGCCCGGCCGCTCGAAAGACTCGTCCTCGTGCTCCAGCTCGATCTCGGCGAAGGCCAGGCCGACCAGATTGCCCGCATAGACATCCACTTCCCAGGTCGAGCCCCGATGGGGAATCCAGTAGCGCGTCTTCACGATCGTCCTGCCGGCGCAGCAGACGGCCAGCAGCGTCTCGGCCTCGGCACGCGGAATCTCGTACTCGAATTCGTTCCGTCGCAGCCCGGTGCGGGCGCTCTTGACGGTGATCGTCGACCGCCTTTCGCCGATACGGACCCGGACCTTGCCGTTCTCCCCGGTGGCGATCAGCCCGTCGCGCAAGACTTCATGGGTCGTCGCCTTGTCCCTCCACCCGTCGTTCGCGAGAAGAAACTTGCGCTCGATTTCAACGTGCATGGGTCTTCGCAGGGTGGCGACCGCTCGGCGCGGACAGAAGGAACGCCCCGCACTAGGGCGGATGCCGGCCCGAATGTCCAGCCTCTTGGTCCCCACGGGAGGACATGGCTGACATGAGGCGGCGCGCCATGCTAGCCTTCATGCAAGCAGTAGGGCTCGCTACGGGGGAGACGTGGTATGTCCAAACGGACGGGGAAAGACGCGGGGCACCCGGTGGGCGAGGTGCCGGGCGACGCGCTGGAGGCGTTGCAGGAATTCGGCCTCGGCGAGGCGTTCATGGCCTACACCCACGCGATCCGGCCCGAAACGTTCCTGAAGACCAGCCAGGAACTCTACATGAACCTGGCGCAGGTGGCCGCGGGCACCTCCACCATCACGCCCAGCAACAAGGACTGGCGCTTCAGGGACGAGGCCTGGCTGAAGAGCCCCGGCTACAAGCGGCTGGCGCAGGCCTATCTGGCCATGTCCGACGCCATCGAGGCCATGATCCCCGAGGATTTGCCCAAGGACGAGAAGGCCCGGGCCGACTTCGCCGCCAGCATCTTCGCCAGCTCCATCGCGCCCACCAACACGCTGTGGGGCAACCCGGAGGCGATGAAGCGCACCATCGAGTCCGGCGGCACCAATCTGATGAGCGGCGCCATGAACTTCTGGAACGACATGTTCCGGAACGACGGCATGCCCGAACAGGTGGACGATTCCCGCTTCGAGGTGGGCCGCAACCTGGCGATGACGCCCGGCTCGGTGGTGATGCGCACCGAGATGTTCGAGCTGATCCAGTACGCGCCGGCCACCGCCGAGGTGAAGCAGATTCCGGTCATCCTCATCCCGCCGCAGATCGGCCGCTACTATTTCACCGACCTGGCGCCGGGGCGCAGCTTCGCCGAATACGCGGTGAGCCAGGGCCTGCAATATTTCACCGTGAGCTGGCGCAACCCGTCGTCCGAGAACCGCGACTGGGGCCTCGAGGAGTACATGACCGACGCGATCAAGGCGATCGACGCGGTCCGCGAGATCACCGGCCAGGACAAGGTCAACCTGGTGGGCTTCTGCGCCGGCGGGATGCTCACCGCCATCCTCACCGCCTATCTGGCGGCCAGGCAGCGGGACATCGTCAACACGGCGACGCTGTGCGTCACCATGCTCAACTACAAGGCCGAGGCCTCGGTGGGCGCGTTCCGCCTGCCCGCCATGCTGGCGGTCGCCAAGGCCCGCTCGCAGATCAACGGCGTCCTGGAGGGCAAGGACCTGCACAAGGTGTTCAGCTGGCTGCGGCCGAACGACCTGATCTGGAAATACTGGGTCAACAACTACCTGATGGGCGACGCGCCGCCCGCCTTCGACATCCTGGCCTGGAACAAGGACAGCACCAACCTGCCCGCCAAGCTGCACCAGGACTTCCTGCATCAGTTCGAGATCAACGACCTGATCGAGCCGGGCGAGTTCGAGATCCTGGGCCAGCCCATCGACCTGACCAAGGTCGTCTGCGACAAGTTCATCGTCGGCGCCGTCACCGATCACCTGACGCCGTGGAAGGGCTGCTACGAGACGGTCCACATCATGCCCGGCCACAGCACCTTCGCGCTCAGCAACGGCGGCCACATCGCCGCGCTGGTCAACCCACCCGGCAACGACAAGGCGCATTACTGGGTGGGCGCGGACATCAAGGAAACCCCGGACGCGTGGCAGGCGAGCGCCGAGAAGAAAACGGGAAGCTGGTGGGAAAGCTGGGCCCTGTGGTGCGCCGAGCGGTCTGGCAAGAACATCGTTGCGCCGGCGTCGCCAGGATGCGACGGTTTCGCGCCTATCTGCGACGCGCCCGGCACCTATGTCCGCGAGCAGCGCAACTAAGAACTGCCCGTAATGCGGCAGACCGGACGGCGGAGATCACCCGCCGGTCCGGCGGAAGGAGGATACGAGTGCTCTACGACAGCTATGAATCGGCGCGTTACCTCACGCGCCCTCTGACCTATTTCCTCGATAGTTACCGCGCGATCCTAAATCACGATCTCAACCCGCTGAAGGACACCGCGCTGACCCGCACGCTGTCGACCCTGGCGGAGATGCCCTACCGCATCCTCAAGGATTATCCCAAGCAGCCCTTCGGGGTGACCGCCGAGCGCGCCGGCGAGACCTATGCCCTGCGCGAGCGCGTCGTCTCGCGCCTGCCGTTCTGCGACCTCGTGGAGTTCCAGGTGGACGACGCCGCGAGCCGTCCCAAGGTGCTGATCGCCGCGGCCCTGTCCGGCCATTACGCGACGCTGCTGCGCGACACCGTGCGCGGCTTCGCCCGCGATTTCACGCCCTACATCACCGACTGGAAGAACGCGCGCGAGGTGCCGCTGTCGGAAGGGGATTTCGGGTTCGAGGACTATGTGTCCTATCTGATCGACTTCATGGCCGAGCTGGGCCCCGGCACGCACATGGTCGCCACCTGCCAGGCGGCGCCGCCGGCGCTGGTGGCCGCGGCGGTGCTGGCCGAGCGGCACCCCGATCTGGTGCCCGCCAGCCTGACCCTGATGGCCGGGCCGATGGACACGCGGATCAATCCCACCTTCATCAACAAGGTGGCCGACCGGGTGCCGCTGAAGCTGATGCGCTCCGTCGCCATCAAGACCGTGCCCCGCGCCTTCCCGGGCGCCGGCCGCCGCGTCTATCCGGGCTTCTTCCAGCTCAGCGGCTTCATGTCGATCAACCTGATGCCGCACCTGAAGAAGCATGCCTCGTTCATGGGCGACGGCATCAAGGGCAACGACGACGCGGCCGAGGCCTTCCGCGACTCCTACGACGAGTATTTCGCCGTGCTCGACATGACCGAGAGCTTCTATGTGGACTCGCTGGAGCGGGTGTTCTTCGAGCACCACATCCCGCTGGGGCTGATGACCTACCGGGGAGAGCGGGTGGATTTCGGCGCGATCCGGGACATGCCGCTGCTGACGGTGGAGGGCGCCAAGGACAACATGTGCGGCCCCGGCCAGACGGTCGCCGCCCACGACATCTGCCCCAACATCCCGGCGCACAAGCGGGGCCAGCACGTGCAGGCGGGCGCCGGCCATTACGGCGTGTTCTCGGGCTCGCGGTTCCAGAACGAAATCTACCCGGCGGTTCGGGACTTCATGCACCGCACCGCCGGGTAGGCTGGCCGTTACCGCCTATTCGAGCACGACCTATTCCAGCACGACGACGACGACGCGCCGGTTCTCCTTCCGGCCGCCTTCCTTCTGGACGTCCTCGCCATAGGAGACGCTCGCCATGCGGTTCAGCGCCACGCCCTGCTGGGCAAGGAAGCGGCGGACGGATTCCGCCCGGTTCCACCCCAGCTTGTAGTTGGATTCGGCCGAGCCGGTTTCATCCGTATAGCCCTGGATCTCGATGGAAACGCCGCGGTTGGCCGACTTCAGCTGATTGGCCAGGTCGGCGAGCTGCGCCTGCGCTTCCTCGGGCATCTTGGAGCGGCCGACCCGGAACGGGCCGACGTCCACGGTCGCCACCACGTTGTAGGTGAACTTGCCCTGGGCGGCGGCGTTGGCGCGCTGCAGCGCTTCCTGCGCCGCGCGCTCGACCGCGGCCGTGCGCGCATCGAGCGCGCCGATCTGTTGCTGTTGGGTAGTAATCTGCGCCTGGACGGCGGCGACTTTCTCGTCGACATACTTTTCCGTCGCGCATCCGGCCAGCATAAACGTTCCGCCGATGAGCAACGCCAGCACCTTGTGACTGGACATGGGACACCTCCCTTTGAAGTTTCACATGTCGCAGATCGGCTTGGATTGGGGCTTATCTAGGGCATCTTTAGGGTTTTTGGCCCACGGCGGATCGTGGAGCGAAACGATATTGCCGCGCCGGGCGGGCCGCGCCGAACTATTGGGGAACAATATTTACGCCGCTCCGGCCGGCCGGGATGCGCGCCCGGCCGGCCGCGGCGGCACGGCAAGTCCGCCGCGCCCGGAAACGCTCTAGAAACCGTAGACGAGCGTGAGGCGCGTGATGGTGTCGAGGTGCTTCAGCCCGAACGGCGGATCGCTTTCATACTGCACGTCGAAGCCGAGGCGGCCCGAGAGCTTGCCGTAGATCTGCGCCGTCAGCGCGGTCGCCGACAGGATGCTGCTGCTGCCGCTTTCGATGAAGCCGCTGGTGTCCTGGGTGAACTTGAGCGTGGGCGTGATCTCCCAGGCCAGCTTGGACGCCGCGCGGAACGCCAGGCTGTTCTCGTCCCGGTCGAAGAACTTGGCCTGCCGCAGTGTCGGGCCGCCTTCCATGTCCCAGGTGAAGGTCGGGGTTTCCACGACGCGGTAGCCGAAGCCCACCGACTCGGTGAAACGCGACCGCAGCCCGGCGCTGTGGTTCCGCTCCCAGCCGCCGGCGGCGAAGACGTAGAGGCGCTGGGTCAGCTTCCTGTCGAGCTGGTAGTTGACGGCGAAGCGCTCCTGGTCGGTCACGCCATTGTTGCGCTGCAGGTCGACGAGCGCGTTGAAATTGTGCCGCCAGCGCAAGCCGTCCTTCTTCAGGCTGAGGCCGACCGAGACCGTCTTGGTGGTGGAATTGCCCGTGGTGAACGAGCCGCCGAGCTGGCCTTCGCCGGTCCAGCCGTCGAAGAAGCCGGCGGCCTCCAGTTTCTTCTGCCGCGCGGCCTCCTGCTCGTTGGCATAGGCAGCGACCATCTCGTCGATTTCCTTGGCGCTTTCCGGGTGCATCTCCTTGGCGATGCCCACGACGGCATCCGCCTTGGCCTTGTCGCCGCTGGTCACGGCCT
Organism: uncultured Bifidobacterium sp.; assembly: GCA_964630425.1. Lineage (GTDB taxonomy): Bacteria > Pseudomonadota > Alphaproteobacteria > SMXS01 > SMXS01 > RI-34. The sequence goes on along the minus strand of CAZVVC010000045.1, from coordinate 8,463 downwards.
TTTCCACCATGGCCCGGACCGAGGGCGTCATCGGCTCGGCGGCGGCGGGCATTGCGACCAGCGCCCCGAGGATCCACAGGTAACGTGCTTGCATGGCCAGTCTTCTCCCTTTCTTCAAAGGCGCCGGTCCCGCCGGAGGCGGGCCCGCGCATGTTGAGGTTGTCGGCCTGCGCGCGAACCTAGCAGGATATTTCCGCAGGAACAGGGGGCGGGACACTTGTTTACATTCGCGGAACACCGGAATCAGTGGCGGCGGATCACCGCCCGCATCGCTGTCGCCGGCATCCGCCGTGCCCTTCCCGTCCCTGGCCGGCGCGCTTGCGAAGCGTGTCGGTCCTTCTTATTATAGGCAATATAACTACAAATAGGTGTCGTCATGGAAGAGGCCGTTTCGGCGGCGGATGCCAACCGCAAATTCTCTCTCATCCTGCGCAATGTGCGCGAAGGACGCAGCTATGTCGTGACGAGCCACGGCCGGCCCGTGGCGCGCATCGTTCCCGCCGACGGACGCGACGCCGCGGTGTCCGGTGCGCGCGCGGCGCTTCTGAGGCGCCTGGAGCGCCAGACTACCGCCGGCACCGGCCACTGGACGCGCGACGAGCTTTACGAGGACGAACGGTGAAGGTCGCGTTCGACACCAACGTCCTCGCCTATGCGGAGGGCGTCAACGGCGCCGGGAGGCGGGACACCGTTCTCGAACTGGTGCGCGCCCTGCCGCAGGAGGCGGCCATCATCCCCGTCCAGGTGCTGGGAGAGCTGTTCAACGTCCTCACGCGCAAGGCCGGCAGGACGCGTGCCGACGCCCGCGAGGCCCTTCTGGGCTGGCGCGACGCCTTCCCGGTGGTCGAGACCACGCCGGAGACCATGCTGGCGGCCGCCGACCTCGCCACCGATCACCAGTTTGGCATCTGGGACGCGCTCATCCTCGCCGTTTCCTCGCAGGCCGGCTGCCGATTGCTGTTGTCCGAAGACCTCCAGGACGGTTTCACGTGGGGCGGCGTGACCGTCGTCAACCCTTTCGCCTCTCCGCGTCATGCCTTGCTGGACTCGCTGCTGGGAGGGCACGGCGCATAAGAGCATCCGCGAACGGCTTTGCCGACCCTACTCCCTGCCGTCATCGCCTTTCCGGCTGCCGATCTAGTTCATCTTCTGTGCGTCCTTCAGAGCCTCGCGGTCGGCCTTGTTCTGCTGCTTCACGGCCTTGGTCTCGGCTTTCTGCTGCGCCTTCAGGTTCTCGCGCTGGGCTTCCTGCGTCTCGCTCACGGCCCCGTCATCGGCGACCGGCGCGAGCACCTCGTCCTGAACGTCCTGCGCGTCCTTGAGCCTTTCCCTCTGCTGCTCCTGCATCGCCTTGCCGGCCTTTATGTCGGCCTTCTGCGCGGCCTTCAGGTTTTCGCGCTGTTGCTGCTCATAGGCTTTTTCCACCTTCTTCGCCGCGTCGTCCGCATGGGCGGCGCCGGCGCCGAGGGCCAGGGAAACGGCGATGAGAGCTGCGGGGATTTTCATCGGAAAAGACCTCTGCGTGGTTTGCGACTGGCCTCCTAACGATGACCTGTCGATCGAGGTTCCCTCATCGCTTGACAGAGCGCGCCCGCCCGCCTTATATCCGCGCCTCTACCGCGCCGGACGGCGCGCGCCTTGGGGCGGAGTAGCTCAGTTGGTTAGAGCAGCGGAATCATAATCCGCGTGTCGGGGGTTCGAGTCCCTCCTCCGCTACCATCATTGCCCGAGTCAAGCCGCCGGCTGATTCCGGACCTTCTCGACCCCCATGATCCAGCCGCCGCCCAGCACCCGTTCGCCGTCATAGACGACGCAGGCCTGGCCGGCCGACACGCCCTCCTCGGGCCGCAGGAGCGAGACGACCGCCCTGCCCTCGCCCAGCGGCCGGACGACGCCCGGCAGCGGCGGGCGGGTGGAGCGGACCTTCACCGCCACCTCCAGCCCCTCGGCGGGAATCGCGCCGCCGAGCCAGTTCATCTCCTTCACATAGACGTCGGTCACCGCCAGCGCCCCGCGCGGGCCGACGACGACGCGGCGCGTTTCCGGCTCGATGCGCACGACATAGAGCGGCGTGTTGCCGTCGGTCATGCCGCCGCCGATGCCCAGGCCGCGCCGTTGGCCGATGGTGTAGTGGATGATGCCGCCATGCCCGCCGAGCACCCTGCCGTCCAGGTGGACGATGTCGCCGGGCGCGCCGGCGCCGGGGCGCAGCGTCTCGATCACCGCGCCGTAGTCGCCCGACGGCACGAAGCAGATGTCCTGGCTGTCGGGCTTGTCGGCCACGGGCAGCCCGAAGCGCGCGGCATGGGCGCGCGTCTCGTCCTTGCCCATGCCGCCCAGCGGGAAGCGCAGGAAATCGAGCTGCTCGCCCGTGGTCGCGAACAGGAAATAGGACTGGTCCTTGGCGGGATCGGCGGCGCGGTGAAGCTCGGCGCCGTCCGCCCCGGCGACGCGCCGGACATAATGGCCCGTCGCCAGGCATTCGGCGCCCAGGTCGCGGGCGGTCTCCAGCAGGTCGCGGAACTTGACCGTCTGGTTGCAGCGCACGCAGGGGATCGGCGTCTCGCCGCGCAGATAGCTGTCGGCGAAGTCGTCCATCACCGACTGGCGGAAGCGGCTTTCGTAATCCAGCACGTAATGGGGAATGCCCAGCCTCTCGGCGACGCGCCTCGCGTCGTGGATGTCCGAGCCGGCGCAGCACGCGCCCTTGCGCGAGATCGCCGCGCCGTGGTCGTAGAGCTGCAAGGTAATGCCCACCACGTCGTAGCCGGCCTCGGCGAGGAGCGCGGCGGTCACCGAGCTGTCCACGCCGCCCGACATGGCGACGACGACGCGCGAGGCGCCGGGCGGCTTGCCCAGCCCGAGATCGATCGCCTGTGAAGCCGCCGTCCGCATGGCGTGGCTATATAGCGGGAGTGGGTCCGGGAGCAAGGACGGCTGTGGTCCGGGCCGGCTGGGGCCGTGCTTCGAGACGCCGCTTCGCGGCTCCTCAGCACTCTCGGACACACTAAACGCCAAGAGTGCTGAGGAGAGTCGAAGGCCCGTCTTGAGGCACGGGCCGCCCGACATCCCCGCGTGACAGCCCACCATGCAGCCATTACAACCCATACCCATGATCGATCATTCCGCCCTGTGCACCCAGCTCCAGGCCATCGCCCGCGACGCCGGCGAGGCCATCCTCGCCATCTACAACACCGAGTTCGAGGTGCGCCGCAAGGACGACGCCTCGCCCGTCACCGCGGCCGACGAGGCCGCCGAGGCGGTGATCCTCGAAGGGCTGGCGCGCATTGCCCCGGACATTCCGGTGATCGCCGAGGAGAGCGTGGCCGCCGGGCGCATCCCGGACGTGTCGGGCGGCCGCTTCTGGCTGGTCGATCCGCTGGACGGCACCAAGGAGTTCATCAACCGCAACGGCGAGTTCACGGTCAACATCGCGCTGATCGAGAACGCCCGGCCGGTCATCGGCGTGGTCTATGCGCCCGCCATCGGCCGCATGTTCTGCGGCTTCGGCGACAGCGCCACCGGCGACGACGCGCCGATCGCTGCCCATCCCGTGCCCGAGAAGGGCCTGACCGTGATCGCCAGCCGGTCGCACAAGGATTACAAGACCGAGGAGTTCCTGAAGGGCTACGACGTCAAGGAACTGAAATCGGCCGGCAGTTCGCTGAAGCTGTGCCTGATCGCCGCCGGCGAGGCCGACATGTATCCGCGTCTCGGCCGCACCATGGAATGGGACATCGCCGCCGGCCACGCCGTTCTGCGCGCCGCCGGCGGCTCGGTGACCACCATCGACGGCGCACCGTTCCTCTACGGCAAGCCGGGCTTCGAGAACCCCTTCTTCATCGCCTGGGGCAAACGGTAGGATGGACGTCGTGGCAGAGGCTTTCATGGCATTCTCCCATCCCGCTCTCGTCGAGTGCCCGGCCGCAGGCCGGGTGTATCGAGACGCGCACCGCCGCTAGCCCGTGTCTCGATACGATTTGGCGCACAGCGCCAAATCACTCGACAAGAGCGAATCTGGGAGTGGTTTCGCGGGGGCAGAGATCGGTGCAAGCACTCCATCGATACGGACGGAACTTGTCGACACCCGTTAGCGCGGCACCTGTATCCTGCCCTGCAACGAGGCGATCACGTCGCGGGCCATGAAGGCGCGCGGGTCGTCGGGGCGCGGTCCCTGCCCCATCACGATCTCGGCGCTGGCCTCGTAGCGGTCGATGGTGCGCACGTCGAGGCCGCGGTCCCAGAACGGGTCGCCGATATAGGGGTCCCAGCTCCGCCAGCCCCAGCGAGGCCCGCCATAGCGCCAGTAGGGCGCCCAGTACGGATAGGGGCCGATGCCGTAGGGCCGGTCGACGACGGTGCGGGTGCGCCGGTCGGTGCCGCGCTGGACGGTCAGGAACCAGTCGTGGCCCGTCTGCACGGTGAGTTCGGCGGCGCGGAACAGCAGATAGGTCTCGACGGTCCCGCGCGAGGTCATGCTGTTGCCGCTGAAGGTGACGACGAACCGGTCGGGCTCCAGCCGCTGTTCGCTGTAGCCATAGCCGCTGGGCGCGTTGCGGCCCGGCTGGGCGGCGGGCTGGTAGGGCGTGGCGCCGCCGCAGGCGGCAAGGCCCATGCCGGCGAGGGCGCACAGGCCGAGGATCGCTCCGATGGTCTTTCTCATGGTGTTCTCCCGTTTCCGGGGCCGGCCCCGCCGACTGCGTGGCACACGGCCGGCCGCTTGCATGGCGAACACGCGAGGCGACGTTAAAGTTCCGAAACAGGCTGGAGCGGCGGTCAGCCGAACAGGCGCAGCGTGACCGAATCCACCGCATAGAGGCCGAAGGCGACGACCGCGCCGGCGGTGATGCGGTTCAGCACCAGCATGTGCCTGTCCTCGATCTTGCGGTGCAGGTGCCCGACGACCACCACCAGCGCCAGCCACCACAGCATGGACCCAGCCAGCACGCCCAGCACCACCTCGGCGGCGGCCACCAGGTCGAAGCCGGTGCTCAGCCCCCAGGCGACGAACAGCGCCGCGAAGGCGGCGAGCGTGATGGGATTGCTGATGGTCAGCGCGAAGGTGGCGAAGACCGAGCGCCACAGGCCGTTGCCGGTAAGCTCGCGCTGCTCGTAATGGGGATGGGAGCGCCACAGGATCACGCCGAGCGCCAGCAGCATGATGGCGCCGGGTATCCGGAACCACGCCTCGTGCGCCTCGACGAAGGCCGCGACGGCGGAAAGGCCGAGGGCGGCGACAAGCGCGAACGCCGCGTCGCCCAGCGCCGCGCCGGTCCCGGTCATCAGACCGGCGACGCGGCCGCACGAGATGGTGCGGTGGATGCACAGGATGTTCACCGGTCCCATGGGGGCGGCGACGATGATTCCGACCAGCAGTCCCTTGATGAAGAGCGGCAGGCTATCCATGAGCCCGCAATGTATCGTTGAACCGAACCGGCTGCCCCGTGGCGGCATCGGCCAACTGGCCGTCCCACATCACGCGCTGGCCCCGGATGATGGTGCCGACGGGCCAGCCCGCGACCGTGCGGCCGTCGAAGGGCGTCCAGCCGGCGCGGCTGGCGATCCAGCCGTCCTCGATGGTTCGCGAAGCCTTCATGTCCACCACCGTGTAGTCCGCGTCCCAGCCGACCGCAAGCCGGCCCTTGCCGGCCATGCCCCAGATGCGCGCGGGGCTGGCGCTGGTGAGGTCGACGAACTGTTGCAGGTTGAGCCGTCCGGCGTTGACGTGGTCCAGCATGATCGGCACCAGCGTCTGGACGCCGGTCATGCCGGACGGACTGGCCGGATAGGACCTGGATTTCTCTTCGAGCGTATGCGGCGCGTGATCGGACCCCAGCACGTCGACGATGCCGTCGGCGATGCCGCGCCACAGGCCCTCGCGGTGGCGCGCGTCGCGGATCGGCGGGTTCATCTGGGCGCGGGTGCCGAGCGTCTCGTAACAGTCCGGCGCGGCCAGGGTCAGGTGCTGGGGCGTGACCTCGACGGTGGCGATGTCCTTGTGCCGGGCCAGCAGCGCGATCTCGTCGGCGGTGGTCACATGCAGCACATGCACCCGCCTGCCCGCCTGCCGCGCCAGCTTCAGCAGCCTCCGGGTGGCGATGATCGCCGACTGGTCGTCGCGCACCACCGGATGGGTCAGCACGTTGCCGTCCTCGGCCAGTTCCTTGCGCTCGCGCATGCGCTGCTCGTCCTCGGAATGGACCGAGACCCGGCGCGAGCCGGACTGGAGCACCCGCAGGATCGTCGCGTCCTCGTGCACCAGCAGGTCGCCGGTCGAGGCGCCCATGAACAGCTTCACGCCGCAGCAGCCCGGCAGCCGTTCCAGCTCGCCCAGCAGCTCGACGTTCTCGGCGGCGGCGCCGACGTAGAACGCATGGTCGCACCACATGCGGTTCAGCGCCCGGTCCAGCTTGTATTGCAGCGCCTCGGCCGTGGTGGTGGACGGCTTGGTGTTGGGCATCTCGAACACGGCGGTGACGCCGCCCAGCACGGCGCCGCGGCTGCCCGATTCCAGGTCTTCCTTGTGCTCGAGGCCCGGCTCGCGGAAATGGACCTGGCTGTCGATGACGCCGGGCAGCAGGTGCAGGCCGGTCGCGTCGATGACCGTTTCCGCGCTCGCCTGCGAAAGATCGCCGATTCCCGCCGTCTTGCCGTCCTTGACCCCGACGTCGGCCTGGCCGATGCCACGATGGGAAACGCAGGTCGCGTTGCGGATGAGTAGGTCGTAGGTGGCCATGAGATCCGTGGTCCTGTTGGCTCTCGGGTTATATGTCAGTAAATCGTGTTGCAAAAGCCCGCAACCCGGCACCACCATGATTTAGACGCCGCGCGCGGCGGAAAGAAGGAGAAGCTGTTGAAAATCGCGGTGTTGCTTGAGGAACGCGGCGTGCTCGCCATCGGCGGCGCGCAGCGGCATGAATTCCTCCAGGGGCTGATCTCGAACGACGTCATGGCCGTGCGCGCCGACCGGGCCGTCTACGGCGCGCTGCTGACGCCGCAGGGCAAGTTCCTGTTCGAGTTCTTCATCGCCGAACTGGACGGGGTGCTGCTGCTCGACACCGACGCCGAGCGCCTGCCCGAGCTGCGCAAGCGGCTGCTGATGTACAAGCTGCGCTCGGACGTGACCATCGAGGACCGCTCGGGCGCCCTTTCGGTCACCGCGCTGCCGGAGGGACTCGACGGCCTGGGCGAGGCGGCCGGCGCGGCGATGGCGCTGGACGGCGGCGTCGTGTTCACCGATCCGCGCACCCCGCGCCTCGGCGCCCGGGCCATCCTGCCGCGCGAGACGGCGACAGAGGCGCTC
>CAZVVC010000045.1:0-1150 GCA_964630425.1 uncultured Bifidobacterium sp. | reverse complement strand
AAACATTCACCACGTTGGGGTGCGCCAGTCGCGCCGCCGATCGCGCCTCCTGAATGAAGCGCATCATGTACTGCGAATCATCGGCAAGGTGACCGTGCATCACCTTGAGCGCAACACGCCGATCAAGGCGATCGAGGGGCTCGGCGTCGCCGCGGCGCCGTTCGAGGCCTATGAGCGGCGACGGATCGAGATCGGCGCGGCCGACGCCCGCCGCGACCTGGAAGTGGACAAGACCCTGCTGCTGGAGGCCAATTTCGACACGTTCAACGGCGTGTCCTTCAGCAAGGGCTGCTATGTGGGCCAGGAACTGACGGCGCGCACCAAATACCGCGGCAATGTGCGCCGCAAGCTCTATCCCGTCGTCATCGACGGCGACGCGCGGCCCGGCGCGCAGGTGCTGCTGGGCGAAAAGCCCGCCGGCGAGGTGCGCTCGATCCTGGGCAATCGCGGCATCGCGCTGCTGCGGATCGAGGACGTGGAGCAGGCCCGCGAACACGGGGTGCCGCTGACCGCGGGCGACGCCACGCTTCAGGTGGAGAACCCCGCGCCATGAACGACATCGTCCGCTGCGCCTGGCCGGGCGCCGATCCCCTCTACGTCCACTATCACGACCACGAATGGGGCGTGCCCGAGCGGGACGACCGGGCGCTCTATGAAAAGCTGATGCTCGACGGCTTCCAGGCCGGCCTTTCCTGGATCACCATCCTGCGCAAGCGCGACAACTTCCGGAAGGCGTTCGCGAATTTCGAGCCGGAGACCGTCGCCCGCTTCGGCGAGCAGGACGTGGCCCGGCTGCTGGCCGACGCCGGCATCATCCGCCACCGCGGCAAGATCGAAGGCGCCGTCGCCAGCGCCAGGGCCTTCCTGGACATGCGCGAACAGGGCACGGCGTTCTCGGACTATCTGTGGCGGTTCACCGACGGGCGCACCATCCACAACCACTGGACCGGCATGAAGCAGGTGCCGACCGAAACCCGCGAAAGCCAGGCCATATCCAAGGACCTGAAGAAACGCGGCTTCAAGTTCTGCGGCCCCACCATCTGCTACGCCTTCATGCAGGCCGTGGGCATGGTCAACGACCACATGGTGGACTGCTACAGACACAAGGAACTGGGTGGGTAATTTTTATTATATTTTATATATTTATGTA
>CAZVVC010000044.1:0-15614 GCA_964630425.1 uncultured Bifidobacterium sp. | reverse complement strand
AGGCTATAATATGAACGCGATACAAATCGTTTACGGCGGACGCAGGCCCAAATACTAACTTGGATTAAGAAAGTGAAGTTTGATATTATATGCAACAGCTTGTGCTCATATATTTGTTCAACGTCCCGACGAGCCCCGGTTTATTCCTGCCTATGCCAGCCCGAATTGCGCGCGGTAGCGCCGGAAGCAGCGCGCGCCGCAATGAAGCCGCATCAGCGCCCCTTCGGCGAGCGCCCGCGCGGTCTCCGGCTGCCCGGCGACGAGGCTGCGGAACACCTCGCGGTTCCAGGCTTCGGAATGCTTCACGTCGAGCACGGCGTGAAGGTCGAAATAGTGCCGGGCCCTGGGGCCGACCCCGAGTCGCCGCAGTCCGATGCTCACCTGCCGGGCCCGGCCCGGCGCGGTCAGCTCGATGATGCCGAGCGCGCCGGCCGAGTGGTAGGCATAGCGCCGGTTGGTGGCGAGCCCGGCCATCAGGTTGGCGAGCGCGGCCGCCTCCCAGACCTCGGCGTCGGCAAGCGGTTTGACGTTGAGGGCGGCGGCCAGCACCTGCAGCATGGGGCCGTGCATGCCCTTGGCGTTGCCGCGCCCCATCTCGTCCCAGTAGTTGCGGGCGATCTCCAGCTTGGCGGTGGCCGGCATGCGGATCTGGGTGAGGGCGGCCAGGTCGTCGAACCCCGCTTCCCCCGAAATCTCCTGCGCCAGGAACCACCGCATCTCGTCCAGGCTCGCCTCGTGGGCCAGATAGGGGAACAGCGGATCGCCCTGGCCGGGGCCGGTCGTCTCCAGCGCCTCGATCCAGGCGACGAAACCGTCGGGATCGGTCGGCGCCGTCGCCGCCCGGCCGGCCTGACGCTGCCGCTCACTCTCCAGCCAGCGGCCCTCGATGGCGAGCATCTCGGCATCGTCCAGCACCTGGCCGTACCAGTCGCTGTCCGGCAGCGCGGGCACCAGCTTGCGCGCATTGAACGCGGTCAGCATGCGTTGCAGCGTGACCGGGTCGGCGGGAGAGGCGGTGCCCTGCGGAAACGGCGCGGCGGGGCGCAATTGCATCGTATGGACGTTCATCTGGACCTTCTCGTCATTGCGTCTGGTGTCTGTCCGGAACGCGGCCCCGTCCAATCTGTTCCCGCGCCCACCGCGTCACTCCGGCGCTGCCGGTGACTCCGCGAGCGTAGCGACGCAGTCCTGCTCTTCCGCCCCACGGCCGTCACCGGAGGGGCTGGACTGCGTCGCTACGCTCGCGGAGTCATGGTGGAAGGAGAGTTCGACGGATTGGCAGATGAAGGCGACAGGTCGAGCCAACCTGGCGTTTGCCCTAGCCCAGCACCAGGACCGATCCGTCGAGGCCGTTGTGGCCCTGGACGCTGTCGACGAAGCCGTCGGGCAGGCGACGCACCAGATAGTGGCGCTGGTCGAAGAAGCTCGCCAGCGCGGCCGCCTCCTCGTGCGGGCGGGACTGCCGCCAGTCCTCGGCATGCCGGCGTGCTTCGCCGGCGCTCTCGGCGGCGACGACGAGTCGCCGGGTGGCGCTGCTGCGACGGTTCTCGATCAGCCAGTGCGAGAGATAGGCGGCGAAGGGGTTGGCACTTATCGACATGATGTCCTCCACACAGTCGGGGCTCGCCTCGGCGGATACCCGCTTCGGCGCGATACGCACGCCTCTTCGATTCGTCCCCTCCCGCATGGCCCTGGCGGCACGGTTCTGCTCGTTCTTCTCTGGCCGCCGGTGGTCCGCATTATCCGCGCCCGGGCGGCGAAATTTTGTCGGGGGCGTGAATCCGCCGCCTCATTGTTCACCGAACTGTCACCATCACGCGTGAATTTTCGTCGCCCGTGCCGGAGAAGCTGCTACCCTCGCGGCACACTCGAATGGGGAGAGAGAGTCATGCCGCGTTTCGTCCTGATCGGATTGTGCGAGCCCAAGGGCGCCGAGAACCAGGCCGCCTTCGACGAATGGTTCATCGGCCAGCACATCGAGGACACCGCCAAGTGTCCGAACTTCGTCCGCGGCAGCGTCTACAAGCTGGCGGGCGACCATATCGGCATCGAGAACGCGGGGGGCTACCTGTCCGTCTACGAGGTCGAGGCGCCCAGCTACGAGGAGGCCGAGCGCGTGCTCAACGAGTGGCAGGCCAACCCGAACGCCTGGGAAGGCCGCGCGAAGCACAACGAGACCGGCGCGAAATATGGCGGCATTCCCATGAACATCCGCGGCTCGGGCTGGTTCGAGCTGATCGCGTCCTACGACGGCCCCAAGGCCGGATAGGCCGCGCCGCGCGGGGAAGGGGAGTCCCATGACAAGGCCCGAGATCGACCCGGCCGTGTTCCGCAGCCCGGAATACGCGGCCAATCCGTATCCGACGCTCAAGATTCTGCGCGACCACTATCCGGTCTACCGCAATCCGGTCAGCGGCCACTGGATGCTGACGCGCTACGAGGACGTGGTGAACACGTTCCGCGACACCGAGAACTTCTCGGCCTCGCCGAACGGCGAGCACATCGGCGCCGTGTTCGGCCCGACGCTGATGGAATATGACGGGCACAAGCACATCAGGCTGCGCAACATCGTCGCGCCCCAGTTCGTCGGCATGAAGCTGACCGCGCTGCTGCCGACCATCCAGCGCAACGCCATGACGCTGATCCGCAAGTTCACCGAGAAGCACGCCCGCCGCATCGCCGCCGAGGCTTCGGCGAAGGGCGAGATCGACATCGTCGACGACTTCGCCACCCGCCTGCCGCTCAACGTCATCCTCGACGTGCTCGACCTGCCGCAGGAAGCGCACGAGATGTTCCACGACTGGTATCCGGCCATGATGAACGGCATCAACGGCGGCCCGGTGCTGCGGATCGAGGGCCAGAAGGCCAACGCCGAATACCACGCCTATCTCGACCCGCTGATCGACGCCCGCGCGCGCGACCCGGGCGACGACCTGCTCTCGCGCCTGTCGGTCGCCGAGGTGGACGGCGCGCGCATGACCAAGGAGGAGATCAAGTCCTTCGCCAGCCTGATCCTGGTGGCGGGCGCCGAGACCACCGACAAGGCCATTGCCAATCTGTGGTACCAACTCCTCGCCAATCCGGTGCAGTGGGCCGCGGTGCAGCGGGACCCGGACCTTCTGGAGCCGGCCTTCGCCGAGATGATGCGCGTGCACGGTCCCGCCGGCGTGCAGACCCGGCGCGTCGTCCGGGACGTGACCCTGCACGGCGTCACCATGCGCGCCGGCGACTATGTCCACCTGTCGCTCTACGGCGCGAACCGGGACGACCGGGTGTTCAAGGACCCGGACAGGTTCGACATCTTCCGCAAGGACTTCTATTTCGGCAAGGAGCTGCGCTCGGGCTATCGCCAGGGCGGCGTCGCGGGGCATCTGGGCTTCGGCCTGGGCGCGCATTTCTGCGTCGGCTACCAGCTCGCGCGGGCCGAGACCGTGATCGGCACCCGGCTGCTCATGGAGGTGATCCGCAACCCGCGCTTCAAGCCGGGCTCCAATCCCGGCCCCATCGCCATCCGGGTCGAGCCCTGGCATCTGCCGCTGGAGTTCGACGCCGCCTGAACCGGCTCGGGACGGCATCCCCAGCCGCTCTCCTCGCCCCGCCTACCGGCCGGTGAAGCGCGGCTTGCGCTTTTCCATGAAGGCGCGCGAGCCTTCGAGGAAGTCCGCGCTGTTCTGGCAGGCGGCGACCAGCGCGTCGACCGCGGCCCGGTCGCGCCGCGCCGGGTCCTGCATGGCGGCGCGGATCGCCGCCTTGGCCGCGCGCAGGGTCAGCGGCGCGTTGCCGGCGATGGCCAGCGCCGTCCGGCGCACCGTCTCGTCCAGTTCGGCCTTGGGAACGACGCGGTTGACCAGGCCCAGCGCGCCGGCCTCGGCGGCATCGAACACCCGCGCCGTGAACAGCATCTCGGCGGTCGCGGCGGGGCCGATGAGCTGCGCCAGCTTCTCCACGTCGCGGTAGGGATAGCCGATGCCCAGCTTCGCCGCCGGAATGGAGAATCTCGCATCGTCGGCGGCGATGCGGATGTCGGCCTGGAGCGCGATCAGGATGCCGCCGCCCAGGCAATAGCCGTGGATCAGGCAGATCACCGGCTTGCCGGTCGAGCGCAGCGCCTTCATGCCCTGCTCGGCCGATGCGTGATAGCGCGCCCGCGCGTCCTCGCCGGCCGAGGCGCCCGCCAGCCTGTCCTCGTATTCCGAGATGTCGCCGCCCGAGACGAACGCCTTCTCGCCGGCGCCGCGCATGACGATCACCCGCACCGCGTCGTCGCGCTCGAAGGCGGCGAGGATGTCGGCCATGCCGGCCCACATGTCCTGCGACACGGCGTTGTGCCTGCCGGGCTGGTCGAACACCAGCCAGCCGATGCCGTCGCCGGTCCAGGCCTGCATCCTGGGGATGTTCACCGCGATGGTCATGGCGCGTCTCCTCTGCTCCAGCTTAGGCCCGCGCGGCCTTCGGGGTCCAGCGCGGGCGGGATCAGTGCGCGGCGCGCCCCGGGCGCAGGTGAAGCGCCATGACGATGGCGCCGCCGACGGCGAGGCCCACCACGGCCGAGCCGGCGGCGAAGGCCAGCCACGACGTCGCCGTGCCGATGGCGGGCACGCCGCCCGCCCAGTGGGAGAAGCGCTCGACCAGCCCCGGCACCGGCCCCAGATGGAAGTGCTCGAGGCCGTGGACGATGATGCCGCCGCCCACCCACAGCATCGCCGCCGTGCCCACGGCCTGCAACCCGTTCAGCAGCGGCGGCATGGCCTTCAGCAGCCACCGGCCCACGGCCGGCAGCAGCGTCCCGCCGCGCCGGGCCAGATGCAGGCCGATGTCGTCCATCTTCACGATGACGCCGACGACGCCATAGACGAAGGCGGTGAGCAGCAGGCCCACCGCCGCCAGCGCGCCGGCCTGGACCGCGAGCGACCTGTCCGCCACGCTGGCGAGGGCGATGGCCATGATCTCGCCGGACAGGATCAGGTCGGTGCGGATGGCGCCCGAGACCTTCTGGGCCTCCAGCGCGGCCGAGCTGAGGGCGAGCTGCTCCAGCGCCTCGTCCTCGCCGTGGCCGGCGAAGGCCTCGATGATCTTCTCGGTCGCCTCGAAGCACAGATAGGCGCCGCCCAGCATGAGGATCGGCGTCACCGCCCACGGCGCGAAGGCGCTCAGCGCCAGCGCGCCGGGCAGCAGGAACACGAACTTGTTGCGCAGCGAGCCGCGCGCGATCTTCCAGACGATGGGCAGCTCGCGGTCCGGCGTGAAGCCCATGGCATAGCCGGGCGTGACCGCCGTGTCGTCGATCACCACGCCCACCGCCTTCGATCCCGCCTTGCCCGCCGCCGCGCCCACGTCGTCCAGCGACGCGGCCGCGAGCTTGGCGATGGCGGCGATGTCGTCGAGCAGCGCGGCGAAGCCGGAGGCCATGCGGATACCTGTGGAGCCGGGGGCGGGAGGAAAACCGATCCGTAAGGTTAAACCCTATTCGCCGGACATCCTATCCTCGGCAGCCGCCGGCCTTGCGAGCTTCCGCCGATGGTCATGTGGTGCCGCTTCAGGGAGAGGTTTCTCGCGGCGGGGCGCCCAGCCACCGGGCAAGGCGCGGCAGGTGCGGAAGCGCCGTCCGCTCGAGCAGCCAGAGCACGGCGAGCGAGGCGGCCAGCAGCGGCAGCAGGGCCGCGAGGACCAGCAGGAGCGCCGCGACGCCGCCGATGCGGGCGGGAATGGCCGATGGCGGCGGTGCGCCGAGCGCGCCTTCGGGCTTGCGCCGGCGCCACAGGACGAAGCCGCTTGCCGCCATGACGACGAGGCCGACGGCGGTCAGCACGCCGACCAGTTGGTTCACCCAGCCGAAAAGCTGCCCCTCGTGCCAGGCGATCCCATAGCCGACGACGCGGTCGAGGACATGGCCGTCGCCGAACGCCTCGCGCGAGATGTCGCGGCCTGTCGCCGCGTCATGCATGATCGTGACGCGCAGCGGACGGTTCTGCGCGTCCGACCGGATCGTCCATGCGGCCGCGCCCTGCGCCCCGGGCGGCGTGACGAGCACGGGGAAGGCGAGAGGCTCCGCCTTCGCCCTTGCGACGATACCGTCCAGGCCGGCGTGGATGGAAACGGGCGCGGCGTGCATCGGCGCGGCATGATCGTGCCCGGCGTGATCGCCGCCGCCCGCCGAGGCAGGCTCGCCGCCCAGCGTCCAGTCCTGTTCGCCCTGGACCCAGCCCATTTCGGCGCGGACCGTCTTGAACGCGCTGCCCCACAGGCCCGCCCAGGGCAGGCCGGTGACGAGCAGCACCAGCACGAGGCCGGAAATCCAGAAGCCGGTGACGGCGTGGAGATCGCGCCAGACGAGGCGCGTCCCGCCCTGGAGGCGCGGCCAGAGCACGCCCGCGAGGCCGCGCCCGCGCGGCCACCAGAGATAAAGCCCCGACAGCACCAGCACGATCGCCCAGCTCGCGGCCAGCTCGACCAGCCAGCTTCCCCGCTTGCCGAGCAGCAACTGGCCGTGGAGGCGCTTGTCCCACTCCATGAGGCGCGTCTCCGGCGCGATGCTGCCCAGCACCTTGCCCTGGGGCGAGACAAACACGTCGCGTGCCGGGTGCCCGTCCGGCGGGGCGAGGCGGATCATCGCCGCGTCGCCTTCCCGTTCGGGGAGGCGGTAGCTGCCGAACCGCGCGCCGGGGAACGCGGCCAGCGCCGCATCGACCTGGGCCTGCGGCGAAACGGCGCTGGCGACGGACAGGCCGTGGAAGGCGCGCTCCTCCCATCGTTCCACCTGCGGCTTGAACAGATAGGCCGCGCCCGTCACGGCCAGCAGCAGGACGAAGGGGATGACGAACAGGCCGGCATAGAAATGCCAGCGCCAGATCATGGCGTAGAGCGTGTGGCCTCGTCCGCGCTGGCTCATGGCCTGCCGTCCCATTTGAGGCTGATCACGAAGGTCCGGCCCGGATAGGGATGATAGACGAACGCCTTCTCGTTCAGCAGGTTGTCGATGCCCGCCGACAGCGCGAAGGCGCCGAACCGTTTGGTCGCCTTCACGTCGACGAACGAGAAGGTCGAGACGCAGTAGAAGGTGTCGCACCGGGACGTGGCGTTGTTCTCGATGTTGCGGTCCGGCGTGCTCTGGTGGCGCAGGTTCACCGCGAACGACCAGTCCTCGTTGGG
Organism: uncultured Bifidobacterium sp.; assembly: GCA_964630425.1. Lineage (GTDB taxonomy): Bacteria > Pseudomonadota > Alphaproteobacteria > SMXS01 > SMXS01 > RI-34. The sequence continues at coordinate 8,465 of CAZVVC010000044.1, read as the reverse complement.
GCTGTAGCGGATGCTGGCGTTCGCCCGCCATCTGGGAACGCGGGGGAACCGGTTGCCGACCAGGGCGGGATTGAGCGGGTTGCGCGTCACCCTGGCGTCGGTCCACGAGACATTGGCGTCGATCGCCAGCCCGTCGATCAGGACGTCCTCGGCCGCGACGATGAGGTCGGCGCCCCAGGTGCGGACCTTGCCGATATTGGTCATCAGCGAGCTTTGGGCGAGGTCGCCCGAGGCGGGATCGGGGATGGCGATGGTCTGCGAGAAGATCGTGTCCCTCACGTCCTGCCGGTAGCCGGAGAGCGTGACCTTGACGTTGCCGATCCGGCGTGAGGCGGTGAGCTGGAGGTCGAGCGCCTTTTCGGGTTTCAGGTCCGGGTTGAAGCCGTTGAGGTCGAGTTGCCCGACATCGGGGCCATAGGCGATGAGGCCGGCCTGATAGAGCTCGCGCGTCGTGGGAAACCGGGTGGCCAGCGCGGCGGACACGGCGATCTCGCTGACGTCGTCGGGCCTGAAGCTCAGGGCCGCCTTGGGCGACCAGGCGTCCTGGCCGCGGCCGGCATAGCGGACGGTGGTGCCGCCATCGGTCAGGAAGCCGCCCGACGCGCGCCAGTTCTCATAGCGCAGCCCGATCGTGGCGGTGAGCCGCGTCGTCAGGGTGACGGCATCCTCCACGAACGCGCCCAGCAGCCGCGTCCGGCCGCCCGACGCATCGCGCAGCCCGGTGACGCTGGCCCGCCGCCAGTCCGACGTGGTGTGCGTGCGGTTGTCGTCGGAATAGCCCGCATAGGAAAGGCCCCATGCCAGCGCATGGATGCCGAAGGCGCGCTCGGCCGTGCCCTCGAAGCTGTTCCAGGCGGAATCCCGGGTCATGAGCCGGCCGGTGACGGGCCGTGTGCCGGTCACCATGTCGAAATTGTCCGAGCGCCGCTCCCTGTGGCCGAGCACGTCGAAGCGGCTGAACGACAGATCGAGCCTCGAGCCCGCCGCCTCGCCCGACAGGCCGATGCCCGTCAGCAGCTCGGTCGACCGGGCGGCCCCGACGTTCATGCCGCTGACGCCGATGAAGGTTTCCGCGCCGGCGGCGTCCTTCAGGAAGCTCCTCGGCTTGAGCGTGTCGTCCTGGTCGACCAGCAGCGCCGCCAGCCCGCGCAGTTCCCAGCCGCCGCCCAGGTCGTATTGGAGGCGGAAGCGGAACTGGTCCTCGGTCGATGCCACCGCCGAATCCTGCGCGCCGATGCGCAGGAACGAGAGTTCCCTGTCGACGATGCCCTGGCCGCCATAGGGCGACGAGGCGCCGACCGTCCGCCATTCCTGCGGCTGGCCCTCGTTCTCGAAATGACGGTAGCTGACCGAGACGCCGCCGCGATCGCCGAGCGCGACGTCGAACCGCGCGTCGATCGACCAGCCGAACAGGTTTTCGTCGGTCCTGTAATATCTGTAGTTCTGGCCGAAGACCTGCGCGTCGAGATGCACGGCCGTCTCGGTGATGTCGCGGGTCTTGATGAGCATGGCACCGCCCATCGAATTCCCCGAATAGCGCGCCGAGGTCGGGCCGTAGACGATCTCGGCCCGCGCGATGTCGTCCGGCGCCAGCACCGCCCATTTGGGCGCGGTGAAGAAGTCGGCCCCGAGGAAGTTCGAGATGGTGAAGCCGTCCACCGTGACCAGCGCGCGCGGTGTCTGGGTGGTATGCATGTTGCGGAAGGACAGCGTCGCGTTGGCGTCGCCGATATAGCGTTTGCGCACGATCAGCGCAGGCGCGTAGCGCAGCACGTCTTCGGCGTTCACCGCATTGATCGCGGCGATCTGCTCCTCGCCGATGGCGACGCCCAGCGCGGGCGTCCTGAGGTCCCGCAATTCGCGGTCGTCGAGATAGCCGATGACGACGATCTCGGACACGTCCGGCGTGCCGTGGTCGGCCTCGGCCGCCCCGGCGACAGCCGGAGCGGACAGGGCGAGCGCGCCGGTGGACAGCAAGAAGGTGGAAAGCAAGAGTCTGGGCATGACGTCACCCTGTTCCTCGATCGGGACCGCCGGGCCGCTTCATGGGCGGATGGCGGAAACGGGCCTCGCGGGGAGATCCGCCGCGCACGCACCGTCAGGGTGGCGCGCACCGGGCGCGAGGCGTTCGGAACGATCAGGCGGTGACGGGTGGGCCTTGCGGGGGCGGGCGCAGCCGGACCATGCGCCACACGACCGGCGCGGGCGCGGCGCGGAACGGCGCCGCGAGGATGAAGGCGAGCGCGATGGCCAGCAGGATCGGGTCGATGGCGGCGAGCGAAGGGATCGCCAGGCCGGAAAACGCGCAGGGCGACTGAAGCTTGCCGTGCCCGGCGCCGTCGCCCTGCGCGTCGCCGTGATCCGCATGGACGTAGTCGTCGGATGTCATGGCGGCGTCCGCCGCGACCGCGCCCATCATGGCGCGCAGGCCGTCGCATGGCCGCAACACGAAGGCGCCGTCCGCCGTGCCCGGCATATAGCCCACGGGCACCAGCATCCTGACGAGCAGCGCCGCCATGATCAGCGCGGCCGACAGCCAGCGGTATCGGTGGATATGGCGGCGCAGGGCGGTCATGCCGCGGCCGCAGGCACGGCGCCGCGCGTTGCGGCGTTGGTCCCGGTCCCCTCGGCGGCAGGTCTTCCCACCTCACCATTCCCCCAAAAACATTCAGTTTGAATACATGTATTATTATTCAAGGAATCTCACAAACCAATTATCCGCTCCATATCCATCAACTTTTTTGCGGTACCGACCGGACCGGGTGCGTATCGGGCTTTACGGCTTCCCCCGCCATGAAATACAGTCATGACTGTTGGGGTTACGGTGCGCTGAAAGAGGGGAGCTGCGCCAACACATTCCCGTCCGTCGGCTTTGGGCATCCGCTTGTCTGAAGCCATCGAGGGGAGTGCAAACATGGCTCATCACGGCGTTTATCCGCGCGACATCGTTCCACCCGTTTCCAACTATTACGATTCCGGCAGGTTCGGCCGGATGTTCGGCAAGCTGCCGCCGTTCTCGGCCGACACGCCCGAAGTCCGGGCCGCGCTGCTCGAGATCGGCAAGGCGGGCGGCATCATGGATGCCAGGGACAAGCTGAGCGAGGGGCCGGTCAACCTCATCGCCGACCTGACCCTGTCGGCGAAGAACAGCGACAATCCTCACCTGACGGCCGGGATGACGTTCCTCGGCCAGTTCATCGACCACGACATGACGTTCGATCCGACGTCGAGCCTGGAGCGCCAGGCCGATCCGGAGCAGATCGCCAATTTCCGGACGCCCAGCCTGGGGCTGGACAACGTCTACGGATCGGGGCCGGGCGGCAGCCCCCATCTCTACGATCAGGGGCCGTCGGGAAAGGGCGCGAAGTTCCTGCTGGAGCCCACGGGCACCGCGGACAGGTTCGATGTCCCGCGGAACAGCCAGAACGTGGCCCTGATCGGCGATCCGAGGAACGACGAGAACCTGATCGTCTCGCAGTTGCAGGTGGCCTTGCTCAAGTTCCACAACGCCGTCGTCGACTATGTGGTCACCAAGCTGAAGCTGACCGGATCGGGCGAGATCTTCGCGGAGGCGCAGCGGATCGTCCGCTGGCACTACCAGTGGATCGTCGTGCACGAATTCCTGCGCAAGACCTGCGGCGACGCAGTGGTCGAAGACGTGCTCGCCAACGGCCGGAAGTTCTACAAATGGCGGAACGAGCCGTTCATTCCGGTGGAATTCTCCGTCGCCGCCTATCGTTTCGGGCACAGCCAGGTCCGCCCGTCCTACCGGGCGAACTTCACCGGCAATCCCGGCGGCACGCCGTTCTTCGGCATGATCTTCACGCCGACGCCGTCGGACCCGGGCGACCCGGACGATCTTTCGGGCGGGTGCCGGGCGGCGCGGCGCTTCGTGGACTGGCCGACCTTCTTCGATTTCGGCGACGGGCAGGTGCGGCCGAACAAGAAGATCGACACCACCCTGTCGACGCCGCTGTTCCACCTGCCGGGCTCGGTGGTGGCGAATCCGTCGCCCAAGACCAACCCGGCCTCGCTGGCCCAGCGCAACCTGCTGCGCCACCTCACCTTCTCCCTGCCGTCGGGGCAGCGGGTGGCGGCGGCCATGAACCTGCCCGTCCTCACGAAGGCGGATCTGTCGGATCTCCGGAAGCACGGCCTCGACGACCGCACGCCGCTCTGGTTCTACATCCTGCGCGAGGCGTCGGTGACGGCCGGCGGCGAACGGCTCGGCCCCGTGGGCGGCCGCATCGTCGCCGAGGTGTTCATCGGCCTGCTCCAGGGCGACCGCGGCTCGTACCTGTCCCAGGACCCGGACTGGCAGCCGACCCTGCCCACCATCGATCCGTCACGCCAGGGCGACGATTTCCGGATGGTGGACCTGCTCCGCTACGCCGGCGTCGCCTAGGGCGCTTTCAGGCAAGACGGAGGTGCCTGCCGCCCGAAAGCGGCAGGGGTAGCGGGAGCGGTTCGGTCTTCACCGAAACCGCTTCGGCGACGGTGCTGGGGCCGGTCATGCCGAGGTGGCCGGCCCCAGACGCACCTTGTATCCCGGCGGTTTCCGGATATATTACTGGATAGTATAAGGAGAAACCGATGGGAAACTCGCAAAGGCGCGCCATCCAGAACTACCGGTCTCGGTTGAGCGAAAGAGGCCTGGCGCGGTTCGAGGTGCTCGGGCGCGACACGGATCGCGATCTCATCCGGTCATTGGCGCGTCGTCTGGCCGAGGACGACGCCGATGCATCCAGATTGCGCGCGATCGTCGGCCAGGCGGTCACCGGCGACACGGATAAGAAGGGCGGCATTCTCGCCGCGCTTCGCAGGTCGCCCCTTGTCGGCGCGGACCTCGACCTCGACCGCCCGCGTGAGGAAGGGCGCAAGGTCGACCTGTGACGCGCTATCTCCTCGACACCAACATCCTCAGCAACGTCGTCAAGCCGAGGCCCTCGGAAACGTTGCTGGCCTGGTGGGCGGAGCAGCAAGACGAGAGCCTATTCATCTCCGCATTGACGGTTGCCGAAATCCGCCGCGGCATTCTGGAAAAACCACGCGGGAAAAAGCGGGATGTCCTCGACGCCTGGTTCGCGGGGCCGGAAGGACCGCAGTCGCTGTTCGCCGGCCGAGTCCTGCCGTTCGACGCCAAGGCCGGCCTCATCTGGGCGCAGCTGATGGCCGAAGGCAAGGCCGCCGGCCGCCCCAGAAGCGGTCTCGACATGATCGTCGCCGCCATCGCCGGTGCGAACGATTGCATGGTGGTGACGGACAACGAGAAGGATTTCGCCGGCATCCCGTTTCTGAATCCGATACGCGAAGTGGTCTGATGCCGCGGCGGATGCGGAAACAGTCAGACCGAGATGGCTGAAGGCCAAAGTGGACGGGATGTAAATTACGGTTAAAATTTGCAATGGGTGAGGCTTACATCTGTATACCGTCACCGTAATCGCGTCTCTGCTTGATGATTTGTATCGTCCAAACGCTACGGTGGGAAATGGCAGTACTGCTGCTGCGGTTAGGCAGGAACTGGCTACTGGGACATCGGTCGGCGGTAAGTTCCATTCGCAAAAAGCGAGTGATTCAATTAGAGCTTTGGAAAAATGGCTTGATCGAAACCCAGCGGCTAGGCCGGGGGATCGAGCGGCTGCTGAAAATGTAATTCGTGATATGCAGAACGCGCTACGAGGTAACTAATGAACAATGTCAGCAGGAAATTTATCGATAGGCTAGTCGCGGTGTCTCCTACGCTAAGCTCGGCATTCAACGAAACTGTCGAATACTGGGAACCCGAAACGCCGCCTGTAACGATAGCCTTCGCCGAACTAGGCCAGAGCGTTTTCGAAAATTTCGAGACTCTGGGACCGGCGCGTATCCAAGAAATCATGGCAATGATTGAGGAGGGAATTGCCAGTGATGACGATGAACTTAGTACCGCCGTGGCCACAGGGTTCATCGAAGCTGTGGTTGGGCAAGCGTCGAAAGTAGAAGGCGATTTAGAACGGGTCTTACCAACCTTCGGCAGGCTCTCCCGCTCTCATGCTGAAGCATGGATTGGTAGCTAATCTGATAATTTGAGGCAGTTCTGTTGCCGCAGAGAGTACAGGGGCGCGGTTCGGCGTCTCGACCTCGACCAACTACCGAGCAACATTCTTCGAAGCCAACCCAGGGCTCGAAGGCCAGGTGGTTGTTCACCACGCAGTTGAGCAGCAGGTGTTGAGCCGCTTCCCAGGTGTAGTCACGGAAAGCGAAATACACTCGCTGGAGAACCTTCGCGGTATTGTCCCTTCCGAAAACCTCATTTCGGTGATTTCCGTCCATATCGGCGGTGCAATCCGCCGAGAATTGGGCGTGAAACGAGCTTTCCTCTAGAGCGTTAGCCATTTAGGTTGGCGCCATATCCGGCGTTGATGATGTAGTTCTGGCATTCGAGTGCTGGGAAGTGCTCGAGCAAGGTGCCGATGCGCTTCCAGAGGGTCTGGCGGGTTCGTGGTGCTGCGCGCCGGAGCAATGTCTTGAGCTTGGCGAAGACCTGCTCGATGGGATTGAGGTCGGGGCTGTAGGGCGGCAGGGTTTCGGTGACAGTTTACGAAACCCGTCCCCGCTGCCATGCTCGGCGCTGGCAAAGGGGATCGGATCATGGCGAGACTGGCGCGGGTGGTGATTCCGGGGCAGCCGCACCACGTCACCCAGCGCGGCAACCGGCGCGAGCCGGTATTCTTCCAGGACGACGACTACCGCGCCTATCTGGCGCTGGTCGGCGCCGCGGCGCGCCGGTCGGGCACGGACGTCTGGGCGTATTGCCTGATGCCGAATCACGTCCATTTCATCATGGTGCCGTCACACGCGGACGGCCTGCGCGCCACCTTCGCCGAGGCGCACCGGCGCTATACCGGCCGGATCAACGCGCGGCTGCGGCAGACCGGCCATCTGTGGCAGGGGCGGTTCGCCTCGGCGGCGATGGACGAGGCGCATCTGGTGGCGGCGGCGCGCTATGTCGCGCGCAACCCCGTGCGGGCGGGCCTTGCCGGGCATGCCGCCGGCTGGCCCTGGTCCAGTATCCATGCCCATCTTGCCGGGCGCGACGACGGGCTTGTGACTGTAAAGCCGCTCCTCGACCGCGTGGGCGACATGGCTGCCTTCGTCGAGCAACCCGACGAGGCCGCGGCCGTCGCCGCATTGCGAAGATCCTATGCGACTGGCCGTCCAGTCGGCGCCGAGGACTGGATCGCCGCCCTCGAAGCCGCCACCGCGCGAGCCCTGCTGCCGCGAAAGCGCGGACCGAAGCCGAAGAGGGCTGGTGCGGAAATCGGCGATCTATTTAGTAAACTGTCACCGTAATGCAGTGGTCCCAATCGCTCGGCGGGTGCACTGTTGGGGCAGACCTATCAACCGCCGGTTCCGCCAACCTTCGGAACGCTAAAGAGGTGACCGTGACGACAAATGTTGGAGAGCTGGACACCGCGACGCACGAGCGGATCAAGGTGCTATGCGCCAAAGGCGATCAGCTCGCCGAAGCGCGTGCGTTCGAAGATGCTATAGCTCAATACAATGAGGCTTGGACCCTCGTCCCCGATCCGAAGAATGACTGGAACGCGTCAACATGGATACTCGCTGCGATAGCTGATGCCGCCTTCTTGGGGGGGTACAAGACGTCGGCGTTGGAGGCATTGCAGTACGCCATGACGTGCCCAGGTGCGGTGGGGAATCCGTTCCTGCATCTGCGCTATGGTCAGGTCCTCTTCGATCGCGGAGAGGCTGACCACGCCGCTGATGAGCTGATGCGTGCGTACATGGGCGCGGGTGAAGAAATCTTCGCTGCGGAAGACCCGCGTTATCTTGAGTTCCTGAAGACTCGGGCTGACTTGTAGACGGAAGCGTGAAGGCACGAATATGCTGTCGCAGGGCATCGGCCTTGCCACCGGCCTGCAATCGAAGTTCGACTTCGGATTACGGTGACAGTTTACTAAATAGCTCATCAGTCCTGGCCGTCGCCACTTTCGGTTTCGAGTCCCGCCTTCGCAGCGGCACACGCGCGACCAGTCGGCAGGCAAGGTGATTCCAGCGCGCTACGATTGTTGTGTCGTGGGGGGGGGCTTGCCCGGTCGAGGCTCGCGGCAATCGGCCCGCCTTCGCACGTCGTGGCAGCCTTTTCGCGAAGCGAGCGAGAAATGATGGCGGGCCGCGACCGATAGTGATGATCACTACGTTTACGCTATAGCCCTATGATTTCCGCTCAACTCTAACGCACTTTCGGCGTTCCGGTCGATCCTGCATCACCAGATCGCGTTTCGTCACCGTGGATCATCGCAGCAACCGGCATGAATCAGGTTGTCGAGTGTCGATTATCACTATAGCGTCCCCCCACGAAGGCTTGGTGAGAATCACTGACGATGCACCCAGGAACGACAGTCCGGCAGGATTGCCTTGAAAAGAACGGATTGAGCGTCACCGACGCCGCTCGGGTTCTTGGG
>CAZVVC010000043.1:0-15809 GCA_964630425.1 uncultured Bifidobacterium sp. | reverse complement strand
GGCTGCCGGGGCGGAAGATGGCGCTTGGCCGGGTGATCTGGAACGCCGCGAGGGTCACGCCGAACTTCCCGAAGTCCGCCTTTATGCCGCCTTCGAACTGCTCGGTCTTGACCGGCGGAAACACTTCGCCAGGATTCTCGATGATCGGCGGCAGGCCGGTGGGATCGTTCAAGGGCGCCGTCGGCCCTTGTTCGAGTCCCTGAATGTAGTTGCCGTAGAGCGAGATCCGGTCGCTGACCTTGAACAGCACCGCCATCGTGGGCGTGATCGCCCCTTCCGAATAAACCGATTCCTCAAGGCCGAAGGCTGGATACTCCGATTGCCTGTACCTGACGTGCTGGTAGCGCGCGCCCAGCGTCAGCAGCAGGCGATCGCCCGCGATTCCGATCGTGTCGACCAGGGCGAAGCTGCCGTTGTGCGACGTGCCGTAGCGCGGAGGGTCGACGTCCGGCTCGAACCGGTTCTCGATGCCGCTGAAGTCGCCGATGGGCAGCGTGAACTGCGGGCCGTCCTCGGCCTGGAAGAAATCGAGATAGCTCGTGCTGATGAGGCCGGTCAACGCCACCTTGTGGCTGATCGCGCCGGTCGAGAAGCGGGCGCGGAGCGAGGCTTCCGCCGCGCTGGACTGGCCGCCGGTCACGCGGGCGAACTGCCCGTATGTCCTGGTGTTCGCCGCGGTGTCCTCGTCGAGCAGATAGGCCTGATAGACGTCCTCCTTCGTCCAGAGCCGTCCGTAGGCGAACGAGGCCGTGACGGCGCTCGACAGGTCCACCTCGCCGCGGACCATGAGCGTCTGGTTGAGCAGCGGCAGGCCGTCGCTCTCGATACCCCGGTCTTTCAGCGATTCCCTGAGCGGCCGGTCGAAATCGGCGAACTGGATGTCGTAGTTGAGGTCGAAGCGGCTGCGGATGTAATCGATGGCGAGACGCACATTGTCGCCGCGGTAATCCGCGGCAAGGCTGAAGACCTCGGCCTCGCTCCGCTCGCCCTTCCGGAACTGGCCGCCTTCGCGATAGCTATAGTTGCCGCGGATGCCGAACGCGCCATCCTCGCCGAAGCGCCGGCCCACGTCCAGGTGCCCGCCGAACCGGCTCTCGCCGATGAACCGGCCGATGAAGCGTGACACGGGCTGGTCGGTCGCCTGCTTGGTCACGTAGTTGATCGAGCCGCCCACCGGCGTGAGCCCGGTCAGCAGGGCGTTGGGTCCCTTGATCACCTCGATCCGCTCATAGGGCTCGGACGCGCTCACGCGGGCGCCGGCCAGGCCGTAAAGGCCGTTGATCGCGCCCGAACCGGCGCCATCCAGGAACCCCCGGATGGTGTACTGGTCGTTCTGCCCGGTCGAGGCGACATAGGGCCGGATCGATGCATCGCGCAGCAGCACGTCCACCGGCCGGATCGCCTGCGTGTCGACGATGGTCTGCTCCGTATAGCTCGACGTCGAATAGGGAGTTTCCATATAGTCCTGGTTGCCCAGCAACCCCACCCGGCTGCCGCGCGCGACCTGGTCGCCGGCATAGCCGGGAGGCAGGTTGCCGACCTTTGACAACAAACGGATGGCTGGCGGACACTTCCAATGGATCGGGAGATTTTTTTCGGGCCGCCCGGACGGCGGGCGGCGCTTACCCGGCCGTGACCACGAGCAGCCAGGGGGAGATGCGCCGCACCGTGGCGCCGTGCGCCTCGCCGAGCGCGCGCAGGGTCCTCTCCGGGTCGCGCAGGTCGTAGATGCCGCTGACGCGCCGGGCGGCGAAGGCTTCGTCCCGCACCAGGATCGCGCCCCTGTAGTAGGGTCTGAGCGCCGCGACGATCTCGCCGGCGGGACGGTCACGCACGACCAGCTCGCCGCGCAGCCAGTCGGCCACCGCGTCCGGCTGCGTGCGGCCGCGGACGACGCCATCTTCGGTCACGCGCACCCAGTCGCCGGCGCGCAGCTCCTCCGATACGCGGGGCGCCGTGCTGTCGTCGTCGACGCGGACGTGGCCGTGCCGGACAGCGACCGCCGCGCCACCTCCGCCGCGCCGGACCTCGAAGGCGGTGCCGAGCACGGTGGCGACAGTGCCGCCCGCCGCCACCCGGAACGGCCGCGCCGGGTCGGACGCAACCTCGAAGAACGCATCGCCCCGGAGCAACCGCACCCGGCGCTCGCCATCCGCGAACGCCACGTCGACGGCGCTCTCGGGCGCGAGCCGGATATGCGTGCCGTCCTCCAGGGTGACGGCCCGCAGTTCGGCCGTGTCCGTGGCCACATCCGCCTCCATGCGGAGCAGCACACCCGGCAGGACCGCGATCATCAGCAGGGCGGCGATGGCGGCCGCGCCGAGGCCGGCGCCAAGCCGGCGCGGCGTGAACGCGGCACGCCGGGGCGAGCGCGCGGGCGGCAACGGCCTGGCGGTCTCGCGACCGCCGGCATAGGGTGCCCAGTGGTCCGTATGCCGGGGCGGTCCCTGGCCGACCAGGTCGTAGGCACGGATCGTGCGCGCCCAGATCTCGGCGTTGAGATCGCTGGCGGCGTGCCAGGCGTCGAAACGGGCGCGCAGCGCGGCGTCGCCGGGCGCATCGGACAGCAGGACAAGCCAGGTGGCCGCCTCGCCCTCGGCCCGCTCACGACCGGATTCCGGTGATGTGGTCATCTCACTTCCCCGCGCCGCGCCCGAAGCGGAACCTGCTTCCGCCGTGGGCACGCCGAACGAACGCTCCCTCTTGAACGAACGCATGGGACACGGTCAATTCCAATGAACCATCGGCCCGGCGCCCGCCGGGGCTACAGGCGGCGTTGGCAATGGCGAACGCCTTCCGTCACCAGGACCTGCGCCATGGACACCGAAATGCCGAAATGCGCCGCGATCTCCTTCAGGGTGCAGCCGCCGAAACGGTGCATTTCCATCGCGATGCGCGTGCGCTCGGGCAATTCGGCCATGGCGTCCATGACCCGTCGAAGCTCCTGATGGGCGATCAGCGCCTGCTCCGGCGACGGGGCATCGCCGGGAACGGCCACGGCGATCTCCTCGACGCCGCTCCGGACGTGGCGGTTCTCGAGCGTCAGCCGGCGGCGCCAGTCGAGGGCGAGATTGCGGACGATGCGGTAGAGATAGCCCACCGGCTCTTCCAGCGTCCTGCCGGCCGCCACCGCGCGGAACTTCAGGAAGGCCTCCTGGACCACGTCCTCGGCCCGTCCGTGATCGCCCACGATCCCGTTCGCATACTCCACCAGCTTGGCCCGGTGGGCCATGAAGAGGCTCAGGCTCCGTTCGTTCGACACAGCGCGGATGTTGCCCCCGCTCGAATGAGAATAATTCTCAGTTCTTTATCCCCAGGCGACCGGATCCGCAACGGTCATGACGGCTGGCCGGCGCAGCGGAGCAATCGTGCGCTGCCGCTGGGGGATGGCACCTCTCTTCATCGTAAGGGGTGATCGGGGAATTTCGGCGAACCGTCACCCTTCCCTGATCATGGCTAGAACCGGCCGCGAATCGTCAGCATGAAATTACGCGGCTCTCCATAGATGTCGTATGAGGTCGTGTAGCTGCCGCTGACGGCCTGATAGTACTTCTTGTCGAAGATGTTGCCGACATTGGCCTGCATATCCAGGTGATCGTTGATCGCATAGCCCATCATGAGATCGACGACGGCATAGGCGCCCTGCTGGTTCCGGACCGGCGTGGAATCGGCAAGGGTGAAATCGCGGTAAATCTTGCTCTGCCAGGTTACGCCTCCGCCGACCCGCAATCTGCCGGCCCGGTAGACGGTTGACAGCTTGAACATATGCTCCGGTTGCTGGGTGCTGAACCTCATTCCCACATTGTCCGGGTTGGTGTCCCGCACGAATTCCTCGGTGGTGAACGTATATCCCGCGGCGACTTGCCAGTTCGGAACGATCTCTCCCTGAATCTCGAAGTCGATGCCTTTGCTGCGGACGAGGCCCGCGGCGGTCGAACACGATTGTGCCGGGTATGTCGGGCAACCGGTCTGATCGCTCGGCGTGAACGCGCGGTTCGCCTGGTCGATCAGGAACAGCGCAAGCGTCGCGTTGAGCGCGCCATCGAGATATTCGCCCTTGAGACTGATTTCGTAGTTGGTGCCGGTGATCGGCGGGAGCAGCTTCTGCTCTCCGACGCTCGGGGCAAAAGTGCGGGCACCCTGACGCTGGAAGATCTTGGTGAAACTCGCATACGCGGTGTGACGCGCATCGAGATCGACGAGCAGCCCGGCATAGGGCGTGTGATGCCCGTTGTAACGGCTGACGCCGGATCAATCGTCATTTTTAAGCCAATCGAGCCGGCCGCCCAGAATGATCTTCGCCCAGTCCGCCGGATTGAGCCTGACCGAGGCATACAGCCCATTCTGCGTGGTGCCCCCGCCGTCGCTATGGCCCAGGAATTCGAAGTCCGGCCGCGTGCCGCTGGCGGGATCGAAATCGAAGATGTCGACGGCGCCCGGCAGCAGTTCGTAGCCGGTATAGTTTGCCCAGCGCGCCCTGTGACCGCGGCGGCTGGCCCCGACCGTCACGTCGTGCGAGCGCCCCATCAGCGTGACGGGACCGCTCACGACCGCATCCAGCCCATATTGCACGGTGCGATCGCCGCTATGATAGGCTTGATGGCGGAGGGCGCCGTCCCGCCGCACGATTGTCGTACCGGAGAAGAACTCCTCCTGCCACATCTTCATGCCGGCGAGGCGAACGCGCCAGCCATCGCCGAAATCGTGCGATATCTCGCCGAACAGCGTGTCCGTCTTGTCGGCCTTCTTCTCCCAGTTGAAGCTCGAGCGCGTCGAACGAGGCAGGTTCAGATGCTCGCCCCGCTCGCTGATCGGCAACCCGCCCCAGAACTGGTTATAGAGGTCGTCCTGATGGCTGTAGCCTGCCATCACCGTCGTATCCGGGGTGACGTCGTATTCCACGACGCCATAGATGATGCCCCGATCGACGACCTCGTCGTCCCGAAACGTACCGGAATCCCGGTAGGAGCCGACGACACGCACGCGCAACGCGCCGTCCGCCGCGATACCCGAGGAAAGATCGACTTCGCCGCGATAGTTTTCCCAGCTTCCCGCCGCGCCCTCCAGCCTGGCCTGGAAATGGCGTGTCGGGCGCTTGCGAACGAGGTTGATCGCGGCGGAGGGATCACCGCTGCCCGTGACGAGGCCGGTGGCGCCGCGAACCACCTCCACGCGATCGAAAATCGCCATGTTGGCCTGTGTGCCGTAGGCCGAGCCGACGATCGATTTCGCCGGTATGCCGTCGAACATGATGCTGTCCACCTGAAAGCCTCGCGCGCGGAACGCGTTGCGGCCCGATCCTTCGACGCTGAGAAACAGCCCGGGCGTGTAGCGCACGACATCGACGATGTTCGTCACCGCCAGATCGTCGAGGCGCTGACGGGTTATCACGGTCACCGCCTGAGGCGTCTCGCGGATGGAAAGCGGCATCTTCGTCGCCGTACCCATCGCGTGAGTCGTATAGGAGCCGGTGTTTTCCGTGGCGGCGGGATCGGACGTGATGCTCGCCGCGATGCCGGTCTTGGCCGAATCCCCCGCGACCCGCACCGGCCCGAGCTGGATCGTATCGCCGCCGGCCTGCGGCGCCCGTTCCAGCTGGACGCCGTTGCCGCCGACGAAGCGGAAGGTCAGGCCGGTGCCGGTCAGCAGCCGGCTCAGCGCCTCGGCCGGCGACAGGTCGCCGGCGACCGGCGTGCTGCTGAGGCCGTCGGTCAACGGCCCTTCCGCCGTGACCTGCAAGCCCGACTGGCGGCCGAAGAGCATCAGCGCCTGCGCCAGCGGCTGGGCGGGAATATCGAAGCCGCGCCGGGCCTCGCTCGCCGTCTGCGCCGCCGCCGGCATGGCGGCGATCCATCCCGCCGCCGTGGTCGCCATCAAGATCGCGCTCAATACCGCGCCACGTCCGCGCCGCGCCGCGCCCGCCGTTCCCCCGACCATTCGCACCCTCCATATGGCGTTTCCAGGGCGTGTTACGATTGCTTCGCAACTGCGCCTACGCTTGGAGGATGCTCGGGCGGCGGTTTTTTCCAAAAAAAGTGGCGTGAGGGTTTTCGGGCCGCGTCAGGGATGGACGCGAGCCATCCCTGAAACCGTCACGGCCCGCTGACGACCAGCAGCCAGGGCGTGACGTGCCGGACCCGTCCGCCATAGGGCTTGACGATCATCGAGAGGGCCTGCGCCGGGTCGCCGAGGCTGTAGATGCCCGTCACCGGGCGGGCGGCGAGCGCGGGGTCGGTCACGACGATCCTGCCGCCGAACCAGGGGCGGACTTCGTCGATGACGCTGGCGATGGAGCGGTTCTCGGCCAGCACCTCGCCATTGCCCCAGCTTCCCACCAGCTCGGGCGCCATCATGCCGGCCTCGACTTCGTGGCGCGCGTCCACGCGCATCCAGTCGCCGGCGCGCAGGTCGTGCCCGCGGGCCGGGGCCGCGCCGCCGTCCTCCACCCGGACATGGCCGTGACGGACGGCCACGCTGGTCGCGCCGCCGATCATCCTGACGTCGACGCTGGTGCCCAGCACCGTGGCCGTCACCTCGCCGGCGGCGACGCGAAAGGGCCTGGCCGGATCGGGCGTCACGTCGAACAGCGCCTGCCCGGCCAGCAGGCGCACCGTCCGCCCGTCGCCGTCGTAATCGACCGCGACGGCGCTGTCCGGCCCGAGCCGGACGGTGCTGCCGTCCATGAGGCGGACCTGCTCCACCCGGCCCGTGCCGGTGACGTGATCGGCCCGCAGGTGAAGGCTGAGGGTGGGCAGCGCGAGCAGGAAGGCGCAGGCCGCCGCCGCGGCAACGGCAATGTTTTTTCCGCAGCGTCAACTGGTACAAACAGGCCTTGCGCCGGGACGGCGCGGTCCCGGCATGACGGGGAACGGGCCGGCGGCGCGGGCCGGCGGGCATGGCATGGGCGCGCATCTCGGGCGGCGCGCGGCCGACGGCCGCCATCGTCTCGCACATGCTGTTCCAGGCCTGCGCGTGCAGCGGATCGGCGGCAAGCCAATCGGCGAACGCCGCCTCGAGCGCCTCGTCGCCCGCCTCCTCGCGCAGACGCACATACCAGTGCGAGGCATCGCGGCGCGCGGTGCCGACGTCAGCCGCCACGGACGGCGCCCCCTGCCCCGCCGCCGGCGCGAGGCGCGGATGAAACGGTCGCTGCGGGCTCATGCTGGGTAGACGCGCCAGCGCGGCGGTTTTCCAAAAGACTCGCCTCCATTCCCTTCATCACGCGGCCTGGCCCTTCATCGCGCGGCCTGGTTGCGCCGCTCGTCGCAAAGCTGCATCGCCTTGGTGACCAGAAGATGCGCCAGCGACGTGGAGATGCCCAGGCGGGCGCCGACCTCGCGCAGCTTCAACCCGTCGAAATAATACATCTTGAACGCCGCCTGCTGCCGGGCCGGCAGGGAGTCTACGACACCCATGACCAGCCGCATATCCTCGCGCGCGATCAGCTCGGCCTCGACGGACGGCCGGTCGTCCACCAGTCGCGCCACGGCCTCGGCGGCATCGAGCGCGCCGGCCGGGTTCTCGAGCCGCTTCCGCCGCGCCTGCGAGAACACCAGGTTGCGGACGATGCGCTTGAGGTAGTGCAGCGGCTCGCGGATGGTCTCCACGGCCCGCTGCCGGTCGAACAGCAGCCAGGCGTCGTGGACGATGTCCTCGGCCCCGTCCGGATCGCCCGAGAGGCGGCCCGCATAGGATACCAGCGAATCCCGATGGGACTCGTACAGGCGCAGGGTGACGGGATCCGGTTTCAAGCTCCATCTTCCTTCGACACGCGGCGCTCGCGTGTGGGGACAGGGCCGCTCTAGTTGCGAGAGGTTCGCAAACTTGGTAGCCGATCAGGCCGCGCCGCGCAACCCAATCCCGAGAGGAGAGCGCAACGCCCCGACTTACCGGACGTCAGCGCCCATGATTCCACGGGTTGACGAGATCGACGCCGAGCGCCGTGAAATCGGCCGTGTTCCGCGTCACCACCGTCATGCCGTGCACCAGCGCGGTCGCGGCGATGAAGGCGTCGCGTTCAGGGCGCGGGTCCGGCACGTGCAGGCCGGCGCAGCGGAGCGCGACGGCGGTGTCCACCGGCAGCGTCCGTTCCGCGAACTCGGGCAGGACGCGGCCGTCCATCCAGTCCCTCAACCTGGCGCCCTGGGCCGGATCGCGCCGCTCCACCAGCCTGATCCCCAGATCCAGTTCCATGACCGTGACGGCCGACAGGTAGAAGGCCGACGCATCCATGCCGGAAAGCCACGCCACCACCGAGGGATCGGCCTTGCCGTCGCCGGCCTTGCGCAGTTCCGAGATCACGTTGGTGTCGAGCAGGAACATCACGAGAGATCGGCCGGCCGTGGACGCTCCCGCGACCGGGGGAACTCGACCTCGATGTCGGCGAGGCCGGGCATGGCCAGCGCCTCGACGAGGCTGCGGCCGCCGCCGGCAAGGCGCCGGTAGTCGTCATAGGTCATCAGCACATGGGCCGGCCGGCCCCGATTGGTGATCACCACCGGCCCCTTGCGCGCGGCTTTCTGCGCCTGGTTGGCGTTCTGCTGGAACTCGCGGCTGGACAGGGTCGTGATGGTCATGGAGAGCCTCGTCGCACGGTATGTTGATACATTAGAACATAAGCCGCGTCCTCTCAAATCAAGACCACCGCCCGGGACCGGGCCGACCTGTCCCTTCGATTTGCAGTTCATCGGACTCGTAACTCTGCGAGAAGGAAAGCCAGCCTGAACGGCTTTCGCCCTAGATCGTCCCCGCCGCCTTCAGCGCCGCGATCTCTTCTGCGCTCTTGCCCAACAGGCCGCCATAGATCTCGTCGTTGTGGGCGCCCAATGGCTCGCCGACCCAGGCGACCTTGCCGGGGGTTTCGGACAGCTTCGGGAAGGCGTTCTGCATCCAGATGTTGGCGAAGTCCGGGTGGGGCATGTGCACGATGGCCTCGCGGGCCTTGAAATGCGCGTCCTCCATCATGTCGGGCGCCTTGTAGATCTTGCCCGCCGGCACGCCGTTCGCCTCCATCAGATCGGCCAGTTCCCCGGCCGGGAAGTCCTTCGTCCAGCCGGCGATCAGGTCGTCCAGTTCCTGCTGGTGCCTGCCGCGCGCGGTGTGGGTGGCATAGCGCGGGTCCCGGGCCAGTTCGGGCCGGCCCATGGCCTCGCACAGCCGGCCGAACACGCTGTCCTGGTTGGCGGCGATCAGGATGTCGCCGTCCCTGGTGGGATAGACGTTGGAGGGCGAGACGTTGGGCAGCACGGCGCCGGTGCGCTCGCGGATGAAGTCCGCCTCGGTGTATTCGGGGATGGTGGATTCCATCATGGCCAGCACCGCCTCGTAGATGGCGCTGTCGACCACCTGGCCGCGCCCGGTCAGGTGACGGCGATGCAGCGCCATCACGGCGCCGAGGCAGGCCATGGTGGCGGCCAGCGAGTCGCCGATGGACAGGCCGACGCGCGACGGCGGCGTGCTCGGGTCGCCCGCCAGGTTGCGCATGCCGCCCATCGCCTCGCCGATGGAGCCATAGCCGGCGCGCGAGGAATACGGACCTGTCTGGCCATATCCGGAAACGCGGATCATGATGAGACCGGGGTTGATCCGGGACAGGTCCTCGTATCCCAGGCTCCATTTTTCCAGCGTGCCGGCGCGGAAGTTCTCGATGAGGAAGTCGGCCCTGGCCACCAGCTCGCGCAGGATGTCCTGTCCGTCCTTCTCGCGCAGGTTCAGGGTCACAGACTTCTTGTTGCGGGCGATCACCGACCACCAGACCGGCTTGTTGCGGCCCCATTCGCGCATGGGGTCGCCCACGCCCGGCTGCTCGACCTTGATCACCTCGGCGCCGTGGTCGGCCATGAGCTGGCCGCAGAACGGACCGGCGATGAGCTGGCCCAGCTCGATCACCCTCAGCCCCTGAAGGGCGCCGAACGGATGCGTTTCCCCCATGTGACGTCTCCTGTGCGCTTTCGCCGGGTCCTGATGGTCGATATACATAAGGGCATGCGCCAGGTCACCATCCTCGAAGTCAGCCCGCGCGACGGGCTGCAGAACGAGAAGACGTTCTTCTCCACCGCCCAGAAGGTCGAGCTGGTCGAACGGGCCGTCGCGGCCGGCGCCAGGCGCATCGAGGTGGCCAGCTTCGTGCACCCCGGCAAGGTTCCCCAGATGGCGGATGCCGAAGCGGTGGTCGCGGCGCTGCCGGACATCCGGGACGTGCAATATATCGGGCTGGTGCTCAACAAGCGCGGCTATCTGCGGGCGCTAGCGACGCGCGAGGGCGGCCGGCGCGGCGTCGACCAGGTCGGCTTCGTCGCCGTCGCCACCGACGGCTTCGGCCGGCGCAACCAGGGACAGACGGCGGCGGAATCGGTGGCCGAGGGCATCGAGATCCTGAAGCTGGCCAGGCGCGACGGGATCGGCGCGCAGGTGACCATCTCGGTGGCGTTCGGCTGTCCGTTCGAAGGCGAGGTCGACCCCGGGCACGTCATCGATATGGCGAGGCGCCTCGCCGAGGCCGAGCCGGAGGAGATCGGGCTCGCCGACACCATCGGCGTCGGCGTCCCGTCCCAGGTGACCGACCTGCTGGGCCGGATGAACGAGGCGATCCCGCATATCCGCAGCCGCGTGCATTTCCACGACACCCGGCACACCGGCGTCGCCAACGCCTGGGCGGCCTGGCTGGCCGGGGTGGACGTGATCGACGCCAGCATGGCCGGCCTGGGCGGCTGCCCCTTCGCGCCGAACGCCACCGGCAACGTGGCCACCGAGGACGTGGTCTACATGCTGGAACGGGCGGGCGTGGACACGGGCCTCGATCTCGGCGCGCTCGTCGAGTGCGCGGCGTGGCTCGAGGGCATCCTGGGCCGCCGCGCGCCCAGCGCGGTCAGCCACGCGGGCGGCTTCCCCGTGGCCCCGGCCGTCTAGCATGGCCGAGGCCCTTGCATCGGACGCAGGGGCATACGAAAACCGTGGCGAGGGGGCACGGATGAGGCAGGCACTTCCATGAAGCGCGTGTGGGCGGCGACACTGGCCTGCGTGGCGGGGCTGACGGCCCTTGCCCCGGCGGCCACGGCGCAGGCGCCGGACGTTCCCGCCGTGGGCGGTGGCATCGAGGATTTCGGCCAGTGGCGCTCGCCCTATTTCTTCTACCGCATGGACCGCTCGACCCAGATGGAGCTGCCCGACCTGGACGTGGCCGCCGCCATCGCCGAGTCACAGCGCGCGCTGCTGGTGGTGAACTTCTATTATGACGGCGGGCGCTATTCGAACTACCAGCAGGCGCTGCTCCGCCGCATCCTGTTCTATCTGTCGACCAGGATGCCCGGGCTGGAGGTGCGGCTGCTCGACGTGATGGTCGCCTCGTCGGACGGGCGCGCCATCTACGAGAACGAGCTTTCCAGATATTACGCGAACAACACGCTGGGGCAGTACGGCGCGACGATCCAGGGCAAGCCGGTGATGCCGTACGGACAGGTCTACCTTGGCGGCAGGATGGTCTACGACTTCTCGGTGATGTGGGAAGCGCGCGACGACAACCAGGTGATGGAGAACGCCCGCGCCATCCAGTCGTCCATGCTGCGGATCGCGGCCGACGCCAACAGCCTGGCGCCGCCGCCGGAAACGCCGGAGGAACCGCAGACCCGCGAACCCGACCTGCCGCCCGAGACCTTCGCGGACCGGCCGGGCGACGCGCCGCCGCCGGCCGAGGCGCCCGCGCCGGCCATGCGCGAGCCGGCGCCGCCGCCCGCCCTGCCCGCCGCCGAGGCGGAAGCCCTCGCCCGCGCGAAGGCCCTAGAGCGGCAGCCCGCCTACGCGGGCCGGCCCGCCGAAGCGTCCCCTGCGCCGCCGGTGACGCTTCCGGCCATCCAGCCCGAGAGCGACGAGAGCCAGCCCGTCATGCCGGCCGAGGACACGCCGCCTCCTGCGGACGCGGAGACGGTCAGGACGCCCGACGGGCTGCCCGTCGAACAGCTCGGCCTCTGAGGCGGCTCAGCCGTCGCCCCGCGCGACCTTGCCGGCGCGGCCGGCGACGAACTTCTCGCGGGCGATCGAGGCGCGGATGACGGGGATCTCGTCATCGGCGAGCGGCGTCATCCATTTCTTGCGCTTCAGCGCCGCCTCCACATAGGGCGCGAGGCGCTCGGCCTTGGCCTGCTCGCGCGCGTCCGCCCCGGTCTTGAACTCGGGCAGGACGTCTTCGGCGAAACGGTGCATGGACTCGACGATCTGGTCGTGGCGGTTGCGCCCCGCCTGTTGCAGCAGGATGACCTGGTCGACGCCCGCCTTCTCGAATTCGTGCAGGTGGCGGCGCACGTCGTCGGCGGTGCCGATGCCGGCGGCGTATTGCGGATCGAGCGCGGCGGTGCGGACGATCTCCTCGGTCCTGTTGCCGCGGATCTTGTGGAAGTCGCGCCACAGGGTGGTTCGGCCCGGCACCGTGTCCTTGGTCACCAGCGAGGCGAGCGCGTAGCCGAAGAACTCGAACCCGTCCTGGCCGCGCCGGATCGCCTCGGCCCGGTCGGGATGGATCGAGAAGCTCGAGACCATGGCGATGTTGGCGTTGACCGTGTGGCCGACCGGCACACAGTCCTCGCTCATGATCGTGCCGTAATAGATGTCGGCCCAGTGCTTCGCCTCCTCCGGGTTCACGAAGGCGAAGGTGAGCGCGCCCACGCCCAGGCTGGCGGCGATGCGGATGGTGTCGCGGTTCGAGCACGCCATCCACAGCGGCGGGTGCGGCTTCTGCATGGGCTTGGGGATGACGTTCCGGCACGGCATGGAGAAATATCTGCCCTCGTAGCCGGGATAGGGCGTCATGGTCATCATGTTGGCGACCTGCTCGACCGCCTCGATGGCCATCGCCCGCTTCTCCTTGGCGGGGATGTTGTAGCCGTGCAGCTCCATGCGGGTGGCGCCCTCGCCGAAGCCGAGCTGGGCGCGGCCGTTGGATACCAGGTCCAGCATGGAGACCACCTCGGCCGTGCGGGCCGGATGGTTGTAGTTGGGGATCACCTGCCGGATGCCGTGGCCCAGCTTGATGGTGCTCGTGCGCGCGGCCGCGGCAGCGAGGAACGTCTCGGGCGAGGAACAGTGGGAATATTCGTCGAGGAAATGGTGCTCGACGGCCCAGGCGTAGTCGATGCCCAGCCGGTCGGCGAGCACGATCTGGTCGAGCGCCTCGTGGACGATCCGGTGCTCGTCGTCCTCGGTCCAGGGTTTCGGGAGCTGCAACTCGTAGAAGACGCCAAACCGCATGACAAAGCCTCCCCGCTCCGGTCCGCCAGATGGTACAGCCGCAAGACCGGGAAACAAGCGACAATGAACCGGCCGGCGGGCACAATCCCGTGGAACGGGCGTTGATCGGCCGGAGGATCGAGGCCATGTCATCCCGCGCCATGCCAACCGAAGCAGACTCAGGGGCCGCGCCGCGCAGGCGCTGGCACCGCCACCTCTGGCACGCGGGCCTGCTGGTGATGCTGGCGCTGATGTGGGGCTCGTCCTTCCTGATGGTCGACGTCGCCCTGCGCGACTTCTCGCCGGTGCAGGCGCTGGCCGGGCGGATGGCCGTCGCGGCGCTGTTCTTCACCGCGGCCCTCGCGATCCGCGCCAAGCAGGTCGAGCGCAGCGGCAAGGCCTGGGCGCTGATGGCGGCGATGGCGGTGATCGGCAACGTCCTTCCCTATCTGCTGATCAACTGGGGACAGACCCGGGTCGACACCGGCACCGCCGCGATCCTGATGGGCATCGTGCCGCTGGTGACGGCGGTGCTGGCGCAGGCCTTCGTGCGCGGCGAGCGGTTCCACCTGTGGAAGGGGATCGGCATCGCCGTCGGCTTCGCCGGCGTGGTCGTCCTGTTCGGCGGCCCGCAGCTCTCGGGCGGACCGGGCATGGCGTGGGGCGCCGCCGCCATCCTGCTGGCCGCCTTCGGCCTCGCCGGCGGCACCATCCTGGCGGACAAGGCCAGCGACTTCCATTCCATCCCCATCGGCTTCGGCGTCATGTGGATCGCCACCGCCGTCTGCGTGCCGCTATGGCTGGGCGTGGACGGCGGCGCCCTGCCCGATCACGTCTCGTGGCCGTCGGCCGCGGCGGTCGCCGGCCTCGCCGTCTTCTCGACGGCGCTGCCCACCCTGCTGCTGATCTATCTGGTGCGCAGCGCCGGGCCGGTCTTCGCCGGCTTCACCAACTACCTGGTGCCGGTGATCGGCGTGGCGCTGGGCATCGCCTTCCTGAACGAGCCGCTGACCTGGAACGCAGTGGCGGCGCTGGGGCTGATCATCGGCGGCATCGTGGTGGGGCAGATAGGCGGGCGGCGAGGACGGCGATCCCGGTCCTGAGCGCCGGACGCCGCGGCCGTAGCACCCCTGATTACCATCTGGTAAGTTCACCGTCACGGATGACCGACGGGGAACGGATCGCCACCATGAACGAGATGTCGCGCATCGGCATGACGCCGCTGGAAAAGGCGCCCGAGCCGGAACTGGGCACGCGCCTGATCCCGGTCGAGCGCTATATCGACCCGGCGTTCATGAAGGTGGAAATGGACAAGCTGTGGTCGAAGGCCTGGCTGCTCGCCGGCCCGGCATGCGACGTGCGCGAGACGGGCGACTACTTCGTCACCGAAATCCAGCGCGAATCCATCCTGGTGTCGCGCGCCGCCGATGGCCTGCACGCGTTCTACAACGTCTGCCGCCACCGGGCGAACCAGCTTCGCGCCGAGGGGACCGGCCACGCCGAGAGCTTCGTCTGCGCCTTCCACAAATGGGAATGGCACCTGGACGGCACGCTGAAGGACGTTCCCGAGGCGCAGGATTTCCCGCAGGGCTGTCCGCCCAGGGAACTCGGCCTGGTGCCGGTGAAGGTCGATACCTGGGGCGGCTTCGTCTGGATCAACATGGACCCGGACAGCATCCCGCTGGCCGAGTACCTGGGCGAGATTCCCCGGCATCTCGATCCCTACGAGTTCGAGAAGATGGTGCTGATCCACGACGAGACCATCGAGTGGGACTGCAACTGGAAGACCTCGGTCGACATCTTTTCCGAGACCTATCACGTGCGCGGCGTCCACCCGGAATCCGAGTGGGTGTCCGACGACATCGAGGTGCAGGTGGACCTGTACGGGGCGCACAGCCGCTTCATCGCGCCCATGTACATCCCCAGCGTGCGCGTTCGCGACGGGTCGGGCGCGCTGCCGGACGGGCTGAAGGAGTACCTGAAGTCGGAAGGCTTCCCGGCCGACGACTATACCGGCGACCTCGGCACCATCCGCCGCGACGTCGCCGCGTTCAAGCGCCGCCGGTCGGCCGAGACCGGCCTGGACTTCTCGAAGCTCCACGACGACCAGCTCACCGCCGATTTCCACTACAACGTCTTCCCCAACGTGACCTTCAACCTGTTCGGCGAGCAGATGTGGATGTTCCGCCACCGGCCGCACCCGACCGATCCCGACCGGATGTATTTCGACCGCATGGTGTTCAACCGGGTGCCCGAGGGCGAGGCCAGGACGAGCACCGCGGCCGGCGCCGTCGACATGTTCCTGGAGCTGGAGGCGGACACGCTGGATGGCCGTCCCGACCACAAGTCCTACCGGTACGGCGAGCGTTCGTCCGGCCTGCTGCTCGACCAGGATTCGTCCTGCCTGTCGACGGTGCAGAAAGGGTTGCATTCGCGCGGTTGCAAGGGCCTGTGGATCAGCCACCACGAACGCCGCATCCGCAACTTCCACCGGGTGCTCGAGGACTACGTCAATCGGTGAGCGATTGCCCCATGCAGATCGGCCTCCCAATGGCCGGGAACGAGGCGGGCGGCGACCTCCTCGGGGCGCT
>CAZVVC010000042.1:0-15829 GCA_964630425.1 uncultured Bifidobacterium sp. | reverse complement strand
CCACCGCTGGGATTTCCGGCAGCGCCGCACCGGAGGCGGCGAAAAAGAGGAGCGAGCTCATGGCGGCCGCTATTGTTTTTACTTTAGACATTCTCGTCCTTCGGTTCGCAAAGGTCACCCCTTGGGGGCCCGGAAAAGTCGGCGCGACACTACACCCAGAGCTTGCCCCCGACAACCGCTTATGGCCCGTCCCGGCGGGCGGTGGCAAGCCCTATTCCACGAACCCACGCTGTACATCGGAAACGGTCCCGATGCCTCTGCGCGGCCTGCATAATTGATGGTCGAAATGCGCATGGCCCCGGTCCATATTAGGGGCCACATCAACGGGCACGGCCCTCGGGAACCAAGAATCACATGTCGGACGAATCAATCGCCAGGGATCTCTTCTATACGCAGACCGGCCTCGACGAGGCGGCGGCGCTGTCCATCACGGGCGACGCGCTGAGGGGCTGCGACGACGGCGAGCTGTACCTGGAATACACCCAGTCGGAGAACTTCGTGTTCGACGACGGCCGGCTGAAGAAGGCCAGCTTCGACACCGCGCGCGGCTTCGGCCTGCGCAGCGTCTCCGGGGAGTCGACCGGCTATGCCCACGCCTCCGAGCTGTCCGAGCCGGCGCTGAAGCGCGCCGCCGAGACGGTGCAGGCGGTGCGCCGCGGCCGCTCGGGCGTCATGACGCCGCCGCCCAACGGCACCAACCAGAAGCTCTACGCCCCGGACAACCCGCTCGATCAGGTGGCGTTCGACGCCAAGGTCGGCATCCTGGAAGGCATCGACGCCTATGCCCGCGCGCTGGACGAGCGCGTGCGCCAGGTGTCCGCCTCGTTGTCCGGCGAATGGTCGGTGGTCGAGATCGTCCGCGCCGACGGCAAGCGGGTGCGCGACATCCGTCCCCTCGTCCGGCTCGACGTCTCGGTGATCGCCGGCAAGGGCGACCGCCAGGAGAGCGGCCATTACGGCGCCGGCGGCCGCTGGGGCTATGCCGAGCTGCTCGATCCCGCCAACTGGCGCGGCCAGGTGGACGAGGCGCTGCGCCAGGCGCTCATCAACCTGGACTCGGAAGAGGCCCCGGCGGGCGAGATGGAAGTGGTGCTGGGCGCCGGCTGGCCCGGCGTGATGCTGCACGAGGCCATCGGCCATGGCCTGGAAGGCGACTTCAACCGCAAGAAGACGTCCGCGTTCGCGGGACTGCTGGGCGAGCGGGTCGCCGCGCCGGGCGTGACGGTGATCGACGACGGCACCATCGAGGGCCGCCGCGGCTCGCTGACCGTCGACGACGAGGGCACGCCCACCTCCTCCACCGTGCTGATCGAGGACGGCATCCTCAAGGGCTACATGCAGGACCGGCTGAACGCCCGGCTGATGGGCATGGCGCCCACCGGCAACGGGCGGCGCCAGAGCTATGCCCACATGCCCATGCCGCGCATGACCAACACCTTCATGCTGGGCGGCGACAAGGACCCGGGCGAGATCATCGCCGCGGTGAAGGACGGCATCTACGCCGTGAACTTCGGCGGCGGCCAGGTGGACATCACCAGCGGCAAGTTCGTGTTCTCCTGCACCGAGGCCTACCGGGTGAAGAACGGCAAGGTCGGCGCGCCGGTGAAGGGCGCCACCCTGATCGGCGTCGGCCCCGAGGCGCTCAAGCATGTCCGCATGATCGGCAACGACATGAAGCTGGACAGCGGCATCGGCACCTGCGGCAAGAGCGGCCAGGGCGTGCCGGTCGGCGTCGGCCAGCCCACCATGCTGATCGACGGCCTGACCGTGGGCGGCACCGCGGCTTAATAAGGGGGCAATAAGGGGGCTTAATAAGGGGACACAATACCTATTTGCGGCTACGGATCGGGAAATACGTATTATGTCCCCGGATTGAAGACGGACCTGTTCCGTCCCGGGAATTCCGGGGACATGGAATTCCGGGGACATAATACCTATTCCACTTCCGGCCCCGCCGGCTTCCGGCCGGGCTTGCGCTTGGCGATGGAACGGCCGAGGCGGCGCTCCAGGCCAGCGACGAACCCTTCGGAGCCAAGCGCCCGGCCGGTTCGTTCGGCGGCGCGGATCGCCGCATGGTCCTCGGCGCGAAGGCCGTCCGCCAGGAAACCGCGCCAGTCGGGCGCCAGCGCCAGCAGCGGCGCCACCGTCGCCAGCCGGTCGTCGCGGCCCGCCAGATGCGCTCGCGCGCTCGACCACGGCCAGGCGTCCGCCGTCGCCGCCAGCCGCGCCCGGACCGGGTTCAGCTCCACATAGCGGGCGCTGGCCAGAAGATGCCGCTCGTCCATGGGGAACGAGGCGAAGCGGCCCTGCCACAGATAGCCGGACCAGCCCTCGCGGGCATTGACGGCGCGGGTATAGCGGCGGTGCGCCTCGCCCAGCGCCGCGCGCAGGCCATCCGCGTGGGACGGCACCAGGATCAGGTGCACGTGATTGGGCATCAGGCAGTAGGCCAGGCACGAAACGCCCGTCGCCGCGCACTGCTCCGCCATGATCCGCAGATACAGCCGGTAGTCGTCGTCGCGGAAGAACACCGGCTGCCGCCGGTTCCCCCGTTGCGTCACGTGATGCGGCACCTCCGGCGCCACGATGCGGGCCATGCGAGCCATGCCGGAACGATACCGTAACGACATGCTGGGGTCAAATAGGTATTGTGTCCCTGGATTTTAAGCGGATCGGCAGTGCCTTCAGCCGGCGGTGCAGCAGGCTGGGATGGTGCTCGAGCGTCTCCTCCGGCACCGCCAGTTCGATGTTCTCGAACCGGTCGAGAAGCTGGGTGAAGGCGCTCAGCATTTCCTGACGGGCGAGCATGGCACCGGGGCAGAAATGGACGCCCGCGCCGAACGCCAGATGCGCCCCGGCATTGGCGCGGCATACGTCCAGCCGCTCGGGATCGTCGAATTTCTCGGCGTCCCGGTTGGCCGAGGCGTACCGGGCGACCACGACGGCGCCTTCGGGAATGACGGTCCCGCCCAGCGCCACCTCGCGCGTGGTCACGCGCAGGAGCCCCTGCACGGGCGATTCCACCCGTAACACCTCCTCGACGAAATTGCGGACCAGCGCCGGATCGCGGCGCAGCCTGGCCTGCTGCTCCGGATGGCGGATCAGCAGCAGCAGGCCTTCGGCCAGCGCGCCCGTCGTGGTGTCGTTCCCGCCGGTCAGCAACTGCATCATCATGTCGAGGAGCTCGTTCATGGTCAGCGGCTCGCCGCCCTCCGGCACCGCCACCAGATCCGACAGCATGTCGCCCCGCGGGTGGACGCGCCGCTCGTCGAAGGCGGCGGCGAAATAGCGCTGGGCCTCGAGGATCAGCGCCGCCACCTCGCGCTCGCGCTCGGGCGTCATCAGCATGCCGAAGGAATCCATCAGCGCGTCCGACCACAGTTTGAGCTTGCCCACATCCTCGCGCGGCACGCCGAACTGGTCGGCAATGACGAGACAGGGCAGCGGCACGGCGAACCGGCCGACGAAATCGACGGCGCGCCCCTCCCTGCCCTGCGCCAGCAGGCCATCGATCAGGCCGGCGACCATCTCGTCGATATAGCCGGCCATCTCGCGCACCCGCGAAGCCGTGAACGTCCGGTCGATGGGACGGCGGTAGCGGGTGTGGACGGGCGGGTCGGTCCGTTGCAGGGTCGGCACGGTGACCCAGCCCTTCGTCCGGTACATCTCGTCGATGACCGCGTTGGTGCGCCCCAGCGAGCGGTCCCGCGCCATGGCTGAATCGTTGGAGAAGGTCTCGGTATCGCGCAGCACCGCGAGCAGGTCCCGGTAGCGGCTGACGATATAGAATCCGGTCTCGGGCATCCGGTAGACCGGCCGCTCGCGCCGCATGGCCTCGTAGAACGGATAGGGGCACTCGCGCACATCCGGATCCATCAGGCTGAAGTCGTCGACGGATTTTCGGACGCTGGTCATGGGATTCTCCGGTCAGGGAGCGCATTGGACATCGGCATGGCGGCCAGTATACTGCGGCACCCGGGTAGCGCAGGACTGTCGATCCCGCTAGATTTCCCGCATGGGATGGATGGGGAAACATCTCGATGAAACGGGTAGTTAGGACATCGATCTCACTTTTGCGCGAGGCACAAAGCCTGTCGGCGGCCATCGCGCCGCTGAAACAGGCGGGCGAGCTGCTGGGCCTTCCGATGGTTTCGGTCAATGCCGACTACGCCTCGAACGAGCTGCTGCACGACGGGCTCGGGCGTCCCGTCGCCGAGGCTTTCGGCTGGGATACGCAGATTCTGTCGAGCTGGCTCGACGAGGCGCTGACGCCGTTCAGCCCGGTGGGCGCCGCCTGCCGCGTCCACCACCGCCCCTTCGCCTGGCGGCCAGAAGGCTTCATCCGACCGTCGCAGGGCCGGTTCGACACGCCGCAGGACAAGTTCGTCGACTTCCTCGCCATGCTCGGCGTCACCGGCGGCATCACCACGCCGGTCAGGATGCCGCTCGGCCGGGTCGGCTCGGTTTCCTGGTTCAGCTACGACAGGCGGTTCAACCTGGAGCGCGCCCTGCGCGACGAGGAGGATTCGTTCATGCTGCTCGGCCATTACTTCATGGACGCGGTCAAGCGCGTCGATGAGACCGAAGCCGTGCCGGACGGTGTCCTGGACCTGAGCCGCCGCGAGATCGAGTGCCTGACATGGGTGGCGCTGGGCAAGACCGACGCCGAGATCGCCGCCATCATCGGGCGCTCCCCGTCGACCGCGCGCTTCCATGTGGACAAGGCCGTCGAGAAGCTGAACGCCATCGGCCGGACACAGGCGGTGGCCAAGGCCGCGCAGCTCGGCCTGCTGAGCCCGGTGGTCTGAAAGACGCGCCGTTCGCCGCCCGCCCAAAAGAAATCCCCGCATGCCTTGGGGAGACATGCGGGGAAGTCGGGGAGCGTCCGGCGCGGGGCGGCCGGAACCCGGGCCTCAGAAGTGGATGCCGAACTCAACGCCGTATTCGCGCGGCTGGCCGTACATGGTGTACGCCCAGAGCCCGCCGACCGAATTGCCGGCGTTGCGCTTGATCTGGTTGAGGATGTTCTTGGTATAGAAGGTCACCCGGTAACGCTCGTCCCGGTCGCGCCAGGTCGCGCTGGCGTCCCACATGGTCCGGGCCTCGAGCTGGGTGTAGAGCGAGTTGAAGACCAGCGTTTCCGACGAGGACGAGTAGTTGACCGTGGTGTTCAGGGTCAACGTGCCCGCGTTGCCCAGCAGCATGTCGTAGGTGATGCCGCCGCCGATCTTCCAGTGGGGCGAGAACGGCACCTTGAGGAACGAGATGTCCTCGGTCAGCGGATCGAGCACCTCGTCGCCGTTCAGGTCGAGCACGAACTCCTTATATTTGTGGTTCAGGTACCCGATGCTGAGATCGACGCGCAGGTTCGGCGTCGGCACCCAAGTGTTCTCCAGCTCGACGCCCCAGGCCAGCGACTTGCCAGCGTTGACGTTGATGACCTCCTGGGTGGTCACGCCGGCCCGGTTGGTGAACGGCACCGACTGGGCGCGCAGCAGGTTGGAGAACCGGGTGTAGAAGACGGCGAGGTTCGAGCGCAGCGTGCCGTCGAAGAAGTCGCCCTTCAGGCCCGCCTCGAGGTTCCAGTTGGTCTCGGGATTGTATGGACGGCAGGTCTTAACGCTGGAGCACTGCTCGGTGAAGCCGCCCGACATGAAGCCGGTGGAATAGCTGACATAGACCATCGCGGTGTCGGCGACCCGATAGTCGACGACGCCGCGATAGGTGATCCGGTCCCAGCTTCCCTTGACGTCGTGCAGCACCAGGTCGAAGGCGGAATCCGGCAGCGGAATGGTGAACGGATCGATCTCCCCGATGCCGAGGCCGGAGCGCGACACCGCGTTCGAGCGGGCGTCGAACAGGCAGTTCGACAGGCTGGGCGGCTGGTTCGGGTCAAGCGGCCGGATATCCTTGAGCGGCGTCGCCGCCGTGCACGGGCCGCCCGGATTCTGCCAGCGCGAGAACAGCTTGCGGTCGTAGGTGTAGCGGATGCCCGCGGTCAGCTTGAGCCGGTCGGTCACCGCCAGCGAACCGTCCATGTAGATGGCGAAGCCGGACTGCTTCTGGCCGACGGCCGTCACCTGGGGATCGAGCATGGGATCGAGGTCCAGATTCACGTAGCCGCGGTCGTCCAGATAGCGGTTGCCGACCCAGGGACGGCCGAAATACTCGTCGGTCTGGGGCAGCAGGCCGGTGAGGCCGGCGAGCGAATAGGCGACATAATCCAGGTTGTCCTCGCTGTAGACCGCGCCGGCGACGAAGTTGAACGGTCCGTCGAACTTGGTGTTGGCGCGCAGCTCGATCTGCAACTGGTCGCGCTTGGCGTTGCGGCTGGCGTCGAACAGGGTCGCGAAAGCCTCGCCCGTATAGGTGCTGGGCAGGATCTCCTGCATCTTGCGATAGCCGGTGATGAGCTTCAGCGACACATCGTCCAGATCCAGGGTCTGGTGCAGATGGAAGCCCTCGATGTTCACCCGGTGCCCGGCGGACACGCAGATGCCCTTGGGATTGCCGCCCAGGCAGTTGTTGGTGAGGCCGGTATCGAGCCGCTCCTTGCGCGACAGGCCGACCGTGTTCACCCCGTCGAAGCCCAGCAGCGGGAACAGCATGAATTGCGGCCCGCTGAACGGATCCACCTCGCCCAGCGCCGGCGACTCGTTGATCAGCGGCGGGCTGTCTGACCGGTCGCGCAGGAACTCGAAGATGAAATAGGCCTCGTAATTGTCGGTGGGCGTGAACAGCACCTTGAGTTTGCCGGCGAAGACGTCGGTGCCGTTGAGATGCTCGCCGCCGCGGCGGTTGGTGGTGTTCAGCTCGGGCGGCAACGGCGGATCGATGCTCGGCAGCCCGTAATTGGCATAGAGCGGGATGGAGTGCGGGAAGCCGCTGGCCGGCTTGCTGTTGCGATAATAGCCGTCGTCGTAGTCGTAGATCGCCGACATGCGGATCGCCAGCTTGTCCTCGACCAGCGGGATGTTGAGCGCCAGCCTGCCCGAGACGAGCTTGCCGCCATTGACGTCGTACAGGCCGAGCTTGGCCTCGACGTCGCCCGAGAATTCGTTGAGCACGGGGCGCTTGGTCTCGATGACGATGGCGCCGCCCGTGGCGTTCTTGCCGAACAGGGTGCCCTGCGGTCCGCGGAAGATCTCCACCTGCTGCACGTCGAACAGGTTGACGAACTGTGACTGCACGCTGTTGAGGCCGAACTCGTCGACGATCACCGCTGTCGAGGAATTGCTCGTCACCAGGATCTGGTTGCCGCCGGTGCCGCGGATGCCGCCCGCGACGGCGCGGAAGCCCGCCACCGGATTGAGCGTCACGTTGGGCGCGAGCTGGCTGACATTGGTGATGTCTGACTTGAACGTGTTCGCGAGCTGCTGGTCGGTGATGGTCGAGACGGCCAGCGGCGTGTCCTGCTGGTTCTGCTCGCGCTTGGTGCCTTTGACCGTGATGGTTTCGAGCGTGCCGGCGCTCGCGCGCGGGGCCGGCGGCTCCTGCGCCAGGACAGGCGTCGCCGCGGCGAGCATCACGGGCAGCAGGTAACGGCCCAGTTCCGCTGGTGTGGTCATCTCTTGTCCCCTTGACGGCCTTCCCCGAGACCTTCGAGCCGTCATGCATGACGGTTACCTTAGCGGTAACATACGGGAAAGGCGGCCCTCCACTGACGATTCCGCTAGTTCTGGGGCGGCCGAGAGATCATACAAACCATTGGAAATATTACAGTTCTTCCCGTCCTCCCGCCGGGGCGGCGCCAATTTTCCCGGTGCCGCGGAAAGGGTCTAGTAGGCGTACTCGTCGAACACGGGCAGCACGCTGCCGTTCCACTTGCCCGCATAGGCCTCGAGCAGGTCGTCGGCCTGGGTGCGGCCGGTTTCGGCGATGTGCCGGAGCGAGGCGAGGAAGCCGCTTTCGTCGTCGCCCTTGAAATCCAGGCGGGCGCGGCGGCGCAGGCCATCGGCGGCCAGGTCGAGGACCCGCTTCGCCAGATCCTGCATGGTGCCGCCCGGAACCGGGGCCTTCAGCGCGAGGCGCGGCACGTCGGCGCGCAGCCTTTCGTGGTCCTCGATGCTCCAGTCCTTCACCAGATCCCAGGCCGCGTCGAGCACGCCCTGATCGTAGAGCAGGCCCACCCACAGCGCGGGCAGCGCGCACAGCCGCTTCCACGGGCCGCCGTCGGCGCCGCGCATCTCGAGGAACGTCTTCAGCCGCACTTCGGGGAACACGGTCGTCATGTGCTGCTCCCAGTCGTCCATGGTCGGCAGCTCGCCGGGCCGGCCCGGCAGGCGGCCGTCCATGAAGTCGCGGAACGACTGGCCCGCCACGTCGATGTAACGGCCGTCGCGGTAGATGAAGTACATGGGCACGTCGAGCACGTAGTCCACGTAGCGCTCGAAGCCCATCCCGTCCTCGAACACGAAGGGCAGGATGCCGCAGCGGTCCGGGTCGGTGTCCTCCCAGATGTGGCTGCGATAAGACAGGTAGCCGTTGGGCTTGCCATCGGTGAAGGGCGAGTTGGCGAACAGCGCCGTCGCCACCGGCTGGAGCGCCAGCGACACGCGGAACTTCTTCACCATGTCCGCTTCGGAGGAATAGTCCAGATTGGCCTGCACGGTGCAGGTGCGGAACATCATGTCGAGGCCGAGGCTGCCGACCTTGGGCATGTAGCGCCGCATGATCTCGTAGCGGCCCTTGGGCATGATCGGCATGTCCTCGCGCCGCATGTTGGGCGTCATGCCCAGGCCGATGAAGCCGGCGCCCAGTTCCCTGGAGACCTGCTCCACCTGCTCCAGATGGGTGTTCACCTCGTCGCAGGTCTGCCAGATGCTGTCGAGCGGCGCGCCGGAAAGCTCGAACTGGCCGCCGGGCTCCAGCGTGATCGAGGCGCCGTTCTGCTTCAGCGCGATGACGTTGCCGCCTTCCGACACAGGCTCCCAGCCGAAGCGCTGCATGCCGTGAAGGATGGCGCGGATGCCGGCCGGCCCGTCATAGGGCAGCGCGCGCTTGTCGGCACGGCTGAAGCCGAACTTCTCGTGCTCGGTGCCCACGCGCCACCGGTCCTTGGGCTTGCAGCCGGACTCGATGTACTCGGCGAGCTGCGTGCTGGACTCGATCCGTGTCTGGTTGGCTTGGCCCGGTACTCCGGCCATGGCTTAAGGCTCCACCCCGTTTGCGTACCGCCAAGTAAATCCTGCCGGAGAAGCTTTCAAGAGCCAATCACGCCGACCGGTGCACGGCGCCCGTGCTCCAGTCGCCCAGCGACGCCTGGAACAGGGCCAGCGCGGCGACCGCGGCGGTGTCGGCCCGCATGATCCGGGGACCCAGGCTGACGGGCAGCGTGCGCGGCCTGG
Source organism: uncultured Bifidobacterium sp. (assembly GCA_964630425.1). GTDB lineage: Bacteria > Pseudomonadota > Alphaproteobacteria > SMXS01 > SMXS01 > RI-34. The sequence goes on along the minus strand of CAZVVC010000042.1, from coordinate 6,482 downwards.
CGAGGATCAAGGCTCGTTCCGCGTCCGAAAAGCCGCCTTCGGGGCCGGTCAGGATCGCCCAGGCCGTCCCCTGCCCCTTGGCCGACTCCAACGCCTCGAGCGCCGGGCGGCGGCCGCCCTCGTCGCAGAAGACGAGGCCGCGCGTCTCGGGCCAGTCGCCGAGAAGGCCGCGCAGGCTCACCGGCTCGCGGATCTCGGGCACGGTCAGGCACTCGCACTGTTCCGCCGCCTCGACGGCGTTGGCGCGCAGCCGCTCCAGGTTGACGTTGCGCACCACCGTGCGCTCGGTCAGCACCGGCTGGAGCACGGCGACGCCCAGCTCCGTCGCCTTCTGCGCCACGAAATCGAGCCGCGCGCCCTTGACCGGCGCGAAGGCCAGCCAGAGATCGGGCACCGATGTCTGGACCCGCACCCGCTCGCCGGCGCGCGCCGCGCCGATCTTCTTGCCCAGCGCGGTCAGTTCCGCGCCCCATTCCCCGTCGCGGCCGTTGAACACGTAGAAGCGGTCGCCCTCGCGCCGGCGCATCACCGCGCGCATGTAGTGGACATGGCCCGCGTCCAGTTCGACCGCCGCGCCCGCGGAAAGCGGCGCGTCGACGAACAGGCGGATCTTCGAGGGGTCGTACGCCATGATGGGCCGGTTGCTCCTTGCGGTCGATAGCGCTAACACATTTCGATGACCATGCGGAAGCTGCCCTGATGAGGCCGACCAGAGAGCGCCCCGCGGATGCGGTCCCCGACGGCTGGGTGGACAGGCATCTGCCGGCGCCGCTGCGCCCGTGGGCGCGGCTCATGCGGCTCGACCGGCCGGTGGGCGCGTGGCTGCTGCTGTGGCCGTGCTGGTGGAGCACGGCGATGGCCGCCGCCGCGCCCGGTCCCCGGCCCTGGGACATGCAGGTGCTGGCGATCCTCGCCGCCTTCGCGGCCGGCGCGCTGGTGATGCGCGCGGCGGGCTGCGCGGTGAACGACATCTGGGACCGGCACATCGACGCGCGCGTCGCCCGCACCGCGGGCCGCCCCATCGCCAGCGGCGCCATCGGCGTGCCGGGCGCGGTGCTGGCGGTGGCGGTGCTGGGCCTGATCGGGCTGGCGATCCTGCTCACCTTCAACGAACGGACCATGATCGTCGCGGTCGCCTCGCTGCCGCTGGTGGTGCTCTACCCGCTGGCGAAGCGGGTGACCTACTGGCCACAGGCCGTGCTGGGCATCGTGTTCAACTGGGGCGCGCTGCTGGGCTGGCCGGCGGTCAACGGCGAGTATCCGGGCTGGCCGGCGCTCGCGCTGCATGCCGGCTGCTTCCTGTGGACGCTGGGCTACGACACCATCTATGCGCATATGGACCGGGCCGACGACGTGGCCGCCGGCGTGAAATCATCGGCGCTGGCGCTGGGCGGGCGCACCCGGCCGTTCCTGTGGGCGGTCTATGGCGGCGCCGTCGCGCTGTGGGCGCTGGCCGGCGCGCTCGCCCCTCTCGGCCCGCTGTTCCATGCCGGACTGGCATTGGCGGCCGGGCATTTCGTCTGGCAGATCCGCTCGCTCGACATCGACGATCCGGCCAACTGCCTGCGTCTGTTCAGGTCCAACATCGGCTTTGGCTGGATCGTCTTTGCTGCCATCATTGTCGGCCAACTGGGATAACCCATGCCCTATTCCTCCCTGCGCGACTTCATCGCCACCCTCGAAAGCCGCAACCTGCTGGTGCGGGTGAAGGAGCCGGTCTCCACCGTGCTGGAGATGACCGAGATCCAGACCCGCCTGCTCGCCGAGGGCGGCCCCGCCGTGCTGTTCGAGAACGCGGTGACGGCCGACGGCACGCCCGGCGCCATGCCGGTGCTGGTCAACCTGTTCGGCACGGTCGAGCGGGTGGCGCTGGGCATGGACCGCAAGCCGTCGGAATTGCGGGAAGTCGGCGAGACGCTGGCCTTCCTGCGTCAGCCCGAGCCGCCCGGCGGCTGGCGCGAGGCGCTCGACATGCTCCCGCTCCTGCGCACCGTGATGGCCATGAAGCCGAAGACCACATCGGGCGCGCCGGTGCATCAGGTGGTGCTGCAAGGGGACGAGGTCGACCTGTCCGCCCTGCCCGTCCAGACCTGCTGGCCGGGCGAGCCGGCACCGCTGATCACCTGGCCGCTGGTGGTGACCAGGGGGCCGGGCACGCGCCGCGAGGACGACTTCAACCTGGGCATCTACCGGATGCAGGTGACCGGGCGGAACACCACCATCATGCGCTGGCTGAAGCACCGGGGCGGTGCCCAGCACCACCAGCGCTGGAAGCAGGAGAAGTCCGAGCCGCTGCCCGCCGCCGTGGTGATCGGCACCGATCCCGGCACCATCCTCGCCGCCGTGACGCCGGTGCCGGACACGCTCTCCGAATACCAGTTCGCAGGGCTGCTGCGCGGCCGCAAGGTGGAGCTGGCCGACTGCAAGACCGTGCCGCTGAAGGTGCCGGCCGAGGCCGAGATCGTGCTGGAAGGCCATGTGTCGCTGACCGATCATGCCGACGAAGGCCCTTACGGCGATCACACCGGCTACTACAATTCGGTCGAGAAATTCCCGGTGTTCACCGTCTCGGCGATCACCATGCGGCGCGATCCCATCTATCTGTCCACCTTCACCGGCCGCCCGCCGGACGAGCCCAGCGTGCTGGGCGAGGCGCTCAACGAGGTGTTCATCCCGCTGCTGCGCCAGCAGTTCCCCGAGATCACCGACTTCTGGCTGCCACCCGAGGGCTGCTCCTACCGGATCGCCGTGGTGTCCATGCGCAAGGCCTATCCGGGCCACGCCAAGCGTGTCATGCTCGGTGTCTGGTCCTATCTGCGCCAGTTCATGTACACCAAGTGGGTGATCGTGGTGGACGACGACATCGACGCGCGGAACTGGAAGGACGTGATGTGGGCGATCTCGACCCGCATGGACCCGGCCCGCGACATCACGCTGATCGAGAACACGCCCATCGACTATCTGGACTTCGCCTCGCCCGAGGAAAGCCTGGGCAGCAAGATCGGCCTCGACGCCACCAACAAATGGCCGCCCGAGACCAAACGGGAATGGGGCCGGAAGATCCGCATGAGCCAGGATGTGATCGACACCGTCACCGACAAGTGGGCGCGCCTGGGCCTGCCGGGCACCGGCAAGCCGATCTGGGGCGCCGAGTGATCATGCGCCACGTCAGGGAGTACCGCTGAGTTGGCCCGGATTTTCCTTTACGTCATCGCCGCCATCGTCGTCCTGGTCATCGTGGGCGGCGTGCTGATCGCCGCGTTCAAGGACGAGCTGAGCTACTGGGCCATGACGCCGGGCGAACCCTTCGGCAAGACCGAGACCCCGGCCGAGCCCGACTATGCCGATCCGGCCTCGTGGGCCGCGCTGCCCGACCGCGAGGACGCGGCCGACCAGGTGCCGCAATCCCCCGCCGCGCGGGACAACCAGGCGAGCGCGCGCATCGACGTGTTCTTCATCGCGCCGACCACCTATTACAACCGGGCCGCCTGGAACGCGCCGATCACCGATGTGGACGCCCGCGAGCGCATGGACGGCTTCGTGCTGAAATACCAGGCCAGCGCCTTCAACGGCGCCGGGCGCGTCTATGCCCCGCTCTACCGGCAGGCGACGCTGGGCGCGTTCTTCCCGGAGAACCGGGACAGCGGCGACAAGGCGCTGTCCCTCGCCTATGACGACGTCCGCCGCGCGTTCCGCCATTACCTGGCGCATTACAACCAGGGACGCCCCTTCATCCTGGCGGCGCACAGCCAGGGCAGCCGCCACCTCATCTATCTGCTGCGCGACGAGGTCGACGGCACGCCGCTGGCGTCGCGTCTCGTCGCCGCCTATGCGGTCGGCTTCGCCGTGCCCACCGACCTGTTCACCCGCGTGTTCAAGACCGTCACACCCTGCACCGCGCCCACCCAGACGGGCTGCGTGGCGAGCTGGAACAGCTTCGCCATGCAGGACGCCGACACCACCGGCCTGTTCGACAATGTGGGCTTCCGCTATGACGGCGTCTATGAATCCAACCGGGGCAAGACCCTGCTCTGCGACAATCCGCTGCGCTGGGACGGCTCGGAGGAACTGGCGCCGCCTTCGGCCAATCTGGGCGCGCTGCCGACCACCGACGAGAAGCTGGGCGCGCCGGACACACATGTCACCGGCGCGCGCTGCAAGGGCGGCGTGCTCTACGCCTCGCCGCCGGACGACAAGGGCTACAGCGGCTTCGTGCTGCCGGGCGGCAACTATCACATCTACGACTACAACCTGTTCTACATGAACATCCGCAAGAACGCCGAGGACCGCGCCGCCGCCTTCCTGGCCAGGCCGCCGGCCGCTTCGTGAATTTTCGGTTACAGTCCCATTACCGGCTTTACCGCCGATGCCCGCCTGCCTATACGGACGCCATGAAAACACTGCTCCGAAGCGCCCTGCTGTTCGTTGCCCTGGCCGGCGCGGCGCCCGCCGCCGCGGCCGCCGATCTTCCGCAGCCCAAACTCGCCGTCGTCGACCTGGACCTGCTCAGCCAGAAATCGCTGGTGACCCAGGATCTGCAAGGCAAGGTGGACGAGGCCAAGAACGCCTACCGCCAGAACACCAGATACAAATATGAGAGCCTGCAGGAGGAGCTGCGCGCCCTGCGCGTCGATTCCGCCAACCTGTCGGCCGCCGAGCGCGATCAGCGGCAGAAGGCGCTGGAGCAGCGCATCACCCAGGCGGCCGAGGAGGAAAAGGCCGGCATGGAGTCGATCGACGCTCGCGGCCAGGCCGCGATGGACGCCCTCCAGGGCAAGCTCCAGGCCATCATCAGGCGCGTCGCGGAAGGCATGAACCTCGACATGGTGCTGGAGAAGGAGGCCTATGACGGCCTCGTCGCCGAGAAGATCGCGGCGCCCGGCGCGAACGACATCACCGGCCTGATCCAGACCTTCCTCAACGCCGAGGTGCCGAGCGTCGACCTGCCGGCGGAAGGAGCCAGGCCATGAAGCGCCCGCTGATCGCCGCCGCCCTGGTCTTCCTGGCCCTGTCCCCGGCCGCGCTCGCCGCCGAGGCGCCGGCCGCCGCGGGCTTCCTGGTGATGGACACGGACCGCCTCGCCGCCGAATCCACGGCCATGCGCGGCGTGTTCGACCAGATCGCCAAGCGCCGCGACGTGGAGGCCGCCGCCTACAACATGGCGCTCGACAAGCTGGAGAAGGAATTCGAGCCCGTGTCCCAGGCCAGGGACACCATGGACCCGGCCGAGTACCAGAAGGCGCTGGAGCAGTACGACACCATCAAGGCGCAGATCGACGGCGTCCTCCAGTCCGTGCAGAACGAGATGACGGCGGCGGGCGAGAAGGCCATCGGCCAGTTCAACGCCGTGGTCGCCTCGGTCGGCGAGGAAGTCCGCCGCGAGCGCGGCGCCGCCCGCTTCCTCGACGGCGCCGCCGCCCTCTATGTGCGCCCCGGCTCGGGCTACGACGTGACCGACGAGGTCATCAGGCGGGTGAACGCCCGGCTGCCCGACATCAAGGTGGAGTTCCCGCCCCGCGAGACGCCGGCGGCCGCGAAGAAAAAGTAAGATCCATCACGGATCGGCGGGAAAGCGGCTGGATGTCGGGCCAAGCCCGTCTGGTCCACACCCTCGCGAAATCGCACCCAGGTCAGCCCGTGTCTCGATACACCCGGCCTGCGGCCGGGCACTCGACGAGAGCGGGAATAGGGAACGCCATGAACGCCTTCCCCAAGGGGAGACATCAGCCGAAGGTGAATTTGGGCGGGCGCTTGGCCATGAAGGCGGCGACGCCTTCGCGGTAGTCCTCGCCCTCATAGGCGCCGAGCACGAGCTTCCAGCTTTCCTCGGTTTCCGCGTCGGCACCGTCCGCGATCATGCCGATCACCTGCTTGAGCGCGCGCACCGAATATTGCGAGTTGCGGGCGACGGCGGCGGCGAAATCGCGGGTTTCGGCCTCGATGGCGTCGAGCGGATGCACCGCGTTGACCAGCCCGATCGCCAGCGCCTCGGTCGCCGGAACGGCCCGGCCCGTGAACATCATGCTTTTCGCGTGCGACGGCCCGACGAGGTCGACGAGCTGCTTCATGTCCTCGAACGAATAGGCGAGGCCCAGCCTACCCGGCGGAATCCCCAGCCTAGCCTCGGGCGAGGCGAAGCGGATGTCGCAGGTCAGCGCGATGGCGCAGCCGCCGCCCATGCAGACGCCGCGGATCATGGCGACGGTGGGCTTGGAAATGCGGGTGAGCGCGCGCAGGCCGTTGGTGATCGCGGCGCGATTGGCGTCGCGCAGGGCGGCGTCGGTATTGAGCGCCTCGAATTCGGAGATGTCCGCGCCGGCGCTGAACGCCCGTTCCACCGAGCCCTTCACCACGGCGACCTTCACCGCGCGGTCGGCCTCGATCTCGGCGGCGATGGCCGGCAGCGCCTCCCACATGGACCGGCTGAGCGCGCCCAGCTTGTCCGGGCGGTCGATGACGATCCAGGCGCGCTCGCCTTCCTT
>CAZVVC010000041.1:0-15855 GCA_964630425.1 uncultured Bifidobacterium sp. | reverse complement strand
CCCGGCAGCATGCGGTCGAGGACGACCAGGTCGTATGCGCCGTCGCTGGCGAGATAGAGCGCCTCCCTGCCGTCCTCGGCGATGTCGACCGTATAGCCCTGCTCGCGCAGGCTCTGGACCAGATAGCTCGACGTGATGGTGTCATCCTCGACGACTAGCAGCTTGCGGCTCACCCACTTCCCCTTGCTCGGAACGGCATCGGCGCGAATGTTACAATGGCGCGCCGCCACAGGCGAGGACATGGCTTGCGGTCCGCGACCCCTGCCTCTATGTGTGGGCGGCGGCAGGGTTCAAGCCAAGCAGAAAATCCCCCGGCCGCTGCTTCAGGGAGAAGCGCATTGACCAAGGCCCGCGCCCCGGGCATCTCGGCGACGCTATTCGGCCAGCATCACAGCCGGGCGAAGGCCATGCTCGTGGCGCTGCCGCTTCTGCTCCTCTCCCTGTTCCTCGATTACGGCATCGCCGAGCAGAAGGCGGCCGCCCCGGCGGGACAGGCCGCATCCCGCCAGGACATGACCGACCCGCCCGGCGCCGCGGAAAAGGCGCAACTGCCGGTCCGCCCGGCCGTCGCCGCGCCCGAGCCCACCCGTCTCAAGCCGAAGCCTCCGGGCGCCGCGGCGGATATGGCCGCCCCGCCGCCGGCGGTCATGATCTTCATCGCCGCCGGCGACCGGCCGCCAGCCGGCACGGTTGGCGCCGCGCCTCGTCCCCACCGGACCGGCCACGCGCCCAGGGCGCCGCCAGCCGCCGCCTAGCGCCTCCGCGCCGCGTCCCGCGGCTCCATTCCATATTGATCAAGCCTGCGCCCCGCCCTATCACGGGACGTCGCAGCGCCCAGCCCGAAGGCGGAATCCATGCAATATCCCAAGTGGCAGATCTACCTTTACAGCGCCATCGCCCTGGTCGGCATCCTGATCGCGCTGCCCAACGTGTTCACGACCAGCCAGCTGGACGCGCTGCCCGACTGGCTGCCGAAAAAACAGGTCACGCTGGGCCTCGACCTGCGCGGCGGGTCGCATCTGGTGCTGGAAATCGACTCGAAGGCGCTGATGAAGGAGCGGCTGCAATCGATCGCCGACGACATCGGGACGGGCGTCCGCCAGGCCAAGATCTCGAGCGTGCGCGCCGCGCCGGTGGGCAATGCCGTCATGGTCACGTTCCGTGACGCCGACAAGGTCCAGCAGATTCGCGAGGTCATCCAGCGGGCGACCCAGGCGCCGCAGACGGCGATGGGCCCGTCCGAACCCGACGTGACCATCGAGCCGCGCGGCACCACCCAGCTCCGCGTGCAGCTCACCGAGGCCGGCGAGCGCCGCCGCATCGGCCAGGCGCTCGACCAGAGCCTCGAGGTGGTCCGCCGCCGCATCGACGGCGCCGGCGTGGCCGAGCCCACCATCCAGCGCATGGGCACCGACCGCATCCTGGTCCAGCTTCCCGGCGTGCAGGATCCCGCGCGCATCACCAAGCTGCTGGGCGGCACGGCCAAGATGACCTTCCATCTGGTGACGACGCCGGTGCCGGAAGGCAGCCCGCCGCCGCATGGCGTGATGGTCATGCCCGACGCCTCCACCGGCGAGATGCTGGCGCTGATCGAGCGGCCCATCGTCACCGGCGATCATCTCGAGAACTCGGACGTGAGCTTCTCGCAATACACCAACGAGCCGCAGGTGGGCTTCAAGTTCGACGGCACCGGCGCGCAGCAGTTCGGCCGCGCGACCCGCGAGCATACGGGCGAGCGCATGGCCATCGTGCTGGACGGCAAGGTGCTGAGCGCGCCGCGGATCAACGAGCCGATCCTGGGCGGCTCGGGCGTCATCACCGGCCGGTTCACGACCACCGAGGCCAAGGACCTTTCGACCATGCTGAAGGCGGGCGCCCTGCCCGCGCCGCTGACGGTGATCGAGGAACGCACCGTGGGCGCCGATCTCGGCGCCGACTCCATCAAGATGGGCGCCTGGACCGGCCTGATCGGTTTCGTGCTGGTGTTCGCGTTCATTCTGCTGCTCTACGGAAGCTGGGGCATGATCGCCAGCGTGGCGCTGCTGATCCACACGATCCTGACGCTGTCGGCGCTGACGATCCTGGGCGCGACGCTCACCCTGCCCGGCATCGCCGGCATCGTCCTGGGCATCGGCATCGCGGTCGACGCCAACGTGCTGATCAACGAGCGCATCCGCGAGGAGACGCGGCGGGGACTGGGCGCATACGCGTCGCTGGATCACGGCTTCCGCAAGGCGTTCGCGACCATCATCGATTCCAACATGACCACGCTGTTCGCGGTGATCCTGCTGTTCTTCCTGGGATCGGGTCCGGTGCGTGGCTTCGCCATCACCATGGGCCTGGGCATCCTGATCTCGCTGTTCACGGCGGTGACCATGGTGCGGATCATGATGATCTGGTGGATCAAGGTGCGGAAACTGAAGGTCCTGGACATGGAGCCGCCCATCCACCTGGTCCCGACGGGCACCAACATCCAGTTCATGCGCGCCCGCTATCTGGGCATCGCGGTGTCGGCCTTCCTGTCCACCGCGTCGCTGGTGCTGTTCTTCACGCCGGGCCTCAACTACGGCATCGACTTCAAGGGCGGCATCCAGATGGAGGTCACCCCGCCGGCCGGCAAGGCCGATCTGGGCGCCATGCGGGCGAAGTTGCAGGACCTGGGACTGGGCGACATCTCGCTGCAGGGCGCCGACAACGACACCAAGGCGCTGATCAGGATCGAGATCCAGCCCGGCGGCGACGCCGCCCAGCGCCATGCCGTGGAAAAGGCGCGCGCGGCGATCGACCAGGTCGCCCCCGGCAGCCAGATCTCGCGCACCGAGGTGGTGGGTCCGAAGATCAGCGGCGAGCTGGCCACCAGCGGCCTTTACGCCGTGGTGGGCGCCAGCATCATCATGCTGTTCTACATCTGGTTCAGGTTCGAATGGTATTTCGCCATCGGCGCCATCGTGACCATGATCCTCGACATCACCAAGGTCGTCGGCTTCTTCGTGATCACCCAGCTCGATTTCAGCCTCACCGCCATCGCGGCCTTGCTGACGCTGGTCGGCTACACCGTGAACGACAAAGTCGTGGTGTATGACCGAATGCGAGAGAACATGCGTCTTTTCAAGAAGATGGGGCTGCGCGAGATCATCGACAAATCGATCAACGAAACGCTGGCGCGAAGCATCTACACCTCGGCCACGGCGCTGCTCGCCATGCTGCCCATGGCGATCTGGGGCGGATCGGCGGTGGAGAGCTTCGCGGTGCCGATGATCTTCGGCATCGTCATCGCCGCATCCTCGTCGATCTTCATCGCCGCGCCGATCCTGCTGTTCCTCGGCGACTGGCGCACCAAGCACCGGAAGCACGCCAGCGAGGACAAGGAGGCCGAGGCCGAGTCCGCACAGGCGCCTCAATCCTGATGAGCCTGCTGCCGCTCGCCGCCGACGGTCAAACCTACATCGAGGCCCTGATCCTGGGCCTCGTCGAAGGCCTGACCGAGTTCCTGCCCGTTTCCTCGACAGGCCACATCCTGCTGGCCGGCCATTTCATGGGCTTCGAATCGACGGGCAAGACCTTCGAGGTGGTGATCCAGCTCGGCGCCATCCTCGCCCTGCTGGCGGTCTATACGCGCAAGCTGGTCGGCGTGGCGATCGCCGCGCCGACCGACCCGCAGGCCCGGCGCTTCATCGCCAGCATCCTGCTGGCGTTCCTGCCGGCGGCGGTGATCGGCGTCCTCGCCCACGACTTCATCAAGAACGTGCTGTTCGAAAGCCCCGGCCTGATCTGCGTCATGCTGATCGCCGGCGGCGTCATCCTGCTGGTGGTCGACCGCGTCAGGCTGCCGGTCAGGCACACCGACGCCATGCGCTATCCGCTGCCGCTCGCCTTCGGGGTCGGCCTGTGCCAGTGCCTCGCCATGATCCCGGGCGTCTCCCGCTCCGGCGCGACCATCGTGGGGGCGCTGCTGATGGGCACGGACAAGCGTTCGGCCGCCGAGTTCTCGTTCTTCCTCGCCATGCCGACCATGGCCGGCGCGGTGGTCTACGACCTCTACAAGAATCGCGACGTGCTGAATTTCGACGACGCGGCGCTGATCGCCGTCGGCTTCGTGGCGGCGTTCGTCACGGCCCTGCTGGTGGTGCGCGGCCTGCTCGCCTTCGTCAGCCGCCGCGGCTTCGCCGTGTTCGGCTGGTGGCGTATCGCCCTCGGCGTGGCCGGCCTGGCCGGTCTCGCGCTGCTGGGCTGAGGCCTAGGCGTTTTCTTTGCGCGCTTCGGCGACGGGCGCCTGCTGCGGCGCGTCGATCGCGGGGGCGGGCTTCATGGCGACGACGTCGTCGTCATCCTCGGCCAGGCCCTTGCGGAAGCTCTTGATACCCTTGGCCACGTCGCCCATCAGGTCGGAAAACTTGCCCTTGCCGAAGAGGAGCGCGAGGAGCGCAACGAGCACCAGAATTTTCCAGGTCATCAGTACCTCCGATGCAGCCGCCCTGTGTCACGGCGGCGGCCCTGTCATAAACCTTCCACGGGGAAGGAGCAAGCCGCGCCCCCAAACGGGTTCCTGTACGGCGCATATCCCGCTAGCATCCCCACCATGCGCTTCCTGCCCGCCCTGATCGGAATCCTGCTGATGCTGTCCACGGTCCATGCCCGCGCCGCCGACGAGCCGTTGCCCGACGGTTTCGTGCATGCCGACGGGGTCGTGCCCGGGCTGGTCGTCGACCTGCGCTATGCCGGCAGCGACAATTTCGTGGGCCACAGGGTGGACGGCTACGAGGCCGACCGCGTCGTGCTGACGGCGCCGGCGGCCGAGGCCCTGCGGAAGGTACAGGCGGCGCTGAAGCCGTTCGGCCTCGGCCTCAAGGTCTTCGACGCCTACCGCCCCACCCGCGCCGTGGCGCATTTCGTGCGGTGGTCGGACATGCCGGACGACGCGGACATCAAGCGCCACTACTATCCGGACATCGACAAGGTCAGGCTGTTCGAGGAAGGCTATGTGGCGACCCGTTCCAGCCACAGCCGGGGCAGCACGGTCGATCTGACCCTGGTGTCGCTGGCCCCGGACGGCACGGCCACCGAGCTGGACATGGGCACGCCGTTCGACTTCTTCGGCCCGGAATCCTGGCCGGACCATGCCGGCGTCACGGGCGGGCAGCGATCGAACCGGCTGCTGCTCAGGCTGGTCATGGAACGGCACGGCTTCAAGCCGTTCGACAAGGAATGGTGGCACTTCACGCTCGGGAACGAGCCGTTCCCCGACACCTATTTCGATTTCCCCGTGCGCTGATCAGGCCGACGCGCTGGGACGCCGGGAGAAGCCGGCGCGCCAGCGCGCGAGGTTGGCGAAGCCGTCGGCGTCCTTGAGGCCCACGTAATCGCCGAAGGACAGCGTGGAATAGAGGGTGCAATCCGCCACCGAAGGGGCGTCGCCGGCCACGAAGGGCCGGCCGCCGATCTCGCGGTCCATGATCGCCAGGTTCCTGCGATAGCAGTTCAGCGCCATCCTCGCCGCCTCCGGCGATTGCGGCCCCTTGTCGGCGAAGAACGGCGAGACGTGATGGGCATAGTTGGCCAGCTCGACCATCAGTCCCAGCTCGGCCAGCCGGTCCAGCTCGCGGATGCGGGCGCGCTCCAGCGGCGAGCGGCCCAGCATGGGCGGTTCGGGATGAAGCTCCTCCAGATAGTCGATGATGACGAGGGACTCCCGGATCACCGTGCCGTCGTCCAGTTCGAGGAACGGCACCACCGCGAGCGGGTTCTTCGCCAGCATCTCCGGCGTGCGAAGCTGGTGATTGATGACGTCCACCTCCACCAGTTCAAGCGGTATGCCCTTCTCGGCCGCGTAGATGCGGACCTTCTGCGGATTCGGCGCGGCGAAATTGTACAGCTTCACGGTGAGTCCCTCCCCTTCGCGTCCTTCGAGAGAAGCACAGACCGCGCGCCCGTTCAATTTATCCGGAGCGACGGCGGCGCCGCTGCCGGCCGCGAGGTTTGGTGCTAGAGTACCGTCCGCTTGGGGGCGCCACGGGAAGGGAAACCCGCCATGATCCGCCGCCACCCGGTTCGCGCCGCCCTGCTGGGCGCCGCGCTTTCCATCGCCTTCACCGCCCAGAGCCTCGCCGCCGACGGGGCGAACCGCGCCGAGCGGCCGCCCTTGCCGACCACCACCGGCGCCTTCGTCGCCCCCGACGCCAGGCCCACCGGATACAAATGCGGCGTCTACAAGGGCGGCAAGGGACAGGACGTCACCTGGTGCGGCTGCTCCGGCGTGCTCGATTGCGTGGCGCTGTCCAAGCTGTGCAGCGGCCCCATGATGGAGGACGGGAACAACCCGTCGCAGGGCGGATGCATCGCCCCGGGCGGCACGCCGAGCAACTAGGCCTACAGGCCCGCGCCGATGCCGGTCAGATGCTGGTGCCGGCCCGTTCGGCGGCCTGGGCGCGCGCCGCGTCCTTGTCCTTGAACCACAGCGCGTTGATCTCGATGAAGTCCTTCGCCGCCGGCGGAATCTCGTGGTCGGCGAAGATCGCGCCCACCGGGCAGGCCGATACGCACACGCCGCAATCGATGCACTGGTCCGGCTCGATATAGACCATGCGGTCCTCGTCTTCCTGGTAGATGCAGTCCACCGGGCAGACCTCGATGCAGGACATGTCCTTGACGTCGATGCAGGCGTTGCTGATTACGTAAGCCATAGTTCTCCCGAGCCTCAAACTTGCTTCGCCGGTCCTGACGCGGCCGGCTTGTTATTTGACGATCCCCGCGCCATCCATAGTACCACCTCATTGCCGTCACCGCAGGCGCAAACGGCCTGCGCGGCGGCAATCGGACTCCGGCACTTTCCCCGTTCGGCGCGGCGTCACCCGATGGGGGCATTACGCTCGCGCGGCCCGTTCAAGTCAAGCATGACTTTATCCGTGATTGCCAATCCCCGGAGCAGGATGTAACGTGCGTTTGGGGAAAAGTCAGACTTGAACGGGGACATGGAATGAATACGGAACCCTTTGCGTCGGTATTCGCACGCGCCTTAGGCGCCGACGCCGCCGACGCGGTCGAGACAGCGGCGGACGGAGACCTTCAGGCGGCCTTTCCCCTGATGCCGGTGGGCCAGCACGTCGACATGGGCACGGCGCCGGACGGCACGCCGCTGATCGACCCGCGCATCTTCTTTTCCGCCGAGTTCCGGCGCAATCCGTGGCCGTACTACAGACTGCTGCGCGACCATTACCCGATCTATCACAACGAGCTGAACAACACCTATTACGTCACCCGGTACGACGACATGACCGAGTGCTATTTCGACGACATCGGGTTCAACACCATCCCGAAAGGGTCCTCGAACGGCGTGCTGGGCAACGTGACCCACGAGTTGAGCGGCGTCGAGCATCGCCGCCGCCGCAACCTGTTCGGCCAGCATCTGGTCGGCAAGGCGCTGGAGAATCGCGTGCCGGCCATCGAGCGGCTGGCACAGGAGATGATCGACGACTGGGCCAATGCGGACGCGCCATGGTGCATCACCGACGGCAATGTGCGCACCATCGAGCTGGGCCAGGCCTTCGCCGACGCCTTCCCGGTGCGCGTGGTCTGCGACGTGCTGGGTTTCCCCATGGAGGCCCGCGACAACTTCGTCTACTGGTACAATTCGATGATGGGCGGCCTGGGCGCCTCCGAGACGCACCGGCAGGGCATGGAAGCGCGCCAGCATCTGGAGGACTACGTCGAGTCCATCGTCGAGGAGCGCCGCGCCAACCCGACCTACCTCTATGACAACCAGGGCCGGGAGATGGGCAAGGACATCATCTCCAAGCTGTGCGAGAGCCAGGTGGACGGCGACTACCTGTCGACCGAGGAGATCACCGCGCTGATCGCGCTGGTGGTGGCGGGCGGCGGCGAGACCACGCGCGGCACGCTGATGAACATGTGGTACGGCCTGCTGCAGCATCCCGACCAGGCCGACGCGGCGCTGCGCGACGAGACCCTGTGGGACGCCGTGTTCCACGAGACGCTGCGCTTCGCCAACCCCATCGGCGGCCAGCCGCGCCACGCCACCTTCGACGTGCAGATCCACGGCGTCACCGTGCCCGCCGGCTCGCTGATCGAGATGGTCAACTTCTCGGGCAGCCACGACGAGCGCATCTTCGACGACCCGGACACCTTCAACATCTTCCGGCCCGACCTCTACACGGGCAAGCTGCTCCGCAGCGGCTACCGCAAGGAGGGCAAGTGCAGCCACATGGCGTTCGGCGTCGGCCCGCATATGTGTCCCGGCGCGTGGATTTCCCATCAGGAGGCGGTGATCGGCTCGAAAATCCTGGCGCGGACCATGAAGAACCCGCGCATCAACCGCGACCGCATGCCCAAGGACATCGACGGCGTCAGCCTGGCGCCCATCGGCATCAACAAGACCCGCGAGCTGTGGCTCGATTTCGATCTGGCCTGAGGCACACCTATGAGCACTGAAGCGAAAGAAGCGGTGAGGCCGCCGAGCTACGGCGCCGGCGCGCCCGACAAGGACGCGTTCGCCGGCCGCAACGGCGTGCCGCTCTACACCCGCAACGGCAACAATGCGGATTACCGGACCTACGAGGTCTATCAGCGCGAGCGGGTCAGGGAGGCGACGGACAGGATCCGGCCGATCCAGCTCATCTCGCCCGAGTTCATCGAGAACCCCTATCCGGTGCTGGAGATCCTGCGCGAGAACTATCCGTTCTACCGCGACTGGCTGGGCAATTCGTTCTGGGTGACGCGCTATGACGACGTCACCTCGATCTTTACCGACGACGCCAATTTCGAGACGCGGCCCAAACGCTGGTTCTACGGCATCGAGGACCTGGGCCGCGACCTGGGCCAGGAAGTGCCGCTGCTGACGGCGCAGGCGAGCCGGATCGACGCCCATGTCGAGCGGATCACCCACGAGATCGTCGGCGACTTCAAGGACGGCGGCGGCGCCGATCTCGCCGTCGAATTCGCGGCGCGCCTGCCTCTCGAACTGCTGGCCTGCGTGCTGGACCTGCCCAGGCAGGATTTCCCGCAATTCGTCGACCGCTACTGGCGGATGCAGCGCGGCGCGCTGTGGGAGCAGAAAAGCCGGCAGGCGGGCCTCGCCGCCATGCGGGAGCTGGCCGAGTATTTCCGCCCGCTCCTCGCGGCGCGGCGCGCCGATCCCGGCGACGACCTGATCTCGGCGGTCGCCACGCTCGATCCCGACGGCGGGCCGGCGACGGCCGAGGATCTGGTCGTCACCCTGCTGGAGGGCGACCACGAGACGCTCCACGGCGGCCTCGCCAACATGTGGTTCCTGCTGCTGACCCATCCGGACGAGTTCCGGAAGGTCAAGGACGAGCGGCGGATGATGAAATTCGCCTGGCTGGAAACCCTGCGCCATTCCACGCCCGTGCTGACGGCCAACCGCTTCTCGCGCCATGAGGTGGAGCGGTTCGGGCGGCTGATCCCCATCGGCGCCCTGCTCCACTGCTCGGCGGCGGCCGCCAACCGCGACCCGCGCCAGTACAAGGACCCGGACAGGTTCATCGTCGGCCGCAAGGACCTGTGCCAGCGCGAGCCGCGCGGCCAGTACCGGGCCGACGGGCTGCCGGCGGGCATCGCCTTCGGCCTGGGCAAGCCGTCGAAGCACCCGGCGGTGCCCGAGGACCGGCCGCGCTCGCTCTATGCCATCACCCGCGACACGGCGACGACGGCCTCGAACATACTGCTCGACACCCTTCCGGAGATCAGGCTGAAGCCCGGCGAGACGCCCGCGCTGCGGAGTCTGCGGCTGGGAGAAATGCATAGCTGCTGGCGGCTTCCCGTCGTTTTCTGAGGCGAAACCGGCGGCATTCTGCATTCAAGCGTGACTTTTGATTCATTGCCAATCCTACGCCCAGGATGTAGGTTGGCGCCATCTGGCCCAATACGAACCGAATGAGGCCCAAAATGGACTCCATCACCGCTTTCCTGAGCGACATCGTCGAGAACGGCGACGTCAAACCGGGCGACGGCCCTGCCCCCAAGACCGGCCACGTTCCGCGTGGCCAGTCGCTGTCGAGCCATGATTTCCCGCTGATGCCGCTGGGCGAGGCCGTCGACATGGGCCACGCCCCCGACGGCACGCCGCTGATCGACCCGCGCATCTTCAATTCGGCCGAATTCTTCCGGAACCCGTACCCGTATTACAAGATCATGCGGGACCACTATCCGGTGTTCTTCGACAAGCTGCACAACTGCTATTACGTCACCCGCTACGACGACATCACCACCTGCTATTTCGACGACGAGGGCTTCAACACCATCCCGAAAGGCTCGTCGAGCGGCGTGCTGGGCAACACCCAGCTGGAGCTGAGCGGCGTCGAACATCGCCGCCGCCGCAACCTCTACGGCCAGCATCTGGTCGGCAAGTCGCTGGACAACCGCATGCACGCCATCGAGAGCATCGCGGAGGAGATGATCGCCGACTGGAACACCCTCGACGAGAGCATCGTGCAGGACCGCGACGGCGTCCGCACCGTCGGCATCGGCCGCGCCTTCGCCAACGAGTTCCCGATCCGCGTGGTCTGCGACGTGCTGGGCTTCCCCAAGGAATCCCGCAAGAAGTTCTTCTACTGGTACAATTCGATGATGTCGGGCCTGGGCGGCTCGGAGACCCATCACCAGGGTCTCGAAGCGCGCCAGGATCTGGAGGACTATGTCGGCACGCTGGTCGAGGAGCGCCGCGCGCACCCGACCTATCTGTACGACGCCGCCGGCAATCCCATCGGCAAGGACATCATCTCCAAGCTGTGCGAGACGCAGATCGACGGCGATTACCTGTCGACCGAGGAGATCACCTCGAACATCGCCCTGGTGGTCGGCGGCGGCGGCGAGACCACGCGCGGCGCGATCCTGAACATGTGGTACCTGCTGATGCAGCATCCGCAGCAGGCCGAGGCCGTGTTCGCCGACCCGGACACCATGTGGGACGTGGCGTTCCACGAGACGCTGCGCCATTCCACGCCCATCGGCGGCCAGCCGCGCCACAACTCGTTCGACATCGAGCTGCACGGCGTGAAGATCCCGGCCGGCTCGCTCATCAACATGGTCGACTTCTCGGCCAACCACGACGACCGCATCTTCAAGGACCCGGAGGTCTTCAACATCTTCCGGCCGGACCTGTACAGCGGCAAGCTGCTGCGATCGGGCTATCGCAAGGAAGGCCGGTGCAGCCACATGGCGTTCGGCGTCGGCCCGCATCTGTGCCCCGGCGCGTGGATTTCCCACCAGGAGGCGGTGATCGGCTCGAAGATCCTGAAGCGCCACATGAAGAACCCGCGCCTGAACGTGGAGAAGATGCCGAAGGACTATGACGGCAGCCTGATGCCCATTGGCCTCGTCTCGGCCAAGGAAGTCTGGATCGACTACGACCTCAATTAAGGCCAGAAGCATGAGCACCACAGAAGCGATCCGGACCGCGCCCGGTCCCGGCACCGGTCAGGCTGAAGCCGCCCCGAAGATCACCTATGGCCGCAACGGCGTGCCGGTCACGCCGGGCGGCGTGAAAGGCGAAGGCTTCCGCACCTACGAGATCCACCAGCGCGAGCGGCTGGGCCAGTCGACGGCGAAGATCAAGCCGATGCAGCTGATCTCGCCCGAGTTCATCCGCGATCCCTATCCGTTCCTGGAGATCCTGCGCGAGAACTATCCCAGCTATCGCGACTGGCTGGAGAATTCCTACTGGATCACCCGCTATGACGATGTGACGTCGATCTTCACCGACGACGCCAATTTCGAGACCCGTCCGCGCCGCTGGTTCTACAACATCGCCGGCTATGGCCGGGACCTGCGCCAGGAACTGCCGGTGCTGGTCGCCCAGGCCAAGGGCATCGACGACAACGTCCAGGCCGTCGCCGAGGAAATCCTCGCCGACATCAAGGCCAAGGGCGGCGCCAACCTGGCCATCGACTTCGCCGCCCGGCTGCCGCTGGAGCTGCTGGTCCGCCAGCTCGACCTGCCCAAGGAGGACGCGTCGCTGTTCTGCCGGCGCTACTGGCGCATGACGCACGGCTTCAACATGGACCCGGTCGCCGAACAGGACGGCCTCGCCGCGATCCGCGAGCTGACCGAGTATTTCCGCCCGCTGCTGACCCGGCGCCGCGCCGATCCGGGCGCGGACCTGATCTCGGCGGTCGCGTCGCTGGACCCGAACGGCGGGCCGGCGACGGCCGAGGATCTGGTCGTCACCCTGCTGGAGGGCGATCACGAGACGCTGCATGGCGGCCTCGCCAACACGCTGTTCCTTCTCCTCACCAACCCGGAAGAATTCCGGAAGGTGAAGGACGAGCGCCGCCTGGCCAAGTTCGCCTTCCTCGAGGCGCTGCGCCATTCCGCGCCGGTGCTCAACGCCCGCCGCTTCGCGCTGCACGAGGTGGAGCGCTTCGGCAAGCTGATCCCCGAGGGCGGCCTGCTGATCTGCTCGGCGGCGGCCGCGAACCGCGATCCGCGTCAGTACAAGGACCCGGACCGCTTCATCGTCGGCCGCAAGGATCTGTGCCAGCGCGAGCCGCGCGGCCAGTACCGCGCCGACGGCCTGCCCGCAGGCATCGCCTTCGGCCTGGGCAAGCCCTCGAAGCATCCGGCGGTGCCCGAGGACAGGCCGCGCTCGCTCTACGCCATCACCCGCGACACCGCGACCACGGCGCTGCACGTGCTGCTGGACGGCCTGCCCGACCTGCGGCTGAAAGCCGGTGCCAAGCCAGAGCTGCGCAGCCTGAAACTGTGGGACACCCACACCTGCTGGGACTTGCAGGTCGAGGTCTGAGGATCGATCCCGATCGGATGACGAGGCGGCCTCCTTCGGGAGGCCGCTTTCTTTCTGGTCATCAGGGGAAGCCCCTGGAAAGTCTACCCAACCCGCTCTTGTCGAGTGATTTGGCGCACCGCGCCAAATTGTATCGAGACACGGACAGGCGACGGTGCGCGTCTCGATACACCGGCCTTCGGCCGGCACTCGACGAGAGCGGGGTCGGATGTATGCCATGAGCTGCCACCCGGTTTCAGACAACCATGGTACCCGCGATCCGCTTGGAAAAACCGGCGCCGGTGCTTTAGATTGGCTGTTACCAGTCGGAAATCGGGAAGAGGCGTAAGATGTCACGGGCCGAGCTGATCGAGATGGCGCGCCACAACATCGGGCACGCGCAGGCGGGGACGATCGCGCAGGAAGCCGATGTGTTCAGGGTGCCGGCCGAGAACTACTTCGACCCGGACAGGTTCAAGCTGGAGATCGACAAGGTCTTCAAGCGCATCCCGCTGATGCTGGCGGCCACGGCGGAAATCCGCGCGCCCGGCGACTACAAGGCGATGGACGTGGTCGGCATACCGGTGCTGATCGCGCGCGGCAGCGACGGGACCGCCCGCGCCTTCATCAATTCATGCAGCCATCGCGGCGCGCCGGTGGTGAAGCCGGGCACCGGCAAGGCCCGGCGCTTCATCTGCGGCTATCACGCCTGGTCCTTCGACCAGAAGGGCAATCTGGTCGCCATCGCCGCCAAGGAGGATTTCGGCGACATCGACATGTCGGCGCATGGCCTCGTGCCGCTGCCGATCACCGAACGCGCCGGCCTAATCTGGGTGATCCTCGACCCGGACTCGCCCGTCGACATGGACGCCTTCCTGGCCGGCTATGACGAGATGCTGGGCGCGTTCGGGCTGAAGGACTGGCACCTGTTCGAGGCGCGGACCCTGAAGGGCCCCAACTGGAAGATCGCCTATGACGGCTATCTCGACCTCTATCACCTGCCCGTCCTGCACCGGGAGACCTTCGGCGAGCAGATGTCGAACCGGGCGCTCTACTATGCCTGGGGACCGCATCAGCGCGTCACCTCGCCTTCCCGGCAGATGATCGGCCTGCTCGACAAGCCGGAGGACCAGTGGAGCGCCGACATCCTGTCGGCGGGCGTGTGGACCATCTTCCCGCACATCTCCATCGCCTCGTTCCGCGGCGGCGGGCGCAGCATCATGCTGTCGCAGCTTTTCCCCGGCGACACGCCCGGCGAATCCTTCACCACCCAGATGTACCTGATGGAAAAGGCGCCGGACGACGAGCAGCGGCACGAGGCGCTGCAACAGTTCAAGCTGCTGGAATATGTGGTGCAGGAGGAGGATTACGCCACCGGCCTGCGCCAGCAGAAGGCGCTGGAGAGCGGCGCGCGCAAATTCGTGCTGTTCGGCCGCAACGAGGGCGGTGGCCACCGCTTCCATCGCTGGGTGGACCGTATCCTGGAAACCAGCGATCAGGACCTGAACGCGCTGTTCCGCTCGGGCCATCCCTGAGACGGCCTGGTATCGGGGCACCTGCAACGGGTTTGTCCATGCCTGGGGGAAGCGGAACCGGAATCGCGGTCTCGGCGTTAACGGAGTCGGATTTCACTGGTTCGAGGATGGACCCACATGGCGAACGAAAAGGATCATGCCGTTGCCGGAGATGTGTCCGAGCGATATGCCCACCCTGAAGATATCCTGAAGGATCAGGCCCTGAGTCGGGAGCAGAAGATCAAGCTGCTGCAGGAATGGGACCAGGATTTGCGCCAGCTGATGGTCGCTTCGGAAGAGAACATGCCCGGCACTGTCTCGGGACAGCCGGCGGAATCCCTCCAGGCGGTCACCGACGCCCTCTGCGAACTGGGCGTCACCTCCGACACCAAGAAGGAATCGCCGGCCAAGACCGGCTGACCGCGCATCGAGAGGGACGGGGTATCGAGCCGCCTGGCGACAGGCGGCTCGATGGCGTTCAGGCATCGGGATCGTAGAGAAAAGGCCGTTTAGGCTGGCTCGCCCTGTCGCTTTCATCTGCTGCCCACCGGACTCTCCTTCCACCGTGACTCTGCGAGCGTAGCGACGCAGTCCAGCCCTTCCGCCACACAGCCGTCACCGGAAGGGCTGGACTGCGTCGCTACGCTCGCAGAAGCACCGAGAGGGAAACCGCGGAATATCAACTTGAACGGCTTTTCCGCTCAGGCCCCGGGCTGGGGCGGGTTGCGGTCCGGCGTGGTGGGCGGCGGCAGTTCGTCCGGCACGTCGGACGGCTCGGGCGGCCGGGGCTGCTCCACCTCGGGCGGCGCTTCCCTGGGCCGTTCGGGGAACTCGGGCTGCGGCTGATCGGGGTTCGGCCTGCCGGGATCGGGATGGGACATGCGCCTCGCTCCTTGTCGTGGACACTGTCCCTCGACAACGGGCATCGACGGCGCGGGTTCCTCACACGCGCACGCCCAGGGCGCGGAGCGCGGCGGCGCCGAGGGACTGGCGCGTGTCCGCGTAGCCGGCCCACGGGTCCGGACGGGCGAGATGTCCCGCCGCGTCGTGGATGTGGACGGCCACCGCCGAGGACGCCCCAGCGAGCTGTTCCCAGGTGACGGGCCACGCCACCGGCGCTCCCTGCCGGGCGCGCGGCGAATAGGGCGAGATCGCCGTCGCCCCCCGCTCGTTGCGGAGATAGTCGATGAAGATGCGTCCCTTGCGCCGGGCCTTGCTCATGGTGGCCACGAACCTGTCGGGCGCGTCCTCGGTCATGCGCTCGGCCAGCGATTTGGCGAACGCCTTGACCACCGGCCATTCGTGGCGGCGCCTGACGGGCACGACCACATGCACGCCCTTGCCTCCGGTGAGCAGCGGAAAGCTGACCAGATCCAGCGCCTCGAAGACATCCCGCAGCCGCCGGGCGGCGGCCTTCACCGTCTCGAACGACACGGACGGGTCAGGGTCGAGATCGATGACGATGCGGTTCGGCTTCTCGATATTGTCGATCAGCGACCCCCATATGTGGAACTCCAGCACGCCCATCTGCGCCGCCCGCACCAGGCCGCTCCGGTCGGTGAGGTAAAGATACTCGTCCTCGGCGCC
>CAZVVC010000040.1:0-15917 GCA_964630425.1 uncultured Bifidobacterium sp. | reverse complement strand
TTCCTGAACTTCGACGTCAACATCGGCGCCTCCGAGCGCCAGCTCGACGAGATCCGGCGGCAGATCCAGAACGAGGAGCGGCTGAGCGACCTGCCGCGCATCGCGCCCGTCACCACGGTCAGCGGCTCGGTCCGCCTGCTGATGCTGGGCAAGCAGTCGGACGATTTCGCCGGCGGCACCAAGGCGTCCTCGTCGACGCCCGCGCCGGTCGACACCGGCCCGCAATTCGTCCTCAAGATGGACCACAGCGCGACGCCCTCGCTCTACGGCAACAACCAGGCGGCGTTCTCGGTGAAGCTGGACGCGGCGGGCGTCACCGTCATCGAGAAGTCGCTGGAAGGCGAGATCCTGCCCATCGCGGTGGTCTATTCGCTCAACTATCTGGGCCTGCGCCCGGCCTATTCGGTGCGCCTCAGCATCGACTGGAACCGGGTGCAGACCCACATGGACGAGACCTACTCGGCCGGCTTCCTGTTCACTTCGGTCGATATCGGCAACACCGTCGACAAGCTGGTCGAGGACCGGGTCATCGTGCTCGAGGCCGACACCTTCGTCACCGAGGACGAGGAGAACCAGAGCATCACCGCGCGCCGCGACGCCGCCATGAACCAGGTCCGGTCCATGATCACCGAGGCGTTCTTCGAACCGACCCTGCCGCCGATGGAACCCGGTAAGGAGGAGGATTGGGAAAAGGCGGTGCGCGCCGCGAACTCCATCATCGGCACCCTGGCCGCCGGCCCGGCGGCGCAGGCCACCTCGAAGACCCTGTTCGCCTATTCGCGCAACAGCGCCAAGCGCACCGACCGCAAGTCGCTCAACGTCAATTTCTCCGAGCGGGTCGCCATCCAGCGGTCGATCCATCCGCAGGGGCACCTGGCCGGCATGTTCCGCCTGATGCGCGACACGCCGCTGCCGCGCAGCCGGTTCATCACCGACGTGGATCTGGACGATCCGTGGTTCGAGAAGCGGCGGCTCAACGTGGTCAGCCGCGCCGACTTCGAGCAGGACCTGATCGGCTCGATCAACGTGCAGGCGAGATACGGCGCCGAGCCCAAGAACGTGCTGCTGTCCAAGGACACGTCCACCGGCGCCTTCGAGTGGATGAGCGTGCTGGACGACGGCGCGATGCGCCGGCCCGTCGATCTGCAATACGAGGTGAACTTCACCGGCATCGACAGTACCGAGCGCCCGCGCAAGGTGACCTCCGCGCCGTTCCAGTCCGAGGTGGAGAACGTCGAGATCGACCCGCGCGAGCTCTATGCCATCTCCACGGTGCCGATCGTCGCGGTGAATTTCCCGTGGGAGGCCTATCCGATGGTCGAGGCGCATGTCCGCTACCAGGACGAGGCCAGCGGGCTGGACGAGCGGGAGATCTTCCAGCTCACCAAGGAGCAGCAGGACGCCGTCTGGCGCATGTTCATCCTCGATCCCAGGAAGCGCGACTTCTCCTACCGGCTGGTCTACCGCGCGGCCGACAACCGCGACGTGGACAGCGGCTGGAAGACCACCGACGAGGAACAGGTCACCGTCCGCGATCCGTTCCCGCGCAAGCGCACCCTCGACGTGGTGGCCAATGTGGACTGGAACCAGGTGGACCAGGTGTTCGTCGACCTGCGCTACGAGGACAGGGAGAACGACATCTTCGAGGAAGCCTCGTTCAACTTCAGCCAGGGCGCGACGCCGCAGAAATTCACCGTCGACGTCGAGGACCCCGAGCTGAAGCAGGTGTTCTTCAAGGTCACCTTCCTGTTCAAGGACGGCCGCATGGTCGAGGTGCCGGAATCGGTCACCATGGAACGCCGCATCGTCGTGCGGCCGGACATGAAGGGCCGCCGCATCGTCGAGGTGCGCCCGCCGGCCGACTTCGCCGCGCGCAACCTGCGCCGGACCACGGCGGAGGTGCGCTACGAGGATTTCGCGGCCGGCCTCTCGTTCAACGACAGCTTCGTGTTCGAGGACGCCGCGGCGCGCGGCTATTTCGAGTTCGACTATGTGGACGAGTCGCGGGACCGCTACGAGGCGCGGACCACCTTCCTGTTCCAGAACGGACTCGAACAGGGGACCGACTGGACCGCGTCCGAAGCGGACGTGCTCCAGCTCAAGGCGCCCTGAGAACCCCCTTCAGCGTGTGAGATAAGCCATGCTCAGTCTCGACAAGCCGCTCAACGTCAACGGCATCTCGGTCTTCCGGGACCATGCCGATCCCAACCAGTTCTGGTACCTGCCCGGGCCGGTGAAGCTGGCGCGGCGCGCCGACAGCAACCGCGCCGCGTTCAGCTTCATCAAGTACAAGCCCGCGGTGGCGGGGGCGGGCATCAAGGGCGGCGGCTTCGCCATGTTCGAGACCACGCTGAAGCTGTCCGAGAACGAGGAATCGACCATCAGGAGCCGGGTGCTGACCGAACCCGGCGTCACCCAGCCCCGGCTGTCGCCGGTGATGTTCGAATCCGGCGCCGTGCAGTGCGTGGCGCTCAACGTGCAGGGGGCGGGCGGCACCGAGGCCGCCGCGCCGCCGCCCGGCGCGTTCAATGCGGTCCAGACCATCCTGGGCGCCTCGACGCCGTCCATGGACGCCGAGAACCGCGCCGCCTTCAGCCTTACCCTGTCGCAGGAAGGGGCGACCATCCTGGAGCAGGCGTTCGAGCAGGGGCTGGCGCCCATCGGCGTGCTCTACACCTTCGTCTATACCGGCATGCGCCCGGCGCTCGAGGTGGAGATCACCGCCGACCTGGAGATGATCTTCAATCATTTCAGCGCCAGCCTGGAGGCGCAGTACCAGTGGGTGCGCGCCGGCATCGACGCGGCGTTCGAGAGCCTCAAGCAGACGGGCGCCATCAAGATCAAGATCATCAACTTCACCGGCGAGGCAGACGAGAAGGAGCAGGAGGACTGGGCGCTGGCCTTCTTCAAGGACGAGCTGCTGTCCAAATGGTTCGAGCCAACCTTCACCCCCGGCCAGCTCGCCTCGCCCCAGGCGCAGGCCGATCCGTTGGCCGAGGTGGCCAAGTTCACCCGCGAGGTGCTGCGCGGCGAGAAGCCCGCCGAGGGCGGCGGCACCAAGCAGGGCGAGACCAAGGGGGACAGCAAGGCCGGCGAGACCAAGGGCGATACCAAGGCTGGCGGTGACACGAAGGCCGGTGGCGACACCAAGGCCGGAGGCGACACGAAGGCCGGCGGCGACACCAAGGCGTCGGGCACGACCACGTCGAGCGTCACGGGCGGCGTGAGCGGCTTCGGCGACACCATGGCGACGACGGTCGCCGGCGCGGGCCAGCAGATCGGCTCGGCCGTCGGCGGCGCGGTCGCGGGCCAGACGGGCGCGGCTGTCGGCGGCGCCGCGGGACAGGCCATCGGCGGCGTCGCCGGCGGCGGCACCAAGGCCGGCACCACGGCGGCGCCCGCCCAGCGCCAGACCGTCGTGCAGCCGGCGGTGCTGACGCCCACCAGCACCAGCCCGACCCCGCTGCCCGCCGGCCGGTCCGTGACCCATGTGCCCGCCAATCCGGCGGCCGGCACCCGCGAGACCGTGACGGTCACGGGCGAGGGCGCGGTGGTGAAGGTGAACGACGCGGTCCAGGCCCTCGACCCGCAGGGACAGTTCACCGTCGACGTGCCGCCCGAGGGCAGCATCGACATCAAGGTGGACTGGCCCGCCGCGACGCGCGAGGAGACGTTCCACCTGTTCTTCGATTTCGATCAGCCGCCCGGCCCGACGGGCTGGGCCACCAATCCGCCCAGCGCCTCCTACCGCGCCTATGTGGAGAACAGCGTCGCCGACAACCGCTACCAGAACGCCAGCGGCATCGCCCAGGGCGACGGCGCCTCCTGGTCCGGGTCGGAGCGGGGCGCCGCGCGGCTGACCGCGTGGATCAACACGCTGGTTGCACCCAAGGAGGTGGAGATCGACGCCCATGCCAGCTTCGAGACCGCGCCCCAGCCCGGCAGCGGCGCCACGCCGCTGACCGGCGACCAGCAGCGCGACCACAACATGCGCCTGTCCATCCGGCGCATGGACGTGGCGGTCGGGCTCGCCGCGCGTGCCGGCGCCATCCTGGCGATCACGCCGCAGGCGCATGGCGACCTCGAGGCGCGCGGCACCCCGGGCAATCCGGCGACCGGCGACGAGAACGACCGCGTCGCCAAGATCAAGGGGCGGGTCGCCGGCGGCCAGCCGTCATCCTTCCGCGGCACGCTGACGCGCCCCAAATCGGTCGTCATCGACCCGGTGCCGACGCCGACACCGACCCCAACGCCAACGCCGACACCAACGCCGACTCCGACACCGACTCCCACGCCGACACCTACCCCCACGCCGACACCTACCCCGACTCCCACTCCCAGCACCATGCCGGGCGTGGTCAGCCTCAAGCTGAAGTTCATCCGGCAGGAAGAACGCAAGAAGATGACCTTCTACTACAACCGGGCCGAGGCGACGCGGCGCACCTATGCGCCGCAGGGCTTCTTCGGGCTGCTGCTCGGCGACCTGGCGGACAAGGACAGCTATTTCACCGAGGTGGACCTGGACGATCCGTTCTTCCGCGAGTTCAAGGTGCTGGCCGAGACGCCCATCGATTTCGAGCGCATCGGCCTGTCGTCCGCCCAGGTGGCGCTGGACTACGGCGACCCCGCCAATCCCCGCGACCACAAGCACGGCGATTTCGTGTTCCGCGCCGACGACAAGGGGCCGAAGGATTTCACCGTGTTCCTGAATTCCAGCCACGACGTGGAATACCAGCAGCAGCAGCAATTCCATTTCAGCCCCGATTCCGGCTGGGATTCCGACCGCTTCAGCATCGAGCTGCCGCCCGCCCGCACGGCGGACCGCACGCTGTTCGTCAATCCCTACGACGTGCTCGACTTCCTCGAGATACCGGTGACGCCGGGCGACATCGACGCCGGCGTCATCAGCTCGACCGAGGTGACGCTCCGCGCGGTCGGCCCGGACGGCTTCGACAGGAAGAAGGTGTTCACCGTCCTGCCGGACTCGCCGCCCCAGGTCTGGAAGCTGCGGGCGCCCAAGCCGGCGACGCCGGAAGGCCGGAGCATCACCTACGCCCTCAGGCACCACCTGAAGGACGGCTCGGTGCGGGAGCAGCTCCCGCGCGAGCTGACCGCCTCGGCGCTGGTCGTGCACGATCCGTTCGACCAGGCGCTGAGCATCGAGTTCATCCCGCTGTTCGACGTCATAACCGTCCGCCAGGTGTTCATCGACGTGGAATATGACGACCCGGCGAACAACTACCGGCGGGCCGAGCGGCTCGACGTCAGGGGCGACCAGACCGAGAACGTCAGGCTGCGGATCGCCCTGCTCGACCCGGCGCAGCGGCAATTCCGCTTCCGCTACACGGTGGTGGGAACAAACGGCGATTTCAGGCGTCTAGCCTTTCAGACGTCCGACGAAGAAGTGGTTTCCATTCAGCTATGACCTTCGCAGCACGCATAGCGCCGGAAGCGGCGCCCCTGGATGCCGCGCTCACCCGGCTGCGGCCCATCGCCCCGAAGGCGTCGCGGCGCGCCAGCCGGGCGCTGGGCGCGGCGCTCGCCGGCATGCGCCGGTCCCGCTGGCCGGAGATCGCCTGGCGGGCGAGCAGCCTCACCAACACCGGCTATCCGGTCGAGATGTCCTGGTCGTCCCGCGACAGCTCGGTCCGCTGGACCTCGGAGGCCTCGGGCCCGGATACCCCCGAGACCGAGCGCCTGGGCTCGGCGCTCCAGGTGCTGGGCGGGCTGGGCGTCGAGACGGGCGTGCCCGACTGGCTGATGCCCCGGCCGGGCAAGCCGCTGCGCTTCGGCGCGTGGATCGGCGGCCGGCACGACGGCGAGCGCGACCGCTACAAGCTCTATGTGGACATGGCCGGCACCGAGCTGCCCGCCGAGCTGCTGCGCCCCTCCATCCTGCACGCCATTCCCTCGCGGGTGATCTGGCGCATGGCCGGGATCGATGGCGAGGCCGGGACCGTGGAACTCTATGGCCGGGTGCGGAAGCCCGAGATCTGGGAGATCGAGCGGCTGCTGGTCCGGTGCGGCCTCGACGCCTCGGCGGTCGTCGATCTCGCCTCGCACCTCACCGGACGGTCCTGCGAGGATTACCTGCTGCCGGGGGCCGCCGGGTTGACCCTGACCACGCTGAAGGGCCGCCTCGTGGCGGCGGGCTTCTTCGTCCAGGCCGGCCCGCTGCTGGGCGGCGACGAGGCGGTCAGCCGCAAGCTGCGCGAGCTGGCCGGGCGCTACGGATGGGATACCGCCATCTACGAGGCGGTCCTGGGGAACGGCGCGCCGGACAAGCCGGGCCGTCACGGGATGGTGGGCTTCGGCGTGGCGGAGGACGGCAAGCCGTGGATGCAGGTCGGCCTGCGGCCCTGAGCGGCCCGGGCGCGCTGCTGGGCGAGCACGGCTTCGCGCCGTGCCAGGTGTTCGCCGGGGGCAGGGAACGTCATTCCGAGGACAGGAACGGTTTCGCGACGGCGCAGGTGCTGCGCGCGCTCGGTGGGGACGCCCGCGCCGTGCTCGGCGCCCGGCGCCACGACGCGGCGCTCGGCGTGCTCGAATCGTGCCGCAATCCCGATACGGGCGCTTTCCGGTTCTGGCCGCTCGAGGCGCGGCCGCCCTGGGCGCCCGACCTGCCCGACGACGGCGACGATACCGCGCTGATGGCGCTGCTGCTCTGGAAGGCGGACCGGCTGAGCCTCGCGGCGCTTCGCCGCACCGCGTGCAGGACGGTGGTCAGCCACCGGCTAGCCGCGACCATCCAGCCGGGACCGGGCTGGCCGCGCACGGGCACGTTCAAGACGTGGCTGCGGCCGGGCCTGGCGCCCAACATCGCCGACTGCACCGTCAACGCGAACATCCTCGCCATGCTGGCGGCGGCCGGGCTCAGATCGGTGCCCGGATACCAGGAGGCCGTCCTGATGATCGAGGACGCGGTGCTGTGGGCTGGCGAGGACGCGGCGCGCGCCGAAACCCTCTCGCTGTTCTATCCCGACCCGGCCGAGATGGTGCTGGCCGTCGAGGCGGCCGTGGCCGAGGGCGTGCGCGAGCTGCGCCCGGTGCTGGCCGCCATGAAATCCTCGCCCATGTGGTGCCGCCTCGCCGAACGGTCCCGCGTCGCCGAGCCGGTGATCTGCGGCATTCCCTACGGCTTCCTGCGCTGGACCTGCGCCGGCGTGGGCGCGGCGCGGCGGCTGGCCGGCATCGCTTAAAAGCCGTTTAGACTGGTATCCCTTGGGCTTCCTTCCCGGTGACTCTGCGAGCGTAGCGACGCAGAGGCACGCTGGAGGGAGAGTCTGACGGATGGCAAATGACGGCGACAGGTCGAGCCAACCTGCCCGGCGACCGATACGGCAGCCTTTCCCGGCCCACCGGAACCTTTGCCCGATTGAGTCGTAATCTCCCTACATGGGCCGGTGACGGGCAGCGCGCCGAGCGCCGGCCAAATTCCCCATAGAGCGGGCCGTCGGCCCCGCATTGGAATGGATAGTCCTATGAACGACGTGTCCGCCGTTTATGCCAGGAACGACCTCATGCAGATCCGCGTCGGCTACGAACTCATCTACCAGTGCGGCCAGCCCACGCCGATGATCCTGATGCTGAACATCCATCCGTCCCGGGCCGACGACCTGATCGTGCCCGACGTGCTGGCGACCGATCCGGGCGTGCCGCTCGCCGCCTATACGGACGGCTTCGGCAACAGGTGCACCCGGCTGGTCGCACCGCCCGGCGCCATCCGCCTCTCGGCCAACGCCGTGGTGCGCGATTCGGGCCAGCCCGACCGGATCGCCGGGGAGGCGGCTCAGTTGCCGGTGGAGGCGCTGCCGCCCGAGACCCTGGTCTATCTGCTGGGCAGTCGCTACTGCGAGACCGACCGCCTCGCCAGCTTCGCCTGGGCCAGGTTCGGCGACATTCCGGGAGGCTGGCGGAAGGTCCAGGCCGTGGTCGACTACGTGCACAACCATCTGCGCTTCAGCTACCCCGAAGCGCGCCCCACGCGCACGGCGCTCGATGCGTTCACGGAAGGCAAGGCGGTGTGCCGCGATTTCGCGCATCTCTCCATCACGCTCTGCCGCGCCCTCAACATCCCGGCGCGGTACTGCACCGGCTATCTGGGCGACATCGGCGTGCCGCGCGATCCCGCGCCGATGGATTTCTCGGCCTGGTTCGAGGTGTATCTGGACGGCGGCTGGTACACGTTCGACGCGCGCCACAACACGCCGCGCATCGGCCGGGTCCTGATCGCCCGCGGCCGCGATGCCTCGGACGTGGCGATCAGCAGCAGCTTCGGCCCGACCACCCTGTTGCAGTTCAAGGTCTGGACCGACGAGGTGCGGGGCGAGGCATAGCCGGCGCGTCACGCCAGGCGCAGCGCCTCGGCCTCGATGCGGCGATAGGCGGCGGCCAGCTTCTCGGCCCATGCCTCGGCCGCTTCCCGGGTGCGGATGCCGTCCTGGCGGGTTTCCACCAGCGCGTGGAGGATGCCGCGCCGTTCCGCGTGCACCGGAATGGAATAGTCCGTCAGCGGCGTCACCATGTAGGGCTGGTTGTCGCCGACCACGGTCCCGTCGGCGCGCAGCGCCGGGATCAGCACCCGGGCCAGCCGGTCGTCCTCGCCATAGGCGATGGCGATGCGCCAGGGGCGCGGCCCGTCGCCCAGGTCGGGCGTGAAGCTGTGGATGGACAGCAGGATGGTGGGACGCCCGGCGCGCGCCTCCAGCATCGCCTCGATGGTGTCGTGATAGGGCTTGTGCAGCGCGTCGACCCGCGCGGCCTGCTCCTCGGGCGAGATCGAGACGTTCCCCGGCACGGTGACGCCGCCGCTGGCCGCGGCCGTGAGCTGCGGGCTGTCCAGCGGCCGGTTGCAGTCGACGACCAGCCGCGAATAACCGCTCAGCACCAGCGGCGCGTCGAGGATCGCCGACAGGCGCCGGGCCATGTCCGCCGCGCCGGGGTCCCAGGCGATGTGATCCCCGCGCTCGGCCTGGCTCAGGCCCAGCGTGCCCAGCCGCGCCGGCACCCGGTTCGAGGCGTGATCGCAGATCAGGAACACCGCGCCGGCGCCGTGCGGGTTGACCACCTCGACGGCGGCGGGCTCGCCGGTCGTGAGCAGTGTGGAATGCAGGGCCGCGTCCAAGGCTTGTCCGTCATGCTGTTGTCGTGCGGTGCTTATAGCAGATAAGCACTGCGCGGATGATTTTCCCGGGCGGGCGCCGCGCCGACGGTGCAGTACGGGCCACCATCGCGGCGACGCGGATCGCATGGCGGCAGGTTGCGAAAAATTCGCTTTATCGTGAACCGGCATCGACTAGTTTGTGGCGGCCGGGGCACCCGCTCCCGCCGCGCGAAACCGAGGGATTGATGGAGCACAAGCTCGAAAGGTTCATGTTCGCCAGCCGATGGGTCATGGCCCCGTTCTATCTCGGGCTGATCGTGTCGCTGGTCCTGCTGCTGGTGAAGTTCACCCAGGAGCTGTTCCACATCGCGCCGCACGTGCTGGAGATGAGCGAGTCCGAGACCATCCTCGGCATCCTCAGCCTGATCGACCTGTCGCTGGCGGGCAACCTGCTGCTGATCGTGATCTTCTCGGGCTACGAGAACTTCGTGTCCAAGATCCATGTGGGCGATCACGAGGACAAGCCCGACTGGATGGGCAAGGTGGATTTCAGCGGCCTGAAGCTGAAGCTCATCGCCTCGATCGTCGCCATCTCGGGCATCCAGCTCCTCAAGAGCTTCATGAACATCAAGAACACCCCCGAGAACGAGCTGATGTGGATGGTCATCGTCCACCTGACCTTCGTCGTCTCGGGCGTGATGCTGGCCGTCATGGACCTCATCACGGTGAAAGCCCACAAGATGGGCGGCAAGCACTGACGGCCGCCCGCCCGATATTGCGTCAAACCCTTGTTACCGAACGATCCTGCCTGTATGACAAAAGGGACCGGGGCAGGGAAACCGCCGTTTTCGGCTAAGGGGACGGGGGAAGAAGGCGTTGACGGGCGCCGCGCGGGCTTCACGATCCGGCTCTGATTTCCACCACTCAACAGGTCTCCCCGATGTCGTCTTCAGCGGAATCCCACGGCAAGCGCAACCGGCTGGTCATCACGGCCTCGACCCTGGGCACGGTCTTCGAGTGGTACGACTTCTTCATTTACGGCACGCTGGCGGTGCTGCTGGCCCAGCACTTCTTTCCCGGCGAGAGCGGCACCGCCGCCTTCCTGAAGTCGCTGGCCGTGTTCGGCGCCGGCTTCCTGGTGCGCCCGCTCGGCGGCATCGTCTTCGGCCATCTGGGCGACCTGATCGGCCGTAAATACACCTTCCTGGTCACCATCACCATGATGGGCCTGGCGACTTTCGCCATCGCCATCATCCCCGACTACGCGACCATCGGCATCTGGGCGCCGATCCTGCTGGTGACCATGCGCCTGCTGCAGGGCCTGGCGCTGGGCGGCGAATATGGCGGGGCCGCCATCTACGTCGCCGAACACGCGCCGCCGGGCAAGCGCGGCTTCTACACCAGCTTCATCCAGATGTCGGCGGGCGCCGGGTTCCTGCTGTCGATCCTGGTCGTGCTGGTGTCGAAGGGCATGGTGTCCCCGGAGGAGTTCGAGGCCTGGGGCTGGCGCATTCCCTTCGCCTTCTCGCTGGTGATCCTCACCATCTCGCTCTACATCCGCCTCAAGCTGTCGGAAAGCCCGGTCTATGCCGAGATGAAGGCGCAGGGCAAAACCTCCAAGCATCCGCTGAAGGACGCGTTCTCGTCCTGGTCGCAGACGCGGCTGGTGCTGATCGCCCTGTTCGGCGTCGCCGCCGGCCACACGGTGATCTGGTACACCGCCCAGTTCTCGGTGCTCTACTTCCTGCGCGACACCATGCGGCTCGACGCCAGCCATGCCGAGATGATCATGGCCGCGGCCGTCGCCATCGGCATGCCGCTGATGATCCTGATGGGCTGGGTGTCGGACAAGGTCGGCCGCAAGAAGGTGCTGCTCGCCGGCTACGGCCTGTCGATCCTGCTGGTGTTCCCGCTGTTCCACGCCCTCGCGGGCGCGGCCAATCCGGGCATGTCCGCGGCCATGAAGCTGGCGCCGGTCACCGTTTCGGCCAGCGACTGCCCCTATGACGTCTTCGCCGAGAAGCAGACCGCCGAATGCGCCCGCGCCATGGCCTTTCTCGCCAAACGCGGCATCAGCTACGAGCGCGCGCCCGGCGAGCCGGGCCAGGACGTCGTCATCAGCTTCGGCGGCGTGAAGGTCGAGGGCTTCGACGAACAGGCGCTGCTCGTCGCCATCACCGCGGCGGGCTATCCCTCGCAGGCCGAGGACACCAACTACCCGCTGGTGATCGCCGTCGTGGTGGCGCTGATCTTCCTGTCGGCCGTCGCCTACGGCCCCGTCGCCGCCATCATGACCGAGCTGTTCCCCGCCAAGGTGCGCTATACGTCGCTGTCCGTGCCGTACCATTTCGGCACCGGCTGGTTCGGCGGCCTGCTGCCCTTCGTCTCCCAGTTCATCATCGTCTCGACCGGCGACGTCTATGCCGGCCTCTGGTACATGACCGCGGTGGTGATCGTCGGCTTCCTCGTGGTGGCGTTCTTCCTGCCCGAAACCCGCGACCGCGACATCAACGCATAGCCGGCATGGCTCGGTGAACGACGCCGGCGGCCGGCGTCGAGCCGGGCGCGGACGAGGGAATCGTGGACCTCTCGGGCAAGGGGTATCCGGATGCCTTCATCGCGGACGCCTGGCGGCTTCGCATCTGGAGCCGCGAGGATCGCCTGTCCCCGTAATGGGTTAATCGACGGGTTCCAAGCGCCGTGCGCCGGGTCTACCATTTCCGCTGAACGTTCAACGAGGGGGCCCGGCGTTATTGGGTAGGGGCGAGAAGGGCACGCGCACGCCGCTCGCGGCGAGCCTGCACGTGAAGGTGCTGTTGCTGACGGTGGCGATTTTCATCGCCACCGCCGGGACGGCCTTCGTCGCCTTCAACTACCTGGTCGACCGCGCCGTCGTCCGGCTGGGAACCCTGTTCGCCGAGAAGCAGGTGCAGTTCGACCGCTATCGCGGCCTGGAGGCGCTGTTCCGCGAAAGCTCGCTCGCCCAGACGCTGGCGCGCTCGCCGGCGATCTTCGAATGGGCGCGGAACGAGCAGGACCCGGCGAGCCGGCAGCGCGGCCTGGCCGAGCTGGAGCATTACCGCCTCGCCTTCAAGGACCGCAGCTACTTCTTCGTCATCGGCGCGTCGGGCAACTACTATTTCAACGACCGGGACGACACCTATGCGGGCAGGCAGTACCGCTACACGCTGCGGCCCGGCAATCCGCGCGACGGATGGTACTACAAGACCATCGCCTCGGGAGACGACTGCCAGCTCAACGTCGATCACGACGACAACATCCGCGTCACCAAGGTGTGGGTGAACTGCCCGGTGCGCGACGGCGGCGAGGTGCTGGGCATGATCGGCACCGGCATCGACCTCACGGACTTCATCCGCGAGGTCGTCGATTTCCCGCAGAAGGGCATCGACAGCGTCTTCGTCGACCGGAGCGGCGCGATCCAGGCGCACCGCGACCCGCGCATGGTCGACTTCCACAGCCTGACCAAGGACGCCAAGTCGAAGAAAACCATCTTCCTCCTGTTCGACAGGAAGGAGGACCGCGAGGCGCTGGCCGAGATGATGCGGCGGGTCTCGGGCGAGAAGAACCAGGTGGAGTCGCGTTTCGTCCAGATCGACGGGCACAGGGTGCTGGCCGGCGTCGGCTATCTGGACCAGATCGGCTGGTTCAACGTCACCCTGATGGACGTGGACATGCTGATCGAACGCCAGCTCTTCAACCCCATGGCGATCTTCCTGGCGGCCGTGCTGGCGGCCGCGACCCTGCTCATCACCCTGCTGTTCCGGCATGTGGTGCTGAACCGCATCGCCCGGCTGGAATCGTCGGTGCGGCGGATGGAGGCGGGCGACTTCGCCGTCCCGGCTGTCGATGCCGCCAGGGACGAGCTGGGGCATCTGTCGCGCGCCTTCGCCGACATGGCGCGGACCGTGGGCGACAATACCCGGCTGCTCGAGGACCGCGTCAGGGAGCGGACCGAGATGCTGGAGCAGCTCGCCTATCTGGACCCGCTGACCGAGCTGTACAACCGGCGCGGCTTCGTGCTGGCGTCCGAGCGGGAGCGGAACCGGGCGGTGCGCGGCAAGTACGCGCTCGGCCTGCTGCTCATCGACATGGACATGTTCAAGAGCGTCAACGACGGGTACGGCCACCACGCCGGCGACCAGGTGCTGGCCGAGGTCGCCGGCCGGCTCCGCGCGCAACTGCGCAGCTACGACGTGGCGGGCCGGTGGGGCGGCGACGAATTCGTGGTCCTGCTGTCCGAGGCGACGCCGCACACGCTCGGCGTGGTCGCCCGGAAGATCGCCCAGGGGCTCAGCGCCACGCCCGTCGTGCTCGATGACGGGCGCGCGGTCGAGATCACGGTCAGCATCGGGGCCTGCCTCGCCGCCTCGGACGAGGCGGTGGACGCCACCATCTCCCGCGTCGACGGGGCGCTCTACGTCGCCAAGGCGGCGGGCCGGAACCGCGTCATCATCATGGACCCGGCGCCGTCCGGGACTCCGCCGCCCGGCGCCTGACCGGCAAGGCCCGTGCGCTGTCCGGGCACGGAACCGGCATTGCCGGCCGGCGTTTGCAGAACGTCCCCGACCGGGAGGGAGGTTCGAGTTATGCCAGCGACACCCAGCGTCCTCGTGCTCTATCACAGCATGTACGGCCATATCGAGGTGATGGCGAAGGCCGTCGCCGCCGGCGTGGCCGAGGCGGGCGGCAGGCCGACCATCGGCCGCGTGCCCGAGCTGATGACCCAGGAGCAACTGGAAAAGGCCGGCGCGCGGACGGAACTGGCCGGGCCGGTCGTGAAGCCGGCTAGCCTCGCCGACTACGACGCCGTCATCCTGGGCACGCCGACCCGGTTCGGCAACATGAGCGCCCAGATGCGCAGCTTCCTCGACCAGTGCGGACCGCTCTGGCAGAAGGGCGCGCTGGTTGGCAGGGTCGGCAGCGTCTTCACCGCCAGCAACACGCAGCACGGCGGCCAGGAAACCACCATCGTCACGGCCCATGTCACCCTGCTGCATCTCGGCATGGTGATCGTCGGGCTGCCCTACAGTTTCGAGGGACAGATGACCATGGCCGAGATTTCGGGCGGCTCGCCCTACGGCGCCTCGACCATCGCCGGCGCCAAGGGCGATCGCTGGCCCAGCGAAAACGAGCTGAGCGGCGCGCGCTTCCAGGGGCGCCACGTCACCGACATCGCGAGGAAGCTGGCCGCGTAGATCCATGCAGGACACCGACGGCGTCATCGATCCCTTCGCCACCTACACCTCGATCACCGAAATGGCGATCCGCATGTTCCTCGCGGTAGTGCTCGGCGCGATCATCGGCTTCGAGCGGGAATACCGGAACCGCCCGGCGGGGCTGCGCACCCACATGCTGGTGGCGCTGGCGGCCGGCGCCTTCACGATCATCGCCCTCGAGGTCTTCTACAAGATGCAGGACCTGGTGGACCGGCCCACCGTCGATCTGCTGCGCGTGATCGAGGCGGTCACCGCGGGCGTGGCGTTCCTGGCGGCGGGCACCATCATCACCTCCGGCACCCGCGTCGCGGGACTCACCACCGGCGCGTCCCTGTGGCTGACCGGCGCCGTGGGGCTCGCCTGCGGCATCGGATATTATGTCGTGGCGGTGCTGGCGACGGTGCTGGCCCTGTTCATCCTGGTCATCATCCGCGTGCTCGAACGCTTCATGCCCACGGACGACACGGTGCCGACGAGAACTGACAAACATGCCGCCGGTCCACGCGGGACTGGCGAAACGGACGGAAAAACCTGATCTTCATGATGCGAGCGAATCGCATCAATGACCAGAAGGAGAGATCGCATGATGAACTGGAAAATCCTGGCCGGCGCCGCCGGCATCGCGGGGATCGCCCTGGCGGTGCCCGCCTGGTCGGAAACCCCCGCCGCCAAGCCCGCCGCCGGCAAGGGCGAGTGGTCGAAGGCGACGCCCAGCGGCGCCACGGTGGTGCTCAAGGACCAGAAGGGCAACACGGTCGGCAATCTGGTGCTGACCACCGGCGAATCCGGCATCGCGCTGTCGGCCAAGTTCGCCGGCCTGCCGCCGGGACCCCATGCGTTCCACATCCACGAGAAGGGCGTCTGCGAGGGCGAGTTCGCCAGCGCCGGCGGCCATTTCAATCCGGGCCACGCCAAGCACGGCATCCTGAACGACGCCGGCCGCCATGCGGGCGACCTGCCCAACCTGGAAATCCCGTCGGACGGCAAGCTCGACATCGACCTGTTCCTGACCGGCGTGTCGCTGACGCCCGGCAGCCCGACCAACCTGAACGACCAGGACGGTTCGTCCTTCGTCGTTCATGCGGGCCCCGACGACTACAAGACGGACCCGACCGGCAATGCCGGCGGCCGGATCGCCTGCGGCGTCCTGCAGGTCAACAAGACCGCCGTCGCGCCGAAATGACGCGGCCGGGCGCCCTTCCCGGACAGGGAAGGGCGCTCCGTTCAATGCGCCCGCTGCTCCGCGTTGCGCTTGCGTGTGGCCGCGGCCTTCTTCGCCGAGGCCGACCGCTCGGCCGCCGAGCGTGACGCCGACGCCGCGCCGCCCTTCCGGCCGCCTTTCCTCGATGCCGCGTTGGTGTCCTTCCTGCCGCGTCCCGAGCCGCTCTTGTTGCCGCCGCCGCTGTCCTTGTTGACGGTGGCCCAGGCACGCCGCTCGGCCTCCTCGTGGCCGACGCCGCGCTTCTCGTAGCCTTCCTCGATATGCTCGGCCTTGCGCTTCTGCTTGTCGGTATAGGCCGACTTGTCGCCGCGTGGCATGGCTCGTCTCCTTGCAGTGGATGATGGGGGCAGAACGC